>SHZD01000034.1 GCA_009692465.1 Myxococcales bacterium
ATCTATTACGATCCGACCGGCTCCTAGCCAGTCAACTATTCTCAACTGTCCGACAACTGCCCGGAGTAAATCCGTGCAGTTTCAGACAGTTGCCGCCATCTAGCCAGACGGCGCTAGGAGCGAGTCGGAATACTCCGACACGCTCCTAGGGGGCGTCGAGTCTGGCGTCTGCAGAATAGGCGCCGCTTGGAAGAGTGACTTGGCATCGCTGGGTCAGTTCTTCTTGTAAGCTCGTCGGTTGCACCAGTTTGAGCACGCGCGAGAGCTTTTGACAGTCACCGCGGCGCGCCCAGGCCAGCGCCAGAGTGCGCAAGGCCTCGCGGTACACCAGCGGATAGGTTAGCCGCACGGCCGGCAGGACACTCTCGATCGCCGCCAAAGCGGGCTCGGCCTGCCCGTAACGCAGCATGCGCCGCGCCCACAGCCAGGTGGCCAACGGATGGGTCGGCAGCGATTGGCGCAGGTCGGCCAACACCCGCTCGGGCGGTTCGAAGGCGCCACCCACACACAGCACTGAAGCCATGGTCCGGTGTGCAGCAGGTACTTGGGCCAGCGCTTGTTTGACCTGCAGCGTGCGCTGGCTCGCTTCGTCCAGTGGCGCGCTCTGGGCCTTGGACCATGCCGCCTGCGCAAGGAGCAACTGCTGGCTTTGCCAGTGCAAATCACCGACAACGGACAAGACACTGGCCGTGGCCAATGGGTTGGGGCGATGACTCACTGGCCGCGCATGCTGTGAATCCAGCCAGTCTTGCAGGGCAACAGCCGCCGTTTGGGCATCCCCAGCGCTGGCATTGGCGATGTGCCAGTGGGCGGCAACCGCAGGATCGAGGGCGCGCCAGTCGGCAATCGGCAGCCGCTGGACCAGCGCAGCCCACAAGTCGGCAGCCGCCCGATCGTTGCCCGCAAGGTGTTGTCCGGCAGCGCGATCGCTGCAACGGCCGACGGCCAGTGCGCAAGGCCGATCAAACAGGCCAGGAGGCTCAAAACGGGCGCGAGCCCGCTCCAAGTCGCTTGCGGTCAACGGCGCACGCTTGGGATCGTCGACAAACGCAGCCCAGCCAAGCAAGACCTGCGGCAACGGCACTGGACAGCCGACCGCCAGCTCGCCATGGGCATAGGCGCGCGCCAAAGCCGACCGCCCGCACGTTTGGCCAATGTAGCGCAGCAGCGACCCCGCCAAGGTGTAGGCCAGATCGGGATTGAGGCGCAAAAAGCCTGTAGGCGAGGCCAATTGCTCCAAGCTGGGGGCCTTGCCCAGCTGACGAGCAGCGCGCGCCCAGCCGTGGGGATCCAGATCCGCGCGCAGCGGCCATTCGGCGGCGACCGCCATGCCCTCAATGGTCAAGGCATCGGGCACCAGCCCGTGCTTCAGTGGCACACCCAGTGGATTATCGGCCCACACCGCGGCAAACACGTGCGCCAGTTCGTGGGTCAGCGTCGTGCTGCCATACTCGGGCAAAACCATGTGGATTTGCCGCAGCCACGGCTTGGCCATTTCAACCTTGTGGGCGCCAGTCCAGGCGCGCTTGGTGCCGGCATCCGGCCACGCATACAACTGGACGTCGGTGGCGGGGTGGCCAAACCACTTCGCCAGCTGCTGGTGGCGAAAGGCCACGTCGTGGTGCAGTTGGGCCAGCGGTTGCTGCCACTTGGGACCGCGCGGGCCAAAAATGGTGACCTGAACGGTGCCGTTGGCGGCCACCACGCTGCGGATCGGCAGTGCGGTGGCGTAGGCGTGTGTGGCGATCCGCCAGCGTTGAGGCCCTGCCTGGTGGGCGGCAATGCCCAAAGCGCTGACCGCAACGACCCCAGCCCAGCGAATGGCGGCGCGGCTGCGCAGCAAGAGGTGCACAGTGCCTAGCGACCACGGCAAGTCCAAGCGGGTGGCCAGCCGCACCACCGCTAGCAGCGGCAGAATCCAAGCGAGGTCAGCCAATCGATAGGCGACGTCGCGCCAACTCGCGGCCACGGCATCCTCGTACAAAGCTCCAGCGATATGACCCACTTGTGGCGCATAGGCGTCGATTTGCGGACTCGTCAGAAAATGGGCAGCGCTGGGCACGGCCGCGCCGATCATCAGGCCCACCAAAGTCAGGCGCTGCCAACTGGGCTTTGTCGCTAAGGCCGCGAGTGCGCCCGCGGCAGCCCCCCACAGGCTGGCGGCGATCGGCCCCAACAACCACAACGCCGCGCCGTCGAGCAGGCCGCAACTGGGCTGCCACGCGGCCACCAGCGCGGCAACGGCAAGCGGACCGGCCACCAAGACCACCCAGTCCAGACCCAGTGCTCGACGCTGCGCCAACCCCGATCGGGCAATCAGGCTGGCGGCCACACAACTCACGGGCGCCACCGCCAGCGCAAGATGGTAGTCAAACGCGGCAAGGCGCAGGCAGGCCAGCGCGACCGCAACGGCGGTGGGCACCCAGGCTGGCCACGACACGGCAATCGACACGGTGAGCAACCTTGGCGCGGGCGAGGACCGTCCCGCCGCCAGCGTAGTGACAAAAAGCGGGCCGCGCCAGCCAATTTGGGGCCAGTGACTGGACCGCCGGCCTGCAACCACCTATCTTGAACAACTGTCGCGACCACATACCGACGCGCCGACTCAGTCATGTTGCCGCAATCACTACCCTTTGTTGAAAATCCGCGCGAATCTGCCCGCAATGCGGCAGCTATTTTCGCCGGCATGAACTTGCCGATCGGTGCCACTGTCGCGGTGGCGATGAGCGGCGGCGTCGATTCCAGTGCCGTCGCTGCACTTATGGTCGAAGCCGGCTACCGCGTTTTTGGGCTGACCGCGCGCTTGTACGACGTCGCCCAGACCGAGCGCCGACCGGGCAGTTGTTGTGCGCCCGACGATGCACGCGACGCCCGCAACGTGGCTCACCACTTAGGTATTCGCCACTATGTCCTAGACGAGCGCCAAGCATTCTTGCGCGAGGTGGTCCAGCCATTTATTGACAGTTGGCGGCAGGCTCAGACCCCCAATCCCTGCGTTAATTGCAATCGTTCTCTCAAGTTCGACAAGCTACTGCACACGGCGTTGGCATTGGGAGCCGACGTTTTGGCCACGGGTCACTATGCGCGCTTACTCGCCGACGACGCCGGCCAGATGACACTGCGCCGCGCCCGCGATCCGGCCAAAGATCAGGCCTATTTTCTGTATCCCTTGGTCCCGGCGACGGTCCAAAAGCTGCGCTTTCCGCTCGGCGACATGACCAAGCCGCAAGTGCGGGCCCATGCCGAGCGCTTTGGCCTGCCTACCGCCCACAAGAAGGAGTCGATGGACGTGTGTTTCGTCGGCGGTCAGCGCCCGCAGGATTGGCTGCAAGGGCGCATGCCGATCGAAGCGGGCAAGGTGATCGACGAACAAGGGCACAGCGTGGGCGAACACGCCGGGTTGCACAGCGTGACAATCGGCCAGCGCCATGGTCTGAAAATAACAAGCAAAACACCGGATTCGGCTCCACTGTACGTCATCGAAAAACGTCAAGATGGCACCGTTATCGTCGGCGAGCGTCACCGGTTGCGGGTGCAAAAGCTGGTTTTGGCCGACTGCACATGGATCAGTGGCCGGCCACCGCAGTATTGTGCACAATTGCAAGTGCAAGTTCGCCATCGCGGCCAGCCCGCGCGCATTGAAGTGGTGGACTGCACGGCCGACGGTCGCACCTTGACCCTAGTCGTGCGCGACGAGCTCTACGCCGCCGCCCGCGGTCAAGCGGGAGTTCTGTTTGATGGAGATCGCGTCCTTGGTGGGGGCACTATTAGTGCCGCCAATGCCGGCGCCACCTTGTAATTGCAGCAGGGTCGAAGATGTTGGAGCACACCATGGTTGACGTTGGCGACGCTATCCGCCGAACTTCGCGACCGTTGATCCCGATTCACGATACGCTGGCGGCCACCGCTAATTTGGCGCGGCGGGTCGGCCACGATTTCGCCGACCACCAGTTGCTTGATCAGGCGTTGACGCACACCTCGTTTCGCAACGAGCGACCCGACTGCTTAATTGATAATCAGCGCTTGGAGTTTTTGGGCGATGCGGTGTTGGGTTTGGTCATCACCGAAGCCTTGGTGGAGCTGATGCCGGAGCGCCGCGAGGGCCAACTGACCTTGCTCAAGTCGCAGTTGGTCCGCGAAAGTTGTCTGGCGGAAGTGGCCGAAGCGATTGGTTTGGGGCCAGCGCTGCGCTTGGGACGCGGCGAAGACCAGAGCGGCGGCCGGCGGCGACCCTCGATACTTGCTGACGCGCTGGAGGCCCTGATTGCGGCGATTTTCATGGACGGCGGCTACGTAGCGGTGCGCCCAATCGTGCGCAACCTGTTCGAGGATCTGCTGCACGAAGCAGTGACCACGGCGGCAGAATTGGGCGATACGCCCGGCGCCCTGTCGGCGGGGGTGGCGAACTGGAAAACCGCGGTCCAAGAACTGTTGCAACAACTGGGTCACCAGCCACCAACGTACACCGTGGTGAGTTTTGTCGGCGCCTCCAATTTGCGGCGGTTTCGAGTACAAGCGACGGCGTTTATTGACAATGACTTGCTTACCGGCGAAGGCGAGGGTGCCAACAAGAAGTTTGCTGAGCATGTGGCCGCAGGCGATCTGTATCAGCGGTTGATGACCATGACCGGTCGCGCCGACGCCGATCCAATGTTGGCGGCGCTGATTGCAGTGCCGACGACTCGGCCGTCCGGGCTGCGGCCGCGGCCATTTGGTGACACTTTTGTCGCCGTACCGCCGGTGCGGCTGCCCGATAGCGGTTCAAGCTCGGATCCGCTACGCTAGCGGAGTTGTGCGCGTCACTTGGGCGCACTAAGGTCGAACATGCTGGGCAACTTAGGCCAAAACCTGCTCTGCGGCGCCTCCACCACTTTCCAGATCGCAACCGTCCCGATCGCGACCGTCGATTGGAGCCAAGGTGTGCCCACACTGAGCCGGGCGATGCTGGGGACTTGGGAGATTATCGCGATCTTGGCGGTAGTGGTATTGCTTTTTGGTTCCACCAAGTTGCCGCAACTGGGCAAGGGTTTGGGCGAGGCGATTGGCAATTTCAAGAAAGCCAAGCAAGACGGCGAGCAACAGGCCCTGCGCACTGAAATCGACGCTACGCCGCGCACCGACGCCGCGCCGGTAGTGGACGCTGTGCCCAGGCTGGACGCCCAAAACGACCAACAGCAGCGCGCAGACTCTTCGGCCGCAGCGCATGCCGGTGGCGTCAAGCGCTGATTTTGCGCTGCGCTAGCAGAGTTTTGCGCTGCGCTAGCAGAGTTTTGCGCTGCGCTAGCAGAGTTTTGCGCTGCGCTAGCAGAGTTTTGCGCTGCGCATGCTAAGGTTTTCGGCGCACGGATTCGGCGCACGTTCGGTTTTTCTGTGCACGTGCTCGGTGTAGCTGTGCCGCGACCGACCCCGACTACCAGGATTCCCCACCGAAATTCCCCGCGACCCCCGTGGGATGCCAGTGCCCTGTCGCTCGCTGTCGCTCGCTGTCGCTCGACAAGGAGCAAGGGGCTTGACGACTGAGGCGTACTTGCGTACGCCAATGAGACAGTCCTGCGAACTGTCTAGGAGGAAAGCGCCGCGGCGACGCAGAGATGCGCCCAAAGCGGGGGATCGCGGCCTACAGCGATCGACGAAACACCGTTTTGCCAGCTCGGTCGACCACCACCGCCGCGGTCGCGGTGTACGCTGCGGCGAGGCCAGAGTGCATCGGCAAGGCTAAGGCGAATTGCGGGGCGACCAGCCAGCGCCCATCGCGGCCCAAATAGCCATAGCGGGGGCCGTCAGCGCTGTCGATTTGGGCGGCGCAAACTCCCTCGCAAAAGTCTTGAACATAGTGAAACTGTGGGGCAATCGCGACACGCCCATCGCTGGCGACAAAGCCCCAGCCGCGGTCGGCGCGCACTGCTGCCAAGCCCTCATGAAATGACTTGGCCTGCCTCCACGCGGCACCGATGGTCAAGTGGCCATGGCGGTTAACGAATCCCCAGTGATCGGCGATGCGAACCGGCGCCAAGCCGTCGGCAAAATCACCAGCCTCGTCGTAGGTGCCGATGCCACTGGTGGCGCCGTCGCGGTGGACAAAGCTCCAGCGCCGGTCGCGCAGCACAAGTGCCACCGCGTCCGAAAAATCTCCAGCATCGTCGAAGCGCGGGCTAATCGCCCACTGGCCACCGCCGTCGATGTAGCCCCACTGGCCAGCCATGGCAGCCGCAGCCAACCCGCCGCGAAGGGGCCGCAGATCGGCAAAGGTGGTCGCTGTCAACGGTTGGCCCGTCGGGTCAATCAGGCCCCACTGCGAGTTGCAACAGACGGCAGCGGCGGCCTCGCCAAAATCGCGAGCGTCATCGAACTGGGGCGCAATCGCCCACTGCCCGCTCAGGTTCAAATAGCCCCAGCGCCGATCGACACACGCGGCAGCTAGACCGGCGAAAAAAGGCTGAGCCTGCTCAAGAGTCGGGGCGATGGCGAGGGTGCCGCGGTGGTCGACATAGCCAAATCGGTCGCCCAGTTGGACCGGACACAGGCTGCGACCCGCCGACTGATTAGCCAAAGGTGAAGTGGCCACGCGTCACTCTTTGGCACCATCGGTCTTGGGGCAGTTCGGCGAAGTGTCCAAGATGCCACCTACCGACGCTGATCGTGAAATTACCCAATGAAAACAAAGGCGTGCGCGACGAAGCGACCTGCGAAACAAGCCAAGAAACGCAAGGCAAGCCTAGTCTGACCGGTAGGCTAGATGTACCACACCTTGAGCTGCTGGCACGGATACCAATTGTTGGCATCCGACAACTGCATGCCGTCGAAAACGTCGACGTGACCGGTGCCACCGTAGCCAAAGATTTTGTCAAAGGCGACGATGCCGCGCTTGCCGGACACAGCTGGCTCAATGTCGCTGTCAAACGTGGTCTTGAACTCGTCCTCTGTCTTGAACCGCTTGCCTTGCGGCCAACTCTGGTGGGGTTGACCAAAATGGGCCGAAACGTAGGTCCACGCCTCTTTGGCCGACAAGATGTAGTACCATCCGGTCTTTTTCGAAAACGCCACCCGCCCGGCCGGAATGCCCGCTGCTACCGCTTTTTCCTTGGTGATTTTGTAATCGCCGCCGAGCTGGTTGAACATGGTCGACAGCCGAATTGCGCAAGTATTTTGGTAGACTGCGGGGTCAAAGCCGAGCCATTCCGACATTTTTTCGCTCGAGGTGTTCTGGCTGCCGTCCTTTTGGTAATTGTGGGGGTGAGCGTCCCAAACCTTTTGAAAATCGCCGGGAAGGCCGCCGTTCTTGCTGCCCGGCGCCCCTGCGGCCGCGCCACCGCCACCCTGTCCCGCCTGCGCGGCAGCACCGCCTTGGGTACTGGGAGCGGCTTGGGCGCGGTTGGCTTGCTGGGCCACTTGGGTTTGGTCCATCACCGGCGGCTGTTGCGCCTCGGCGGCGGGCGGCGCCTGCATTGGCGGTTCTTTTTCCATAGCTTGCAGAGTCAATTTACCGAACGCGCCGGTCGAAGGCACGCCGTGCGCCCCTTGCCACGTCTTGAGCGCTTTGGTCGTGGCCGGCCCCCATTGGCCATCAGCGCCCGCGCGGCCCAGATTAAGACCCGAAGCGACCAAAAACTGCTGAATCGCGCGAACGCTTGGCCCGCGCGCGCCCTCGTTCAACATCACATTGGCGGTCAGCACCGTCTCCAGCACATGGTCGCCCGAAAAGAGCGGCTGGGTCAGACCACCACCGCCTGGCGCTGCCGGAGCCTGCGGCTGCTGTTGGCCTTGAGCGCCGCCCGCGCCCGGCGTTTGACCAGCCTGCGCTCCACCGCGCTGATTGGCCTGACCGGGTTGCTGGCGTTGGGTCTGATTTTGGGCGGCTGGCTCTGGCATGGTGAACTCCGTAATGAGTTGGGTTGCGGGCAAAATAGGGTCGATTCTGCTCTGCGGCCCCTGGATTGCTTGGTCGGTCGCCAATTCTCGGCCATACTATATATGGTCACCCAAATTCGAGATCAACCTTTGACCGGAGCCGCAAGGCGGCTGCGCAGCAGACGCGAGCTTGGCGACCCACTGAGCAAGCGCCAGATCGGCGGTCTGGCATTTGATGCCGGACTTCGGCGACCGAGTAGAGCCGACTTGATGCTTCATTTCTTTCCCACATCGATCGCGTTGTTCTTGCTTGCGCCCTTGACGCCGTCGCGTCGCCCGCAGACTACCACGCCATCGGCATTGCGTCGCAGTTTGAACCCGTCAATCCCGCCGGCCGTGGGGCTCCAGTGCCCCGCAAAAATGCCGCTCGATGCGCAAAACGCGCTGACGAACTGAGTTTATCGTTGATTCGCCTAAGGAATTGTCCGCAAAATCCGCGATCGACCTGCGCGACTCAGGAACGGCGAGTCGACGATCGAAGACGCGGGCTTAGCAACCTACGCCGTAAGCAAGCGGAACCAGTCCCACTATGGCCCAATTAGTGACAGTTTCTAAGTTTTTTCATAGATTTACCGGAAATGGATCGCCAAATGGGCGCGATCGCGCTAGTCTCGACCCGCAGCCGCAGTCTGCGCATTGAGACCGTGCCCACCACTCGCTCGACTACACGCAAGGCGCAACCGCCGACAGGAAAGGCTCTTTCGTCCAATGCTCAGGTGTTGGCGACCGAGACCGGCACTCTGCACCGCCGCGCCAAGGTCGAAGTGGCGCTGGTGTACCCCAATACCTACCGCGTAGCCGGTTCGTCGTTGGGTTTTCAGGTCATTTACCGCGCGCTGAACCAACGGCCCGATGTCGCTTGCCACCGCGCAGTGCTCCCCGAACTCGCCGTTCACGGTCAGACGCCGCCGCCCGTGCGGACGTTGGAAGTGGACAAGCCGCTGGCCGACTACGACGCCATCTTGGTGTCGATTGCCTATGAACTCGATTTGGGCAACTTGGCGATGTTGTTGGAGGCCAGCGGTATCGCGGCTTTTGCGGCTGATCGCAGTGCAGATGCCCCGCCGGTCATCGTCGGTGGCCCGCTGACGACCTCCAACGTGTTGCCGCTGGGACCGCTTGCCGACGTGGTGGTGATGGGCGAAGCCGATGAAGCGATTGCCCAAGTGTTGCAGTGGTTGGCGGAGCGCCCGTCGCGCCAGGCCTTGCAGCAGATTGCTAAAGATGTCAAAGGGATGTGGGTTCCGGCTGTGCACGGCGAGGCGGTGCCCAATTTACTTAGTGTCGGTGGGGATGAACTGCCGGTATTGGGCCAGTGGCGCAGCCCGGATGCCGAATTTGGCGACATGATGCTGCTGGAAGCCAGCCGAGGCTGCCCGCGCTACTGCAAGTTTTGCGTGGTGCGGGCGCCGATGGCGCCGATGCGCGAACCAGAGTTGGAGCGGGTGATTGCCGCCTTGGATCGCCCCGAGTTTGCCCAGTCGCCGCGCGTCGGCTTTGTGGGTGCGGCGGTCAGTGACTGGCGACCGATCAAAGGGGCGCTGCGGGCGGCGATTGAGCGCGGCAAGACTTTTGGCATTTCCAGCCTGCGCGCCGACCGTTTGGACGAGGATGACGAGTTTGTCGACCTGTTGTTTGCCGGCGGCTACCGGACCATGACGGTGGCGTCGGACGCCGCCAGTCAGCGGCTGCGCGGCAAGATGGCTAAAGGGCTGCGTGAACGCCATTTGTGGGGCGCAGCCCTGCAAGCGCGGCGCGTCGGCATGCGCGGCTATAAGATGTATGTCATTGTCGGCCTGCCCGATGAAAATGCAGAGGATATCGCGGAATTGGTCGATTTTTCACTGCGTCTGTCCAAGATCGTGCGCACGGCCATCACGTTGTCGCCGTTTGTACCGAAACTGCACACGCCATTGGCTGACGCGCCGTTCGAGGCAGAAGCGAGTCAATCGGCCAAGTTGCGGCATATTCAAGCAAAACTGGGTAGCCGTGTCGATGTGCGCTTTGATTCACCGCGCTGGGCTTGGGTCGAATATCGGCTCAGCCAAGGCGGCATGGCGACCGCCGGGGTGGTGGTTCAAGCGGCCCGCAATGGCGGCAGTTTTGCGGCGTGGAAGGCGGCGTTTGCGGAGCTCGATCGCGCCGATCCTGGTGAGCAGCGCAGAGCGGCAACAGCGGCTCGCCACCACGGGATCTGGCCGGTTTTTGGGGCCCGATAGCCATCGCCAGCACCTGCAGCCGGCCAGCGCCGCCATGGCAATGCAGGCCTGTAGGTCTGCGGCCGCCATCGACGCCGCGGCCCGTCGTTGGCCGTTCGCGCCTAAGCTGGCGTTGTTAGGGCGAGTGCAAGAATGAGTCGATCGATCTGCGAAGGACCGGAGCGGCGAGTCAGCTTGAAAAGCCGCGAGTTCGCGACCCACCAAGCAAGCAATGGGCCAAAGTGCAAAATCAACTTGATTTTCCAAGGGCCTTAGGAAGTGTCCTCAAATAACTCGATCGATCTGGGCAACACAGGAGCGACGAGTCGACCTTTCAGGACGCGAGCTTAGCGACCAACAAAGCAAGCAAACGGAACCAGTCCCACAATGAATTATTCTGGGACAGTTCCTTAGTGGTCTATTTGCAGTCGGCGCAGGTTGAGCCGGCGCAAGTCTTGCCGGTTGCGGTGGCGCCGCTGGCATCGCAGCAGTCGCCTTGGGCCTTGCAGGTGGCGTCGCAGTAGCAGGACTTGCCGGTCGGCTGGCCGCCACAGGCGGTGTCGCACACGTGACCACTGGAAACCGGGCAGTCCTGCTTGCAAGTAGTGGATGTTTCTCCGCTTTCGCACTTGCCATTGCCACAGACCGCGGCCGTCCCGGCGCAACCGCTGGATTCCCCACAGGTCGCCAATGCGTTATACAACTGGACGGCGTTTGAACCAGCGACAGTGCCACAGTTTTGGACGCAGGTTTGGTCCCCCGACGCGCATTTGTGCACACACTGAAACAAGTTGCCGCAGCTGCTGTTGGTGATGCAGGCTTGGGTCTGCGTCGGGCATTTAGCGGATATGCACTGCGTGCCGGCGTCGCAGTCCAGCGGGCAGTTGGCCACCGTTTCGTTGCCACTGCACTTGAAGTCGCCGCACACCGCGGTGGCTGGGCAGTCTTTGCTGCAATTGCTTGAGGTCTCACCCGCTTCGCATTTGCCGTTGCCGCAAGCAGCAGTGGCCGGGCAGTCCTTGCTACAGCTGGAGGTGGTCTCACCGGCTTCGCACTTCGCGTTGCCGCACACTGGGCTCGACGACACCGGCGGGGCGTTGCAGGCGGCCAGCACGCCCCCGCAGGCGGCCATCGCGCACGACTGGCACTGGGCGCTGCTCGGAGTCGACGCGCACACGCTCATGCAGGAATTGACGGTACAGGCACTAAATGATCCGATGCATTTTGAACAGTTGGCGCTAAACGTCCCTTTGCTGGTAAGGCAGTCGGCGATACAGGTCGCCATTTGCTCGCCGGTCTTGCCCAAGCAACTGCCGCCGACGACGCACTGCGAAACGACTTGCTCAAAAACTGCGTTGTAACCGGTATTCTTGATGAAGTCGTAATCGGCTTTGGCGCTGCAATCCGAAATGACGCTGCCACTGCAATCTTTGCTGCACGAACTTTGGGTCTCGCCCGGCTCACACACGCCGTTGCCGCAGGTCGGTTTGGCGCAGTCTTTGGCGCAATTGCTTGAGGATTCGTTGGGTTCGCATACCCCGTTGCCGCACACTGCTTTCGCCGGGCAGTCTTGCGGGCAATTTTGATTATTTTCAGCAGGTTCTTCACAGGTGCCGTTATTGCAGACGGCGCCACCCTCGTCACAGTCTTGTGAGCAATTGACCTTGGTCTCACCGCTTTCGCAGGTGCCATTGCCGCACACTTTGCCGACGTCGGTGGGCCCGATGACGTCCGCGGTTGAGGCGGCATCGCCGGCACTGGAGCCGTCGCCACTGGAGCCGTCGCTGCTGACAATGTCGGCTTTTACGGTGATCGGTCCGTCGACGGCTGGCAAATCACCGGTGTCGACATCGGCGGCCGTGATCGCGTCTGCGTCTGAATTAGCTGTAGTTTCACAGGTCGCGCTGCGTTTGGAAGCTCCGGCAGCCCCTTTTTCGGTACACACCGAGCCGGTTGGGCACACGTCGATCAGAATCCATTTGCCCGAAGCCGCGTCACACTGCATACGCTTGGCGCCGTTGCATCCTTGGTCGAACAAGTTGGTGCTGCACGGCTCACCGGCGACACCGCCAGTCGTTTGGGCCACAGCGCCGCCGCCGCCACCGGATCCGCCGCCGCCCGCCACGCAACCGGCCCCGACGCCAACTATACAGCCACTGAGCATGCGCAGAATTGCCTTTTGATTCAATATGGTTTCCTCCAATTTTGCGCCGAAAATACCGGCCACGTGGCCAGTCCGACGGGGCGATAGGGTAATGCCCGTCCAAAGGGTGAACAAGCCAAAACCGCCGATGGCCCTTGTCAGCGGGGTCTGCGTGCCGCAAAGTGGCGGCGGTCTGACTGCAGACTCGGAGGCCTTGTTGCCGCGATGAAGCCTGGAACTACCGCACAATCGCTTCGATATTTGGTGTTTGCTGCCCTGGTGATCGCGGCGGGCTTGACCTCCACCAGCGTGGCGCAACCGACTGCTCCGACCGTGGGGGACGAACACGATCATGCAGCGCCCTCGGTACGCAAGCGCGTGGAACCGGTCACGTTGGGCGCGGGTCAGCAGTTCGCCGCGGATCCACTGCGCGCGGCGGCGATCGCCCGGATCGACACCAGTATCGCCTGCGTGTGTGCCAATCAGGGTCAGGTCGCGATCGACACCGTCCACAGCTTGGCGGATCCGGCGTGCACTTGCCGGTATGCTGCCCGAGTGCGAGCGGATCTGCGCGATGCGTTGGCACCCTTGGCAACGGCGGCGTTGGCCGACAAGCGGCAAGTGGCCGAGCAGTTGGAGGCCGCCTTCGTGCCGATCGCCCCCGAATACGAGCGGGTGTGGCGCTATCCGGCGGCGGACTACGCGTGGTGGCTGGACGATGTGCGTTGCGTATGTGACGGCTGTAAACCCACGATTTTCTTTTCAAAATGCCAGCTGTCGTGCAGTCCTGCCATCGTCTACAAGTTGCGCGCGCGCATTTTCTTCGCGCTCGGGTTTTCGCGCGACGAGCTGCTAGCCTACTACTTGGCGGAGTTCAATGCCGGCAAACCGCCGCGTGAACAGCAAACCCAACACTGGTTGCTGCCCAGAAAGCAGCGTGAACAAGGCTGGTTGGTGCCCCTGCTGCTGATCACTTTGGCGATCGGCGGCTTAGTGTTCACCACCAAGGCGTGGGCGCGGCGGACCCGAGCCGCTGCAGTGCCGCCCATCGGACGCGATCTCAGTGCCGCCCAAGGGGGAGTGCAAGCCGGTGGCCCGGCTGGGGATCAGGCCGCGGCCCCAATTGCAGAAACAGTGGCACCCGAACCGACCGTGGATCCGCGTCTGCGGCGGTTGCGCGCTGAAGTCCAAAACGATGACGAGGCGTGGTAAGGAACTGTCCCACAATAAGTCATTGTGGGACTGGTTCCGTTTGCTTGCTTTGTTGGTCGCTAAGCTCGGGGCTTTTCAAGCCGACTCGTCGCTCTGGGCCTTTCGCAGATCGAAATCGACACTTCGTGGACGGGCACTGACCATGGCAAGCCTCTTGTTCAATTTGCGCCGCAAGGCCGGAGCAGCGCTGTCGGACGGTTTTTTCACCGGCTTGTCCAAGGCCGGTCGGCTGCACCCGCGGGCCAATCCGGCCCGACATGGCGTCGAAATTATCCGCGATATTGAATACTTGCCCACTGGAATGGCCGAGCACCGCCTAGACGTCTATCGCCCGATCAACCGCCACGGGCCTTTGCCAGTCGTACTGTATATTCATGGGGGCGCGTTTCGCATTTTGTCCAAGGACAGCCACTGGGTCTTCGGTTTGGGTTTTGCCCGCCGCGGTTGCGTGGTGTTCAACATTAGCTATCGCTTGGCCCCACAGCACCCGTTTCCGGCGGCGGTGCAGGACGTCTGTGCGGCCTACGAGTTTGTGGTGCGCAACGCGCTGGCCTATGGCGGCGACCTCGACCAACTGATGTTGGCGGGCGAGTCGGCCGGCGCCAACTTAGTCAGTTCACTGGTGATTGCCGCCTGTTTTGCCCGCGATGAACCGTATGCGCGCCAAGTGTTCGAGACCGGGGTGGTGCCCAAAGTGGCGCTACCGGCGTGCGGCGTGTACCAAGTGAGCGATCAGGCCCGTTTTGCCCGGCGCCGACCGAATAAGATCAGCACGTTCATCAATGATCGCTTGCAAGAGGTCGAGGACGCCTACTTGCGGCGCGCCAACTTACCGGCAGCTCACCATGTTGAACTCGCTGACACTCTAGCTGTTTTTGAGTCCGACCTGCCGCCAGATCGGCCGCTGCCGCCGTTTTTTTTGGGGGTGGGCACCGCCGACCCGTTGCTCGACGACACCCGGCGCTTGCAGGCGGCGCTGGCGCGGCGCGGCGTCGAGGTGCAAGCGTGCTATTACCCCCGGCAAATGCACGCTTTTCACGCATTAGTGATGCTGCCACAGGCCCGTCAGTACTGGCGTGATCAGTTTGCGTTTGTCGAGCGCGTGCTCGGGCGATCATTTGCCGCGCCCGCTGATTAAGCTCGCACTCCGCGGCATAGTGGCATGGTTTTGTTGTATTATTTTAGACTGAGCTGGCCAGGGAGGCTGCCGATCGGCCAGCGTCAACACCGTGTGAGTGGAGCGCCAGGGCTGTGCGCTGCAGAAAAATTCAACACGGAACTTGACAGCCGTGGCAAAACACCTGAACATCTGTTTAGCGGTGGTCACAGCGACGTACCGCGCGGTCAGCCGCGGCTGTAGTGGCAATAAGCGCCACTGAGCCAACGACTGAACCGACTACTGAACCGACTACTGAACCGACTACTGAACCGACTACTGAACCAGTCTGTTCTACCTGCAGCCACCCCGTTTTCACTTTTGGAGTCACCATGTCGCGCAACAAAAAGGACATCAGCGAACCCGTTTCTCAACACAGCGACAGCGCCGCCAAGCAAGCCGCCATCGCCACCGCACTTGCCTCGATTGAGCGCGCATTTGGCAAAGGCGCCATGGTCCGATTGGGCGACGAAGCCGCGACGTTTCGCGACATTCAGGTCATCAGTTCGGGCTCCATCGGCTTGGACATTGCGCTGGGTGTCGGCGGCTTTCCGCGCGGTCGCGTCGTCGAAGTGTTCGGTCCCGAATCGTCTGGCAAGACCACGGTTGCATTGCACTTGATCGCCGAGAGCCAAAAGCAAGGCGGCATCGCGGCGTTTGTCGACGCCGAACATGCGCTCGACGTCAGCTACGCTCGCCGCTTGGGCGTCAAGACCGACGATTTGCTGGTCAGCCAGCCGGATACCGGCGAACAAGCACTTGAAATCGTAGACACTTTGGTGCGATCGGGCGCAGTGGATGTCATCGTCATCGACTCGGTTGCAGCGCTGGTGCCGAAGGCTGAAATCGAAGGCGCCATGGGCGACAGTTCGCTCGGCGCTCAGGCGCGGCTGATGTCTCAGGCGTTGCGCAAGTTGACGGCCAGCATCGCTAGGTCCAATTGCATCGTGCTGTTTATCAACCAGTTGCGTATGAAAATCGGGGTGATGTTCGGCAACCCCGAGACGACCACCGGTGGCAACGCGCTCAAGTTCTACACTTCGCTGCGTTTGGACGTGCGCCGCGTCGGTGCGCTCAAGAGCGGCGAGGAGAACATCGGCAACCGCACCCGGATCAAAGTGGTCAAGAACAAGGTGGCGCCGCCATTCAAGCAGGTCGAGTTCGACATTCTGTACGGCGAAGGCATCTGTTCGGCCGGCGATCTGATCGACACCGCCGTCGAGATGGGCATCCTCGACAAAGTCGGGGCGTGGTACAGCATGGAAGGCGAGCGCTTGGGCCAAGGCCGTGAAAAGGTTCGGCAAGCGCTCAAGGACGATCCCAAGCTGTTCGACCGTATCGACCGCCGGGTGCGCGATGCGGCGTTTACGGCGGATGGGCATGTGTCGGCGGCGGCTTCGGGGGTCATTTCTACGGCGATGGCGGAAGGGTAGGAACTGTGCCACACGAAGGCGGTGTGGGACTGGTTCCGTTTGCTTGCGTTGTGGGTTGCTAAGCTCGTGTCCTAAAAGACCGACTCCCCGCTGCTAAATTGCGCTGGCCGATCGAGTAATTAAGGGACAGTTCCTGAGCTTGAGGGCATACTTGCTATACTCGATCGCCCAAGTCCGGCATCAAGCGGACTTGGGCAATCTCATGCTCGTTTCGTGGGTCGCCAAGGTCGCGGCTCAGGGCAGCCGACTCGCGGCGATGGCCGAAAGTTGATCTCGGACTTCGGTTACCGTGTATAGCCGCGGCTTGTACCTACCACACAATCCGCCGAAACGTGCCATCCCACGCCCCAGCGGCAACTACGGCGCCATCCTCGGCAAACCGCACCAGCTTGACCCCAGTGCGAAAGTCGCGGCGTTCGGCTTTGACCTCGCCGGTCAGGATATGGACGACCTTGGCACAGCGATCATCGCCAGCGCTGGCCAAGTAATTGCCAGCCTTGTCGACCGCCACGCTAGCCACAATGTCATCGTGCAGGTGCATGTCGAGGGCCGTTTCGCCGGTGCGGCCATACCAAGCATGGACCTTGCCATCCCAGCCGCCCGATACCACGATTTGGCCCGAGGCGTTGACGGTGACCGACGCCACCGCACCTTCGTGGGCGCGCTGCGTCAAGCGGGCGCCGCCGCCTACCGGATCCCAAGTCCGCACCATGCCATCTTCGCTGGCCGTAACCACGAGCCGCCGCGACCCGCCACAGGCGACTGCGGTGATGGCTTCACGGTGACCGCGCAGGACGCGGCGCTCTGCCAAGGTCGGCAACTCATACAGGCCGACGCTGCCATCCCCGCAGCCCACCACCAACAACTTGCCGTCCGAAGCGATCGCGGCACAGGTCGGCGCCGAATCCAGTTGCAGTTCGGCCACCAAACGGCCGACGGTGACATCCCACAGCCGAACACTGCCGTCGACGCACACCGACGCCAGCAGACGCCCGTCGGCCGAACCGACCACCGCCTCAACCAACGCCGAATGGCCGCCGACTTCGACCAGGTCAACCAGATCCAAAACGCTGACCGGCTGCCTGCCCAGTTGACCCAAATCGACCACATGCAGTTGGTGTTGCGGGTCGGCATAGGCAGCGTGCTGCAGATCGTCGGCCAACCACAGCGTCTCGACCTGACGACGGGTCGGCTGCTGGTGCATCGGCAGCGCCCGGGTTATTTGCGCCATCAGATCCAGAGGCGAGTGACCACCCAAACCGCTAGAAATCTGCAACCCGCTGGAACCCAAACCTAAAACCGCAGCGCGCGGATCGGCAAAAAACCGTTCTACCGAACTCTGGGGCAAAACGGTCGGTCGCGCCCGACCTGTTCCACCAAAATCAGGCGGTTGCGCCGCAAACGCCACTGGGCCCATCCGACTGCCCATGCGCGGTGCCTGTGGCATCAGACCGCTGCTCACTTCTGAACGGTCCTCCTCAGCCGCCCCGATGGCGCCGCCGACCTCGAAAATGCCCCCACTTTCAGTCAAGTACCGATCGCGATGGGCGCGAATCTGCTCGGTTGAATGGGCAACCGTGTGCGCATCCGAGGCACTGTCATCGATCGAGAGTTGCGCCGACTGTGGCCGATGCGGGGTCGGCACCGGAGTCATCGCCGGAGCAGGCTGCGGCTTGTGCAAAATCGGCTGGCGGATCGGAGTCGGCGCAGGAGTCGGCGCAGGAGTCGGCGCAGGAGTCGGCGCAGGAGTCGGCGCAGGAGTCGGCGCAGGAGTCGGCGCCGATGCGGCTGACGGTCGCGCTTGGGCGTGAGTCGGAATCCGGTACATGCCCGTCTGCGGGGCGCTGCCGATCGCGGTCTCCAGCGCTTGGCGCATTTCGGTCGCCGTCTGCCAGCGGTCAGCCGGTTGTTTGACCAGCGAGCGGTCGATCACCGCACACAGTTGGGGCAACACCTTGCCGCGGCTGCGCTCCAACAAGGGTTCGGGCGGCTCGGTGACGTGGCGCATGACTACGGTCAGCGGGTTTTCGTGCTCAAAGGGCAGGCTGCCACACAAGCACTCGTACAGAACACAACCCAATGAATACAGGTCTGACCGTCCATTGACGTCGTGACCCATGGCCTGTTCTGGGCTCATGTGGGTCGGAGTGCCCAAGGCCTTGCCGGCTTGGGTCATCGAGGTGTCGTGGGTCTTAACGATGCCGAAATCGAGGACCTTGACGATCGCTTCGCCGCCAGCCATTTCGTGCAGGAAAATGTTGGCGGGCTTCATGTCGCGATGCACTAGGCCCAAGGCGTGCGCTTCACCTAGGCTGCGCAGCACCGCGACGCCGATGTCGACAGTCTGATTTTCGTCCAAGGTCTCATGACGTTCGCGCAGACGCTGCAGCAAAGCCAGCAGAGTTTCGCCGCTCAGCCGTTCCATCGCCAGATACAATTCGCCGGTGTCCGTTTGGCCGAAATCGAACACCCGCACGGTGTTGGGGTGGGTCAGCCGCGAAGTCGTGGCCGCCTCTTGGAAAAACCGCCGCGCCATTTCTGCGCTTTCGACGCCATGGCTCGGCAGCAGGACCTTGACGGCCACCGGATGCCCAGTAGTCACGTGGACGCTGTCAAAAACCGTGCCGAAACCGCCGTGACCCAGCTGGCCCAGCACCCGGTAGCGCCCGCCAATCACATCGCCGTGGCTCAACTCCTGACGGTTGTTGCTCATCTGCCGCACGGTCGGCGTGCCATCTTTGGGGCAATTGAGCGACGCTGTGTTTTCGCCGCAGCGGGGGCAGTAACGCATCCAGACAACACTATGGCAGCCGACTGCGACCGCGCGGCGACATCATAGCGCTTGCGGCAAATTTGGGCACCTGTCGCCCCCAACCGCGATTCCCCGGTTTCGGCGCCAAGCTGCGGTGCATCAATCGACAACCCGCGACGGCCTGCCTACCATGCCACCGCCGCGCACCTCAGGCGCAACCGGCAAAGCAGCAGGAGCGCTCGATGGCTGAACCGCAATTTCCCACCCACGCCCGCGTGGTGATCGTCGGCGGCGGCATCATTGGCTGTTCAGTCGCTTACCACCTAGCCCACATGGGGTGCCGCGACGTGGTGCTGTTGGAGCGCGATCAACTGACCTCAGGCACGACCTGGCACGCCGCTGGATTGATGGTGACGTTTGGTTCGACCTCGGAAACGTCAACAGAAATGCGCAAATACACGCGCGATCTCTACGAGCGCCTCGAAGCGGAAACGGGTCAGGCCACCGGGCTGAAAAAAGTGGGCTTCATCGAGGTTGCCGCCGATCTGGACCGCCTGCACGAGTACCGGCGAGTGTCGGCATTTAACCGCTACTGCGGGGTCAATGTCGAGGAAATTTCGCCCAAGCAAGTGGCTGAATTGTTTCCTTTGGCCCGCACCGACGACATTTTGGCGGGTTTTTACGTCGCCGACGACGGGCGGGTCAATCCCGTCGATGTGACCATGGCGTTGGCCAAAGGCGCCCGCCAGCAAGGGGCGTTGATACTGGAAAACGTGACGGCGACGGGGATCTTGCAAAGCAACGGCCGGGTCACCGGGGTGCGCACCCAGCGCGGCGATATCAACGCCGAAGTGGTGGTCAATTGCGCGGGGATGTGGGCCCGCCAGTTCGGCGAGTTGGCAGGGGTTTCGATTCCGTTGCAGGCATCGGAGCATTACTACTTGATCACCGACAAGATGGCCGGCATGAATGGCTCGTTGCCGGTTTTGGAGGACCCTTCGAGTTACGGTTACTTTCGCGAAGAGGGCGGCGGGTTGATGATCGGCCTGTTTGAGCCGGTGGCGGCACCGTGGAAAGTCGCTGGTATTCCAGCCGATTTTTCGTTTGGCGAGATTGCTCCCGACTGGGATCGGATGGCGCCATGGCTGGAAAAAGCTATGAGCCGGGTGCCGTTGTCGCTCAACACCGGGATTCGCAAGTTTTTTTGTGGCCCGGAGAGTTTCACCCCTGACCTGCGCCCAGTGGTCGGCGAAGCCCCCGAGCTGCGCAATTACTTTGTCGCCGCCGGCCTAAACTCGATCGGCATCTTGACCGCCGGCGGGCTGGGCAGGGTGATGGCGCACTGGATCTTGCACGGCAAGGCCGACGTCGATGTCACCGGGATGCACATCGACCGCTTGCAGCGCTACCAAACCAACCCGCGCTATCGGCGCGAGCGCATCGCCGAAACATTGGGCATGGTCTACCGCTGCCACTACCCGTACCTGTCGTTGCAAACAGCGCGCGGGGCCAAGCGGTCGCCTTTGCACCAGCGCTTGCAGGCCAATGGCGCGTATTTCAAAGACGTCAGCGGCTGGGAAGGCGCCGACTGGTACGCGCCGACCGGCACCGATCCGCAGCCGGGTCCGCTGTCGTTTGGGCGCCACGACTGGTTCCCGTACTGGCAGGCCGAACACGAGGCCGCGCGCAATGCGGTGATTTTAATGGATATGTCGTTCATGTCCAAATTCAAAGTCCAAGGTCGCGATGCCGGCCGGATTCTGGATTTGGTGTCGGCCAACAGCGTCAATGGCCCGTGCGGACAATTGACCTATACACAATGGCTCAACGATGACGGCAAGTTAGAGGCCGATTTGACGGTGACTAAACTCAGTGACGCCGAGTTCTTGGTGGTGGCGACCGACACCGCCCACCGGCACGTGCAGACATGGCTGCAGCGTCATATCGGCAACGACGATTGCGCCACGGTGACCGACGTGACCAGCGCCTATGCGCAAATTAACGTACAAGGCCCCAATTCGAGAGCACTTTTGCAGACCCTGACCAGCGTCGATCTGTCCAATGCTGCCCTGCCCTTTCGGGCGGCGCGCGACATCGATATCGGCTTGGCGCGGGTGCTGTGTGTGCGCATTACCTATCTGGGCGAGCTGGGCTACGAGCTGTATGTGCCGACTGAGCAGGCGGTGCATGTGTACGACGAGATTTGGGGCGCCGGGTCTGGGTTTGGGCTGCGCCACGCCGGGCTCAAGGCGCTGGCCAGCTTGCGGATGGAAAAGGGCTACCGCGACTACGGTCACGACATCGACAACACCGACACGGTGTTCGAAGCCGGGCTCGGTTTTGCGGTGGATTTTAATAAAACAAATAATTTTATTGGTCTAGCTGCGGTGGAGCGCCTCAAAGCCGCTGGGCTGCCGTGGCGGCGCTTGGTGCAAGTGCAGTTGCGGCAGGCCGAACCGCTGCTGTTCCACGCCGAAGTGGTGTGGCGCAATGGGCAACGGGTTGGCTATGTCCGCGCCGGGTCGTATGGCTGGACGCTGGGCAGTGCGGTCGGTCTGGCGATGGTGGACGCCGGCGAGCCCTTGAATCAAGCATGGCTGGACGCGGGCGACTGGCAGGTGGAAATCGGCGGCGAGCGCCACCCGGCCTTGGTTTCGTTGCGACCGTTGTACGATCCGGCCAACGCCAAAATTCGGGCCTGATCGTCAGACTCCTTTGTAATTACAACGGGCTAGACTACGACGCTCGTTCATTGCCCTTTGCCACAGCCTGTACTACCTTTGCTGACGCCAAGCAGTTGCAGGTGCACTCATGTCCAACGGATTATTGCCCAAACAGCATTCGCAGGCCCGGCGTATGGGCTGGCTAGCCGTCGGCGGTTGGGGGCTGTCAACGCTTCTGTTCGTCAAGTCCATGGGTTTCTTGACCATTATCGCCATTGGCGCCGCAGTCTACTTGACGGTGCGCTGGTTTCGCTTTCGCGCCTCTTGGGGCATGCGCTTCTGACAACGTAACCACCAATTCTCATCGCCGAACTTGCCAACGGTTCTATAGCCGCAGGGGTCATCATGCAGGTTCAACCGATTTGGGGCCCGCGTAGCAATCTGTTAGCGAATCTGGGCGCCGTGGTCGTGGTGGTTATCGGCAGCCAGTGGGTCAGTCGACCGCTGTGGGCCGCTGGTGCCGAGTACCCGGACAACGGCACCTTGTCGATTGGTCGCGGCGGCGCTTGGGCGGCCAATCCGGCCGACGGGCTGGCTCTAACCTACAACCCGGCGGGTCTGGCCCAGCAGCATGGCCTCAAGTTGACGCTCGATGCGCGGCTGAGTCAGCAAAACGTCAAATTCACCTCGACGTCGATCAAGGGCGACCCCGTGGAAAACAGCGCGCCGCTGTTTTTGGGCCCAACCGTCGCTCTGAGCTACGGCGTTGGAGCCTTGGGTCCGCTGAGCGAGGCTACGATTGCGGCCGGAGTCAATGGCCCCAGCGCGATCGGGATTGTCAAGTACCCCAACAAGGGCGTGCAACGCTATAGCCTCAATAGCACAGACTATTTTATCGGCTTCTTCTCGCTGGCTGCGGCCGCTGGCTATGCCGACTGGCTGCGTTTTGGCATCACCGGGCAGTTGGCCCACGGCCAGGCCACTTTTGATCAGGCGGTGTACAGCAGCGCAACCAGCTCGGGTAGCGACCCCAATGACGACACCATTGCCACATTTTCGGGCAAGAATGGCGCACAACCCAACGCGATCATTGGGGTAACCGTGTTTCCCAGCCCGCAGATCGCCATCGGGCTGTCGTGGCGGCCGTCGCTCAAGTTTGCCGCTGACGGCACCTTGAAGACCGTGGCGCCCAAATGGGCCCAAGACTCGTCCAAACAAGTCGGCGATCAGGCGCAGTTGCAGTTGACCTTTGCCGATGTGGTGCGCTTGGGCCTGCAATACAAGCCAAACACCAACTGGGACGTGGAGTTCGACGCCGTTTACGAGCGCTGGAGCGTCCTGAAGGAAGTGCGCGTCCATATCATCAACATGACGGTGGTGGCGGCGCATGATCCCGACAAGCCGATTAAAGTGCCCGATATTGTGTTTCCCCATGATTACGTGGACACCATTAGCCTGCGCATGGGCGGCGACTATACGCTGATACCCGAGCGGCTCACGGTGCGCGGCGGCTACCTGTACGAGTCGAGCGCGGCGCCAACCAAGTACGTCAGCCTCGATTTTCCCAACTGGCAGCGCGACGTGGTCAGCGTCGGCGCTTCAATCAAGCTGTACGGCGCTTGGCTGGACTTGGCCTACGCCCACCATTTTGTGCAAACTCAAGTCGTTACCGATAGCGCGGTGGTGCAGCAGCAGACGCCTGCGGTACTGCCATTGCCGCAGCCCAAGCCGATCGTGATTGGCAACGGCACCTACGAAGCGAGCATGAACATCGGATCGGTGGCGCTGCGGGTGCCGTTTGGGTCGCTGTCGTCGGTGTTTTAGGGTTTGTGGGTGGGTGGGTCGTTCGTTTGCGGGCCCGTTTGGTTGCTGGGTGGGTCGCAAGCTCGCGTCTTTGCAAGACGACTCTCTGCTCCGGCGCATTGCCGAACGATCGGGTTATTTTGGCACCAATCCTGAGCCCACGCGCGCACAGCGGCCTTTGCGTTTCTTTGCAATCCAGCGTAGGCCAATGCAACAAGCGACGCCCAACCTGAGGTCGCCGCGAGCGCGGCGAGGCCAACCCATGCAAGTGCTACTGATTGACGACGACGCCCGCCTTTTCGAGTTGCTGCGCACGTTTTTGGCCGACCACGGGGTGACCCTGCATCACGCGCCGGATGGGCCGCGCGGGATTGCGATCGCCTCCTCGCGCTCCTTTGACGCCATTGTGCTCGACGTCATGATGCCGCACATGGATGGCTTGGAGGTGTGCCGCCGCCTGCGCGCCCACAGCAACGTGCCGATCGTGATGCTGACGGCCCGCGGCGACGAATCGGATCGGGTGGTTGGCCTCGAACTGGGCGCCGACGACTACGTGCCCAAGCCGTTTTCGGCGCGTGAGTTGCTGGCGCGCATTCGCGCAGTGTTGCGGCGGTCGCGGCCCGATGTCCAGGCTGAGTCGTTGCAGATTGGCAAGTTGCATATCGATGTCGCCGGGCGGGTCGTCACCATGGCCGGTGCGGACCTGGAACTAACGGGGCTGGAATTCGACCTGCTGGTGGCCTTAGTCCGGCGCGCCGGGCGAGTGGTGCCGCGCGATGCCATGCTGGGCGAAGCGGGCCGCGCCGACGTGCAGGTGAGCGAGCGCACCGTCGACGTTCACATTTCGCACTTGCGGGCCAAGCTGGGCGACGACTCGAAAAACCCGCGCATGATCAAGACGGTGCGCGGCGTCGGTTATGTGTTGGCCAAGAATCTGGGCCAAGCGTAGCCGCCGATGCCTGTGCCGTCCCAGCCAGTGCCGTCCCAGCCAGTGCCGTCCCAGCCAGTGCCGTCCCAGCCAGTGCCGTCCCAGCCAGTGCCGTCCCAGCCAGTGCCGCCCAAGCCAGTGCCGCCCAAGCCAGAGCCGCACACGCCAGAGCCGCACACGCCTCCCCTTGCCGCTGCCGACCGGCTGCGGGCCTATGTGGGCGCGCGCCTGCAACGGCGCCTGTTTGTGTGGTTTGCCCTGACCGTGCTGGCTACGGCGGCGATCGCCGCTGGCGCGGTGTGGCTGGCAGTTCGGGTGACCAATCCCGATGGGCCGCGCGGCTTTGAGCGCATTCGCTTCGAATACCACCGCCGCCTCATTGGTGCGTGGCACCAGCCGAGCGAGCGCCGCCGGGTAGCGGAGCAACTGCACGCCGAACACGGGTTCGACTTGGAGCTGCTGACGGCAGACGGTGCCCGTCTGGACACGATCGGCGGACCCTGCACTCGGGGCCGGCGACCGTTTCCGCTGATCCGCGGCGACCGGGTGGTCGGCCTAGTCGAAGTGTGCATGCCCAGTGGCCCGCCGCCGCGCTTGTGGTGGGGGCTGGCGGTCGGCGTGGTGGCGCTGTGGGCGTTTTGCGGACTCGCAGCGCGGCGTCTGGCCCGACCATTGGTCGAAGTCGCCCGAGTGGCTGAACAAATTGGCAGCGGCCAGTTGGACGTCGCCATCCAGCCAGTCTCGCGATTTGCCCGCAGCCGCGACGAAGTGACGGTCGTCGGTGAGGTCCTGCAAGAAATGGCCCAACGTATCAGTCACCAGTTGCGTGACCAGCGTGAGCTGTTGGCCGCCGTGTCTCACGAACTGCGCACGCCGCTGGGTCATTTGCGGTTGCTCTTGGAAACCCACCTGCAGAGCACTCGCAACGACGAGCGCGACGCCGTGTTTGCTGACCGTGACGCCGTGTTTGCCGGCCGTGACGCCGTGTTTGCCGGCCGTGACGCCGTGTTTGCCGGGCAGGTCGAGCGCGAACTGCGCGATATGGATGAATTAGTGGGCCAATTGCTGGCCAATGCCCGCTTGGAGTTTCGCCAGATGCAGCGTCAGGTGGTGTCGCTGACGCAGCTGTGCGTGCAAACGCTGGAGCGCATGGGCCTCGAGCCGACGCTGCTGGACGTCGAAGGCGGCCACTTGAGCGTGCTGGGCGACCCAACGCTGTTGCAACGGGCGCTCGCCAACATGCTCGACAACGCTCAAAAGCATGGCGGCGGCGCCACTGCGGTCCGGCTGCGGGCACGGTCAGGGCTGGTGGTGGTCGAAGTCCAAGATGCCGGAGCCGGTTTTGCGGACGGCCAGCAGGCGCAGGCGTTTCAGCCCTTCTACAGTGCCGGCCATCGCGCCGAGTCGCTGGGCCTAGGCCTGCACTTGGTCGAAAAGATCGTGGTAGCGCACGGGGGTCGCGTTTTCGCGCGCAACGGGCAGACGACGGCGCCGTACGGAGCGATTGTGGGCTTTGAATTGCCGGTGGCCGCGGGGTGACCGCCTACAGAGCCGATCAAATAAGATTTGCTCGGCGTCTCAGTGCTTGCTTTGTGGGTCGCGAGCCTGCGTCACTTATTCAATGGCCTGCGGGTTGGCGTCAGGCCGCTCCGTTTTGTTTGGGAATTCTTTGAGGTTCGGCGTTAAGGGCGCGTGCAAGAATTACTCGATCGATCCCCGATAGGACCGGAGCGTCGAGTCGGCTTGCAAAGCCGCGAGTTAGCGACCCACCAAGCAAGCAATGGGCCAGGGTGCAAAATCGACTTGATTTTGCACGGGCCCTAATGGGTCGGGCCTCTAGAACGTGCCCTAGTCCCGTCTAAGACTGCCACAACGCCCTACTCAGCCTAGAACCGGGCTCTACTCGAACTCGACCTTGTCGAACAGCACCGCAGTGTCGTAGATGGAGTCGCCGACGTCGGTCGTAAAGAAGCTGAGCAGTACGTTGCCGTTGCCGGCAAATGGCGAAATGTCCTTGCTGCCCATGACCCACGGCGTCATGAACACCCCGCCCTTGTCGAAGCTGACATCGGCTGGGGTCAGGCCCTTGAACTGGGGGCCGCCATCGCACAAATCGTCGACTTTGGCGTTGACCACCGTAATCGAGGCGGCCTTGCCGTTGACACTGCCGTCCAAGCGGGCGGTGAAGGCGTCTTGGTACGACGATCCGCAGTATTCTTTGAATTCCTCGGAGTAGTACTTCCACCAAAATGAAAATTTGGACTTGCCGCTGGGAATGCAAAACCGTTGTTCAACCTTGCCTGTCGTGGTCGTGTAGCCCAAACCAGTTGAAATGATGCCCATAAACTTGCCGGCCACCGGCACTGTCGAGCCCAGTCGCGAAATGACGCGGCCGTCACCGGACTTGATCCAGCCTTGGACGTTGCCGGTCTCCCACGACGGATTGAGGATGCCCGAGAAGAAGGCGTCCAAGTTTTGCGCCCCGACCAACTGAAAAAAGGTCCCGCTATTGATGGGATCTTCGATTTGGACGTGCGCAACTCCGGATAACTTCTTGCCTTCGACGATGTTTTGCAGGAAGGTCTGGCCCCACTTGCCGGCAAAATCGTTGGCTACGGCGCCGTTAAAGCCAGCGACCGCCGCGGCACCGGCGGCGAAGAGTTCGCCGGCCATGCTGCCATTCCACAGGGTGCGGCAAGCACCCAAGTAGATCAGGCTGCGCGGATACGTTTCTTCGGCGTGGCGCTGGATAAAGCCCGGCAAAATGCCATAGGTGCCATCAGCGCCGATGACCACCCGGCCGCGGCGCAAATCAGCGGTCAAGTGGTCGACGCACACGCCGCTGCCCCCGGCCTGATTGATGATGCACTCGGCCTCAGGGCCACAACTTTTGGACTCGTTGCAGGTAGCCGCGGTGGCTGGCGAGCCGAAATAGCCGCACGAGATGCTGTGGCCGGTCCACAGTACTTCTTGGGCCCCCGGATGGCGCCAGTCGTAGCTGGCCTTGGCCGCGGCGGTCATCGTCCCGAACACCGCATCGGCGTGGGTGGCCAGCGCGACAATGCCGTAGTTGTAGAAATTGCGGAACCAGCGGAAATCCGCTTTGGTGTTGGCGGCGGTGTCTACGGTGTAGGCCGGGCAGGCGGTCTTGCTCAAGGTGCCGGCAAAGCCGGTGATTTCGTCGGCGCCAAATTCAGAGGCATAGGGGTCGAGCAACAACGCGCGCTTGGACTGCACTTGCAGGGTAGCCGACGCCAAGTTGGCTTCGCTGGCTGCACCGCCGCCATTGGGACCGCCAGCGCCGCCGCGATTGCCGGCCTTGGTCATCGGCACGACGCCCAACAGCCCGGATTTAAAGCGCACCCAGGCGCTTTCGCCCGGACCCGTGCCCACTTCGTCGACGGCCGGATTGGCTTTGAGCGCGGCCACTACGGCCTGCACGCCGCCCGCCGCTGCCGCTTTGCCCTGCGCCAAGGCTTGAACGGCATCGGTACACTCAGCGCCGCCGATGTCGGTGACCACATCCATCACGATGACATCGGAAAAAGCGGCCAAGGTCTGACCGTCCATTTGCACTTGCACCGAGGCGCGCAAGCGGGCGGTCCCGGCCTTGCTGTCGTTGATTTTGATTTTGCGGGTGTACAGGCCGTCGCCCTTGATTTCATCGCCGCTGGTGGTCAGGGCGCCGTCGTCGGTCATTTCGCCGTAGGTGGTCAACACATTGCCACTTTCATCGACGCGCAACAGCTTGACACTGCCTTTTACGACGCCGGTGGCCTTGCCGATGGCGGCGATAGCGTTGACTACCGTGTCTTTGCCGACCTTGACCACCCGCGGGTGGGCACGCAGGCGATCCTGAAATGAAAATGCCGGGTTATACGTAATGACGATGGAGTCGGTCACCGTTTGAATCGCGTTCTTAGCGGTGACCGTGACCACGTTGTCGCCGGCAACCAAGGTGATAGGGTCAGTCTGAAAAAACGGCGCACCGTGAGCGGATCCGCTGCCGCCAGCCTCAGTGGACCACGTTACCGAGTCGGCGCCGCCAAAAATCACTCCGGCGACTTCGACCACTGATCCGGCCACTAGGGCATGGCCGCGCCCCGACGGGCCGACGATGCGCAAACGCAATTCTTCAGCGGCGTAGCCGGCAAACTTGGCGTTGGCGACTTTGGGCCCGCCGGTGCCGCCAGTACCGGTGGTCGCGTCGCCGCCCCCGGTGGTGCCGCCGGAGTCCTGACCACCGCCGCCACCGCCGTCCGGATCCGTTTGATCGCCGCCGGTCGTCGTATCGGCGCCAGCCGTCGCGCCGCCATCGACGCCGACGTTGGGGTTGCCGGTACTGTCTAAGGCAAAAGTGCTGTTGCCCGAAGGCGCAGTGCTCGAGGTGCCGACACAACCGGCAACCCATGCCGCCACGGGCAAGACAACAAGGGCACGAGCAATGACGGCAGCGACGGGACGTGCAAACATGGGTGACCTCGCCGCGGCGGCGGCTCGTGAACAAGCGAACATGCGCACTAAAAGCCGAGTGCGAAGCGGCGGAGCGATTGGAAATCCTGAATCGGCAGCGAGCGGTACACCCGAACATGGCAGCGCCGGTGCTGCGTCTTAGAGCGCGGAAACGGGGGCGACGGGGCTTGCTGCGTTCAGCCTTGCCTGTCTGGGGATCGCAGAGGTCGGACTGGCAGCGCTGGCATGATCGCGAGTTGGCACAGGAGCGGTCGTGAGTCGGACTTTGCCGCCGCCGCGCCCACAAGTGCGCGAAAATACACAAAACCGTCCAAATGGACGGGCGATACAGGATAGCCATGTGGTTGGCGACCGTCAAACGGTTTGTGCGCCACAGTCAACGCATGCGGGGTCGGCGAGCCTGTCTGGCGGCGCACTAAGTATGGCTAATCTGGCGAATCCCGACGCAACCCTAGACCTGCGCGTGGCTGTGCTGCCCAACCTGACGGCCGTCACTGTTGCCGAATTGGCTGATCTGGGCTGGGTCGCACAGCCGGTGGCGGGCGCGGTGATGGCCCGCGGCAAAGTCGGCGATTTGCCCAAACTTTGCGCGCGCTTGCGCACGGCGGAACAGGTTTTAGTGTTGCTGCCCGCGGTGCGGGTCAATCAAGCTGGTGATGTTGAAAAGCTAATTGTCAATTTATGCAAAGCTGGTTGGCTGCGCCCCGGCGAGCAGCCGCGGGTGGTGGTCCATGCGACGAGCCACACCACGGCCAAGGCCGCTTGGCTGCAAGGTCTGGTGCCGCGCACGCCAGCAGTCGACGGGGCGGTGGTGCCCGTGGTGCACTTGACCGTGGCGGCGCAGCAAGTGCAAGTGGCGATCGATCCCGCCGGCTTTGCGCTGCACCAACGCGGTTATCGTCTCGACCCCGGGGCGGCGCCGCTGCGCGAGACTTTGGCTGCCGCCGCGCTGTGGTGGGCGGGATTTCGGCCGCCGATGGTGGTGTGGGATCCAACCTGCGGTTCAGGGACGCTGGCCATTGAGGCTCTACTGATGGGACGTGACTATTGCGGTCGTCCATGGGCGTGCGGGCCGGTTGGGCAGCCGAGCGACGCCCGGTCGGATTCGGGAGCACTGTCGGATTCGCGAGCACCGTCAGATTCGCGAGCACCGTCAGATTCGCGAGCACCGTCAGATTCGCGAGCACCGTCAGATTCGCGAGCACCGTCAGATTCGCGAGCACTGTCGGATTTACGAGCCTTGTGCGGCGATCTCGACCCCGCGGCGGTGGCTCGCACCCGCGCCAATGCCGAGCGCGCTGGCGTTGCGGGTCAACTGCAAGTCGAAGAGCGCGAATTGGGTCGCTGGCCACCCACGGCAAGCATTGACTTTGTAGTCAGCAACTTGCCCTGGGGCGGTCGCCTGGGTTCGCGCGCCGACGCCCGCCGGTTGGTGCAACGCTGGGCGGCAGCTGTCGCCCGCACTGCCCCCGGATCGCTGGCGCTGGCCGTGGTCGGCGAGCCGCAGTTAGCGAAGGATTGCGGGCTGTTGAACTCGCAAGTCTGTGCGACTCGCAATGGTGGCAAAGCGGTGTGGCTGGTGAGCGGTCGCGTCGCGACGCGGGCGCCGACGTGAGCAGCCACGACCGCAATTCCCTGCCGGCTGCGTTGCACACGCCGAGCATGTGTCCGGTTGGCGCCCAGGCCATTGCCCACCGTGGTAGCCGGGTCGGTGTGTTGGTTTTGCACGGCTTTACCGGGTCGCCCTGGGAAGTTCAGCCGCTGTGCGAGGCCGCAATGGACCGCGGTCTGAGTGTGGCGGCGCCGATTTTGCCAGGTCACGCCACCACTATTCACGCGCTAGATCAGGTGCAGTGGCAAGACTGGCTGGTGGCGGCCCAACTGAGTCACGCGTGGTTGGCGCGCAACTGCGACGTCGTGCATCTGGCCGGATTCTCTATGGGAGGCCTGTTGGCCGCCTTGCTGGCCGAACAGCACCCCACGCCTGACCGTCGCTTGGCCTTGTTGGCGCCAGCCTTTGCGGTGAGCCTGCCGCAAAAGTGGATCCTGCAAGTGCTGGCGCGGGTCGGCGTCGTCAGCCATCTAGGCAAGGCCGATCCGCGCCTGCCCAGTGGCCTACGGCCGCCCTGTTACGCGGCGATTCCAATCCGCGGTGCCCAGCAGTTTTTGCAGCTGATGAGTTTGGTGACGAGCAAACGGCGGGTCATCGGCGGAGAAATCTTGCATCTGCACGGCACCAGTGACGGCACTATCGACAGGCAACTGGCGCGCACGGCGGTCTCCAAAGCGATTGAAGGCAAGGTGCGCAATGCCGATATCGACAGCGGCCACCTACTATTTCAGGACCGCAACGCCCAACAAGCTCTCAAATTAACTATGGATTTTCTCACGGATGTCTAAGGGAACCGCCTCAATTCCGAGGTTCCCTTAGCCACAGTCCTGAACTATTTCGACAATTCTGAAGCGAAGACGCGCGGCGAGTCGGTGAGAACAGACACAGGCTTGCTGGCCACTAGACACGCGGTGAGCGGCAAAGCAAAATCGACAGAATTTGGAACCAGCGGCTACACGCCCAGAATCGACTTGACCTCAGTCATATCTTCAGGCGCCCACAGCCGAATATGCATGTGGTCGCGATGGCCGGACTTATTGCGAATGAGCGAACCTGAGTCGCGCCCTTTGGGCCCATGCTGAAAAAGCGAGCGCAGTCGCGGTTCCGGCACGCCAATTCCAGCGGCGTAGGCGTACAACCGGCGCTGCAGCGTCGGGGCCATAAAGATCGCCGCCACATGGCCGCTGCGCTCCAAGGTGTCGATAAAGAACCAATTGCGCTCGACATCTAGGTTGGAGACTTGGACCTTGTCCCAGTCCTTGATCGAGGCGGCGTAGGTGTAATAACCGATGTCCACGTCTTGACCCGAGCGGTGCGATTTGTGGTGACCCAAGCGCCCGCCGCCCGCTTTCGACAGCGACCCGACCAGCGCCGGGTGCCGCTGCGGCCAGCGTTTGAACACGTCGGAGGTGACTTGGCGCAGCAGCTTGACCACCGCGGGTCGGCCCCACTTGCGATCCATATTGTTGGCGGTCATCTGGATGCCGGGCGCAGGCAAAAGTTGTTCGCCCAACACAAAGCCGGACGGTGAACCGCGGGCGATCGGTACGTTGTAGGTCTGGCCGACCTTGAGCGAGAAATCTGCGCCCTGGTCAAAAGGCAACTGATTGGCCACCGCCAACAAGGACGGCGAGCAGAAATACCGGTAGGCGACCGCCCGCAACGTGTCGCCACTTCGGGCCACGTACTTGCCGATTTGCAAGGTTTGCCGCGAGGCCCGCGGGCGCAGGCTGGCCGTTTGGCCGCCCTCGTCGCTTTCGCACAATTGTCCACCGACACCAAAGTCGCGCACTGCTTCGGGCGACCACATCGGGCTGTCTTCGGGGCCACCCTCATCGGCGCCATCAGCAGCGTAGGCCACATTCATCGCCAGCATCGGCGATAGCCCAACGACCACTGCGACCATCCAGCGCAGAGAGGCCGCGACGACCGAGCCCAGAGAGGCTGCGACGAAAGTTGAGCAAAGGTTTTTCATGTCAACCTCTTGCGCGCACAGATCGGCAACAGCCATTGGGTGAGGGGCTGGGTGCTCAGGGGGACGAGCTGGCGGTACGCCCAGCAAAAGTAACCGAGGAACGCCGTGGCGGCAATACTTTTTCGTCGCTAAAGGCTGCAATGGATTGCGTATTTACGTTTATTGTTTGACATTAGGAGGTTATGAAGTTTTATCCACAAGCACCACTACCTTTGTGGATAACAGCACAATGGTTTGAAAGTAAATGGATTTTTTCCAGAACGCCAGATGCCCGCCGCCTCATCAGGCGCAAACTGACAATCGCGGTGGGATCAGTCAGTTTTTCAGATTTTAGCCCATGATATCGAACCTATAGACCGCGGCTAGCCATTTTCGGCTTCGGCGCGCCCCTGAACGATCACGGCTGCGGCGAGCGCTGCCGTCTCCGCGCGCAGCACGGCGCGACTCAGCCAAACATCGATGCCGCCAGCAGTTTTGAGGGCTAGGCGCTCGCCATCGCCAAGACCTCCTTCAGGTCCGATAACGACATCCAGCTGGCGCCGACCTTGACAAGGGGGGTGCGCTACCACCGCATCGGCCAAAAACACGGGCGGCAGGCGTTCATCGGCAACCAACAATGCCGGTTGGGTATGCCGTTGAGCTAGCCACTGCGTCAACGCCAGGGGCGGCAACACCCGGGTCAGCCACGGCCGCCCGCATTGCTCAAAGGCCTCAGTCGCCACCGCTTGCCAGCGCGCCTGCTTGCCTGCCGCTGCAGGGCCGAGGACCTTGGCCACGCAGTGCTCCGTTTGCAAAGGCTGAATCGCGAATGCCCCCAGTTCGGCGGCCTTCTCGATGAGCCACTCAAAGCGCTCGCCCTTGAGCACTGCGCAGGCCAAGGTGAGCTCAGTGGCGGGCGGTAGTTGAACCGGCAGCGCCACCCAATCGGTCAAGTGGTGGCCGGCAAACCGTACCTGCCAACGCTGGCCGCGACCATTGCCGACGCACAACGGCGCGCCAATCGGCAAGCGCAGCACGCGCTGTAGCCGATGGTGCACCTCGGCACCAAGGGGCACGCTAGCCGCCGGATCAGTGATATCGATAAAAAGTTGACGCATGACTCAGCTTGGCTGGTGCAGGACTACTGCAGCCCAGTCGCCCGCGCTGGTCATGCGCACTACTTGCAGGCCGCGTTGAGCGTAGTGCGCCGCGACGGATTCTGCTTGTCGCGTCAAGATTCCCGACAGCACTACGGTGCCTGCCGGCTGGATTCGCGCCACAATCGCATCACGCAACGGCACCAGCACGGTGGCCAAGATGTTGGCGACCACCAGCGGATACTGCTGAGGTCCGGCCAGCGCGGGATCGCCGCCATGGCGCAGATCCACGCGATCTTGCACAGCATTGAGCGCAAGGTTGGCGCGGGCACTGCCAAGCGCTGCCGCGTCAATTTCGGTGCCGATCGCGCGACCAAAGCCCATTTTGACCGCCAGAATCGCCAAAATCGCGCTGCCGGTGCCCAGATCGAGCATCGCTTGATCAGCAAGAACCGCGCCTCGGGCTTGAGCGGCATCGACCCAAGCGACCACTTGCTGCATGCACAGTTGGGTCGTTTCGTGGGTGCCGGTGCCAAAGGCCATGCCGGGGTCAATGGCAATCCGAATCATGCCTTCAATTTCAGGCCCTTGCATCCATGCCGGCTCCACTCGCACCCGATCGCCGACCACCAGCGGGGCGTAAAATTGTTTCCAAACCCGGTTCCAGTCCTGGCCGTGGACATCTTGGGCCGACACATCGGTAGACACGCCCAGTTGCGCCGCCGCCGCTTGAACTGTCGCCGCCGCCTGCGCAGCCTCGGACGGCGCTACGTACCAGGTGACACGCACGCCACCCTGACCGACATCAACGCCATGCAGGCACATCGGGTCGGCGACTTCGATGCCATTGGGCGACAGCATCCACAGCAGCGGCTCAAGGCGCAGAAGCGCTGATTCCGGAATGACTGCCTGCAGTTGCACGCATTCTACACCGGTGGCCGATGGCGGTTCTGGGGCAGGTGTTTGCGAACTCACTTGGCGGGTTCCAATTCTACGAGCAGGGCGCCGGCCTCGACATTGGCACCGGGCTGGACTGCGATGGTCTTGACTACGCCGCCACCATGGGCCCGGACGTCGTTTTCCATCTTCATCGCCTCAAGGACCACGACGACGGCGCCGTCGGCCACCACTTGCCCGACTTGCACGGTCACTGCCACCACCCGACCGGGCATTGAAGCCTTGATTTTGCCGCCGCCGGCTTTGGCGCCACTGCTGCCAGCCAACCAACCGGCGCGCGCGTCCTCGACCGAGTACTTGCGTTGATCAGGCACGCTAAGCACTACGACGTCGCTGCCTTGGTAAAACGTGCGTACCAAGCGTCGACCGTGGCCATCGTCGATGGCGATGCGGCCGTCGGGTAGCGACTGCAAGCGCAAGCGCACTGGCCGACCATCGACGCTGGCCACGATTTCGCTGCCGGCTGCGGTCTGGATGTCGCTGTCAATGGCGACAGTACAGGCGCGTTCCCCGCGTTTGACTACCCAAGTTGCTGTCATAATTCCGCTTGTTGAGGTGAAAAAACTTAGACCGACCGCAGCACATCGATGCGCGCTGCTTGCGCCCATGCCGATTCGCTTTGAGTCGCGTTCGCTCGCCGACTGGACTGCTCGCGCGCCGCTGTGACCGCAGCCAACACCGCAAAGGCATCGTCGTCTGGGGGTTCGGCGGCAAGTGGCGGCAAAGTCTGGACAATTCCGGTGTCATACGGACCCGTGCGAAAAGCGTCCGATTGCAACACTTGAATCAAATGCTCAATATTATTGGCAATTCCACCAATCTCAAACTGGCGGAGCGCGGCGATCATGCGTTCAATGGTGTGCGCGCGTGTGGGTGCCCATGCCGAGAGTTTGGCGATCATCGAGTCGTAATAACGTGGAATTACATCGCCTTCGCAAAATCCGTCGTCCAGACGCAGACCGGGACCTGTCGGCGGCCGGTACACCACTAGAGGTCCGGGCGACGGGGCAAAACCATTGGCGGGATCTTCGGCGTAGACTCGACATTCGATGGCGTGACCGCGCTGGTCCAAGTCGGCTTGTGTCCACGGCAATGGCTCGCCCTGCGCGACCAACAACTGGGCAACCACTAGGTCCGTGCCGGTCACCAACTCAGTGATTGGATGCTCGACTTGCAGGCGCGTATTCATCTCCATAAAGTAGAAATTTTGCTCGGGATCGACTAAAAACTCTATTGTTCCAGCGCCTTCATAGTGCACCGCCAGCGCAGCTTGCACGGCCACGGCGCCCATCTTGGCGCGGGTAGCGGCGGACAAGTGGATGGCGGGCGACTCTTCGATGATTTTTTGATTGCGGCGTTGCACGGAACACTCGCGCTCGAAAAGGTGCACGGCCTGGCCATGGCGGTCTGCCATCACCTGAATCTCGACATGGCGCGGCCGCACAATGGCCTTTTCCAGATAAATTGTCTCATCTTTGAAATAGGCCAGCGCCTCGCGTTGGACCGCCGCAAACGCTTGCGCCATGTCGGCTGGACCGGCAATCAAGCGAATGCCCTTGCCTCCGCCACCGGCCGCCGCCTTGAGCATGACGGGATAGCCTATTTCTTCCGCGAGCTTGGCTGCTTGCTCTCTGCCTTCCAACGGCAGCAGGGACCCAGGAACGACCGGCACCCCCGCGGCATGCATGGCCTGGCGAGCCAGCGTCTTGGTGCCCATCTGGCGCATCGCATAGGCCTGCGGGCCGACAAACGTGATACCGACGGCGGCGCACTGCTCGCGAAACTCGTAGTTTTCACTTAGAAACCCGTAGCCAGGATGAATCAGGGTCGCTCCAGTGCGCTGCGCAGCGGCCAACACCAAGTCACCGCGCAAATACGACTCAGCGGAAGGCGGCGGGCCCAAGCGCACCGCCTCGTCAGCCAACCACACGTGGCGGCTGAGCGCGTCGGCATCGGAATATACGGCCACGCAAGCGTACCCGAGTTCACGGCAAGCGCGAATCACCCGACAGGCAATCTCGCCTCGATTAGCAATCAATACCTTAGGTTGCAAAGGCATAGCCCGGCGGGGCGCACACAGGCGCGGCGGCGTATTGTGGTCATTTTTGCCAGCGCGGTCCATGCCTGCGGTGGGCTGCAAATCCGGCCGCAAACTTGGGCTGGACGACGGTTGGATCGAGTTCGGCAGTTGCGCGGGGCAACCCAGCGCCTTACCTTGACGCCCGCTTTTTGGGACCAGCCAAGGCGCCTGCACATCCCTTTTGTGAGTCCATCCATGCCTGCCCTCAACTGCGCTGCCTTGCTGTTTCCACTGGCCGTCGCCGACGGCGAGACCCTATCGGGCGGCGCGATCGGCTTCTTGGTCGCCGTTGCAGTGGCATTGTTGTGGTTTGGCGTGGTGGTGGTGCGCAAGACGCGACCGCCCCAATTGCCGTCAACGCAACGCCCTACCCAAGACAGTAGTCACCGGCCACTTGCCAACGACTCGCTGCCAATCGATCCGCAGATAGCGGCTCGGCATGCCGAACGGGCGTTTTTGCGCTCTGGTTTGGCCAAGACCAAGGACGAGGGGTTCATTGGGCGATTAGCACAGCTTTTCGGCGGCAAGCACATTGACGCGGCGGTGCTGGAGGAAATCGAAGAAGTCTTACTGCGCGCCGACTTGGGGACTAAAACCACCCAAAAGTTGCTGACCGACCTGCGGGCGGCCGTTCAAAAAGGAGGGGCCACCGATCCAGCGGCGCTGTGGGCCACCCTACGCCAGCACGCCGAGCGGATGCTGCTAGCGACAACCACCGGCAAGGCCAGCGCGGCACTGGTGTTGCCTGCCGAACGGGCGCCAGCGGTGTTGATGGTGGTCGGCGTCAATGGCAGCGGCAAGACCACCACGATTGGCAAGCTGGCGCATCGATTTGCCGGGCAGGGGCGCAAGGTGCTGGTCGCCGCCGGTGACACCTACCGAGCAGCAGCTGTCGATCAGCTCGACGTGTGGTGCCAGCGCGCGGGCGTACCGCTACACCGCGGCAAAGACAACGCCGATCCGGCCAGTGTGTGCTTTGCCGCCATTGAGCGCGGCCGAGCCGAAGGTTTTGATCTGGTGATTGTGGATACCGCTGGCAGGCTGCACACCAACCACAATCTTATGGAAGAACTAAAGAAAGTTGGAAGAGTCGTGGCCAAGGCCCACCCCGGAGCCCCCGACGAGGTGCTCTTGGTGTTGGATGCCACCATGGGGCAAAACGCAGTTAAGCAGGCGGAATTGTTTAAAGAAGCCGTAGCAGTCACCGGCATCGCCTTGACCAAGCTCGACGGAACGGCCAAGGGCGGGGTGGTGTTGGCCATCGCCGAGGGCATGGGCCTGCCGGTCAAGCTGATTGGCGTCGGCGAAAAGATGCAAGATTTACGCGACTTTGACCCTCAGTTGTTTGTGGACGAGATGTTCAGTAGCACGCCCGGTTCGACAAACACCTGAAACGCGGGCACATTGTGACCCCGTGCGACAGGGCCAGTGGATTGCCTAGCGGTTCGCAGAAGGCTCGGCCGTGCAGGCCGACACACCGCGGCGGTCCGTTCGCAGGTTGATCGAGTTTTCATGCACTTGCTACCGACCGATCAGGCAGGGGCCTGCGTCTTGTTCTTGCCGGGGCCTGCGTCTTGTTCTTGCCGGGGCCTGCGTCTTGTTCTTGCCGGGGCCTGCGTCTTGTTCTTGCCGGGGCCTGCGTCTTGTTCTTGCCGGGGCCTGCGTCTTGTTCTTGCCGGGGCCTGC
>SHZD01000243.1 GCA_009692465.1 Myxococcales bacterium
GGGCAGTTCTTGGACAGTTGAGAATATCTGTGAAGCTAGGAGACTGTCGGATCGCAATAGATTCATTGTGTATAACCGCAAAGATATTTCATAACCGATTGATTTCCGACAGGCTCCTAGACAGTTCGCAGGACTGTCTCATTGGCGTACGCATGCACGCCTCAGTCGTCAAGCCCCTTGCTCCTTGTCGAGCGACAGCGAGCGACAGCGAGCGACAGGGCACTGGCATCCCAAATCGGGGGCCGCGGGGAATTTTGGGATGGTGCCGTCGTTGCATTCCAGCAGCAGCCCGGCGTTGCACTTTTTGCCAGAGCAGTAATCGCCGGCCGTACACACTTCGCCGTCGGTGCACGGGACGGTGTTGGCCTTGTACTCGCACAAACCACTGACTAAGTTGCAGGCGTCATCGGTACATGGATTGAGGTCCCCACACGTTTTGATGCTGCCCACCTTGCAGCCGCCAAAGTAGCTGCATTCTTCGATAGTGCAGGCGTTGCCGTCATCGGGGCAGACCTTGGGCACGCTTTGCGAGCAACTGCCGTCCTTGCAGGTGTCCTTGTCGGTACACTGGTTGTAATCGGTGCACGGGGCGCTGTTGGCCGGGCCGACGCAGACTTTGTTGCCGCACTTGTCGGGGCTGGTACACGGGTTGTTGTCACCGCACTGCTGGGCGGGGCCCGCTTTGCACACCGCGCCGGGCTGGCACTGGTCTTGCACTGTACACAGGTCGCCGTCCGCACAGGCTCCCTTGGCTTGGGTGTGGCTGCAGCCGGTCTTGGCGTCGCAGGCGTCGCTGGTGCAACCATTGCCGTCGTCGCAGCCGCTGGCGTTGCCTTGGCACTTGCCTTGCACGCAGTTGTCCTTGGCGGTGCACACACTGCCGTCGTCGCACGGCGCGGTCGTTTCGGTGGCGGCGCACGAGCCAGTGACGCACTGCAAGGCCAAACACGGCCCAAGCTGGCCGCTGCCGCACTCGCCGTCGTTGGTGCAAGGGTCGCCGCAACCCGCGACCGCGTTGTAGCCGCACTTGCCGGTGCCGCCGTTGCAGCTATCGGTGGTGCAGTTGTTTTGGTCGTCGCAGACTTTGGCGCTGCCGCCGACGCACTTGTCGCCCACGCACTGGTCGCCGACGGTACAGGGACCGCTGTCGCTGCAGGTCAAACCCTGAGCGGTGTGGCTACAGCCCTTACCGGCCTCGCAAATATCGAACGTACAGGCATTGAGGTCGTCGCAATCCGCAGCAGCGCCAGAAACACAGCCCATGTCCTTGCAGGTGTCGGCGACCGTACACACCTGACCGTCGGTGCAACTGGCGGTGTTGGGCAAGTAGACGCAGCCGGCCTTGGGGTTGCAGGTGTTGTCGCTGCACACGTTGGTGTCGTCGCAAATAATGGTTGTGCCCTCGCACTTGCCTTTGCCGCAAGTGTCGCCGCTGGTGCGGGCGCTGCTGTCGTCGCAGGCGCTGGTCGGATACAGCACCGCGCATTTGCCGGTCGGGCAATCCCAGTCCGTACACGGATTGGCGTCGTCCTTGCAGTCACTGGACGCGTTGCAGAAGGCGCCACAGCCGGCAATCGGCTTGGACACGCAAGCGCCAGCGGCTTGGGTACAGCTGTCGAGCGTGCAGTCGTCGCTGTCGCCGCAGTCCTTGGCCGCGGTGGCAGTGCACTTGCCGCCTTTGCAGGCGTCGCCCACGCTGCACGGGTCGTTGTCTGTGCACGGCGTCTTGCTGTCGGGGTGCAAGCAGCCGCTTTTGGCATCGCAGCTGTCGTCGGTGCAGGCGTTGCTGTCGTCGCAGTTGGCGCTGCCTCCGGGCACGCAAATGCCGTTGGCGCAGGCTTGCAGCACCGTGCAAGCGTTGCCGTCTTCACAGCCGCCAGCTTGTGCGGTGTTGCTGCACTTGCCGTCCTTGGCGCACGAGTCGGCGGTGCAACTGTTGCCGTCATCGCAGGTCGCGGCTTTGCCGCCACATTGGCCGCCAGCACACGCATCGCCGCTGCTGCACGGATTGCCGTCGTCGCACTTGCCGTCGCTGCACGCGGCCTTGTTGGCGGCGAACGCACAGCCGGTTTTCGGGTCGCAAGCCTCGTCGGTGCACACATTGTCGTCGACGCAGGTGGTGATGGCGGCGCCCAGACAGACACCCGCTTTGCACGCATCGGCGCCGGTGCAGGCGTTGGCGTCGTCGCAGCCGGCATTGCCTTGCTGGATCGCGCACTTGCCGGCGGTGCACACCGGTTCGACGCAGGGGTCGGCGTCGTCTTTGCAGTCCTTGGTTTCCACACAAGCCGCGCCGCAGCCGTCAAACGCGACATGAACGCAACTGCCATTGCCTTGCTTGCACGAATCGGCGATCTCGTGCTTGCTGGGTCGGTCGCCAAGCTCGCGTCTGCTGTGCAGCCGACTGACGGCTCCGATCCAAGGTTAATCTCGAAATTGGGAGACTGTGTATAGAAACTTGGGGGCGCGCCGCCCCAAAACCCCTGCGGTGGTCTGCAGCTGCGGCCCACATTCCTAATGTAGATCAGATGGTTTCACGCATCGAGGCTGCCGATTCGGCGGCATGCGGAACCTCTCGGCACATCGCTGCGACCTGCTCCCGAATCCAAAACGGCGCCCGCACATCGACCCAACTACTGCCATCGCGCTGCACAAAACCGACGTGCCCACCGCGCTCCGAAAGCTCCAGTGTCACGCTCGGCGCCAATTCCTGTGCCGTCGGCAACACCGCCGGGGTCCAAAACGGGTCGTCGCGGCTGTGGATAATCAGGGTCGGCACCTGGATCGCCGCCAAAAACTGGCGGCTGCTGCTGGCCGCGTAGTAGTGGTGCACATCGCGAAAACCGTGCAATGGCGCAGTCATGGCATCGTCGAACTGCCAAAAGTCGCGCGCCGCCTGCACCTGCGACCAATCGACCTCACAATTGGGATGCTGACGGGCCTTGGTGGCGGCGTTTTGCTTAAGCTGACCGAGCAGATAGTTCTGATAAACTCGCGCAAAGCCGCGCCGCAACGTGTTCGCGCCCACTGCCAGGACCAGCGGTGGCGACACTGCCACTACCGCGCGAAATCGACATTTCAATGCCGACTCGCCTGCATACTTGAGCAGCGCATTGGCGCCGAGCGAAAACCCAATAGCGGCCAGAAGCTTTTCGCCACGGGCAACCAGCGTCTCAACCAGAAAACCAATGTCGGCCGTATCCCCCGAATGATAGGCGCGTGCCAGCCGGTTGGGCTCGCCGCTACAGCCGCGAAAGTGCAGGAATACCGCGCGCATGCCGTGGCGTTGCAGCGCCGCCACTATGCCCGCGGCGTACGGTGAGGCGATGCTGCCCGCCAAGCCGTGAAACACGCACACCAACGGGCTGTCACTGCCCTGTGTTTCTTGACCGGTTCCCAGCGTCCAATCCAAGTCGACGAAATCGCCGTCGGGCAGCTCAAGGCGCTCGCGGCGGGTCGGCACTGGCGGCGGTTGGCGACTGAACCGCGGCCACAGCGTTTGCAGGTGCGGCCCAGGTAGCCATGGCGCGGGTTGGAAAAGACTAGGTACAATCATGAGGTTTAGGCGCAAGCTCCGTTGCGGGCAGGGTTGGCAGCTTGGCCTAAGTCGGGGTGGGTGGCAATGGGACAGGCAGGAATCGCGCGCACCAGCCATCGATGAGATCGACGCGCTCACCGGCGACGTACTGGTTGCCGTACTTAGGCAACTTCGCGATAGCCATCTACTGCGACCTAAGGCCTTTGCGCACAGCGTTTGCATTTTCGGTATGCGTGACGTGCGCGATTACAAGGTCGCTTCGGGCGGACCGGACAGCTTGGGGACCTCAAGCCCGTTCAACATCAAGCGCGAGTCGCTGACCGTGCGCAACTTTGACCGCACGGCTATTGCGGCGCTGTTTGGCCAGCACACCGCCCAGATCGGGCAAGTGTTCAGCCCTGCCGCAACTGACCGCGTGCTGGAACTGACCGCCAGCCAACCGCATCTGGTCAATTCCTTGGCCGATGAGGTCGTCCGCAACCAGCCGTGGCAGTTGACCGTCGAGGTGCCGCACGTCGATGCCGCCAAGGAAGCACTGATCCTGCGGTGGGGTACCCACTTCGACAGCCTGATGGCGCCGCTGCGCGAGGATCGGCTGCGGCGGGTCGTTGAACCCAGGGTAGCCAGTGCGTCGCCGCGTCCCGTCGCGTTTGAAGACGAGCGCTACTGCCGCGATCTCGGGCCGATCGATGGCTCGCCGCCGATGATTGCCAACGCCATCTATCGCGAGCTGATTCCGGGCTTTTTGACCCGCGACCACCAACTGGGCATGGCGCGCCTGCGCTGGAGCAAATGGGCGAGTACCTAGAAAAAGTGCCTTGCGCGTCGGCGACGTTGGTGATTTTCGATCAGCGGACGGCGGTGCTGCGCAAATCGTGGGCGGCGCGGATCAGGGTCGAGGTCGCGCAGCCGCTGGTAGCCGGGGTGGCGGTGCTGGTGGTGCCCATGTAGGTAGGTGAGTTGCCGTCTCTCTGTCGCGACCATAGACTAACCCAAGTGCCGAATCCGCCACCGCGACCGCATCACCAACCACCCCATCGCCGCCAACCCTGCCAGCCAGCCCAAACCACCGTTGCCGGCGGCTCGCACCGCTGTTCCAGCACTACAGCCACTGCTTGGCGTCGGGGCGACTGTACCGAAAACCGTCGTTACAGCGGCCTCGTCCGCTGCGTTCGGGCTGACCCTGCCCATGTCGTCGCTGGCCCTGCTGACGCTATCATCGACTTGGGGCGCCGCGTCCTCCTCGGCAACCGCGCCGGCCTCAGCTTCGGCGCCAACCACCGCATCGCCGCCAGCATTGGCATCGACTTTGCTGCCAGCGTCCGCGACCGCCGACCCCGTATCGGGACTGGGTGTCGGGATCGGTGGGCCACAAACGCCGACCTCACCGCTTGGCCCCGCACTGCTTTGGTTGCACACTTGGCCAGCTGGGCAGGTGGCCGCGCCAAACGGGCTGCACGGCAACCGACACAGGCTGTCGGCACAAAAGCCGCTGGCACATTGGTTGTCGCTGGCGCACTTGCTTTGCAAGCCAGTGGTGCCGACTGCCCCGCACAGTCCTTCGGGCAAAGTAGGCTTGAGGCGCAAGCACTTCTTGCCGAGCGGACACGGCGCCGCGGCAAAGATGGAACACGGCGCGGCGCATTGACCCTGAACACACAAGTTGTCTACGCACTCACTGGCTTTGCTGCAAACGGCACCGACGGTTAGGCAGGCAATTTTGGCGCCAAGAACGCAAAAGTTCTCGGTCTTGCCGGCCAAGCATTCGAAACCACACGCACATTGCGCTTGGACTTTGCATACCAGACTGCAATAGGCCGAACTCGCGCTGCCAATGCACACCCCACTGGCGCAGTCGAACGAATCGTTGCACTTGGCGCCCGCGGTCGCCGTGCCCAGCGGAAAACAAGCCGACTTGCCGCCGACCAGCGCGCCGCACAAGTAACCGGCTTTGCATACGTTTGGGTTACAGGCGTCGACGCACACCGCGCTGGTTTCGCTGCCCACGCACAACCCGCTCTTGCAGTTGGCGCCGCTGGTACATGGCGCGCCGGCGTCGTTTTTGACCTCGGCTTTGAAGCAGGCACCTGCGCCGCCTTTCAAGGGCAAGCACTCCATCCCGGCGACGCACGGCTTAGTGGCACTGCACGCCGCAACGCACTTGGCCGTGGTGGCCCCGCCGACACACAGACCGGAAGCACAAGCCGAAGATTCAGTGCACGCGGCGCCATCGGCGAGTTTCGGCGCGACAGTGGTGCAGACTCCGCCGCCGCCCAGCAACGGGGTGCACACTTGGCCAGCTGGGCAACTGCCAATGGTACACGGTTGCGAGCACACGTAGCCGTTGCCCAGATCGACGCATAGGCCGGACTTGCAGGCCAGCGCCGCGGTGCAGGTGCTACCCAACGCTGTCGTGCCCAGGGCGAAACAAGCGCCGCCTTTGGGGTCGCCGTTGTAGGCTAAGCACGTGAAGCCGCTTGGGCAATTGGCCGTGGCTGGCAGGCAGTTTTGGCTGCAAAAACTGGGTCCAGCGCTCACGCTTTGGCAAAATAGCGGCGTGACGCAATCAAAGGTCGTGGCGCAAGTTTCGCCCAGTTTCTTGGTGCCTTTGGGAGCGTTGGGGTCAAAACCGCCGCACTTTCCGCCGCTGCAGGTCAGCTGGCCAGCGTAGAATTCGCCTTTGTCGCCATCGGCCACTACGAACGGACAGTTGGCGTTGGTGGCGCAGCTAAACAGGGTTTTGGGGTACAACAAGCATAGGCCGGCGATGTCGTCGGCTTCGGGGGTGCGGGTTTTCATGTTCGGATCGGCGGTCGGCGCCATGGTCGGCGGATTTTGCGCATCCCAGCCGCCTAAATTGTGCTGCAAACCAAAGAAGTGCCCAATCTCATGAACGGCGACGTTGCGCACATCGGTCGACCACGCCTTGCCGCTGATGTCCCATGTTTGCGAAAAGCCGTTGAAGGCGATGTCGGCTTCGATGACTGCGCCGTCGCTGTAGAACACCGGCGAGGTCACTGCCAGTGTGTATTGGCCGTAGTCCCACGTCGAGTTTTCTATGAACGCCAACTCGTTGATACCATTGGCATTGAACCCGACCGCGGTCAGCTTGAGGTTGCTCGACATCGCCTGCTCCGTAAAACTGATGCCGGTACACGGTGCCGCCTGCCACACGGCGAAACTGGCGCGTAGCTCATCGTGGCAGGACTTGGGCACAACGTCGGCGGAGCAGGCCGGGTGAAGCGCGTAGGTCAAGGCCTTTTGGGGCCAAGTGACGACGTTGCCAGTGGTTTTCTTGGACAGGGAAACCGAGAAGGGCAGGGCTGGGGTGGCGATGGTGAGGCCGACAAGCACCGTTAGGGCGTGTAAAAGAATAACTCGATCGATCTGCGAAAAGAACGGAGCAGCGAGTCGGCTGTAAAGACGCGAGCTTGCGACCCACGCAGCAAGCAAACGGGCACGGTAAATGAATGACTTATTCATTTACGAGCCCTTAGGGCTAATGAAATGTTGATTTTGACCATGCGCTAGTCCAGCAGTCGGCACAAGCGAGGCCGACGGCGGCAACCGTAGCATAGAGGCGGGTTGGTGCGAAGGGATGTAGTGCGGGTTGAAGGCGGTGCTTGATGCGAATGCTGCTGGTAGGGTCAACGTGGTCGGTGATGCGAACGCGGTCGGTGGCGTTAGACCGGTCAAATACGCCGGTCAAACAAACCCGGTCAATAAATTGACGGGCGAATGACACTGGCTAGGCGAATGACACTGGCTAGGCGAATGACACTGGCTAGGCGAATGACGCTGGCTAGGAGCGTGTCGGAGTATTCCGACTCGCTCCTAGCGCCGTCTGCCTAGACGGCGGCAACTGTCCGAAACTGCACGGATTCACTCCGGGCAGTTCTTGGACAGTTGAGAATATCTGTGAAGCTAGGAGACTGTCGGATCGCAATAGA
>SHZD01000035.1 GCA_009692465.1 Myxococcales bacterium
ATCGGTTGTGAAATGTCTATCCGGTTATACACAATGAATCTATTACGATCCGACAGTCTCCTAGCCAGTCAACTATTCTCAACTGTCCGAGAACTGCCCCGAGTGAATCCGTGCAGTTTCGGATAGTTGCCGCCGTCTAGCCAGACGGCCCTAGGAGCGAGTCGAAATACTCCGACACGCTTCTAGGGCGAAATTGCGGGCTCGTCGCCGGTCTGAGCGCCAGCCTGACCCTGATTGGCGGCGCACTGACGATCGGCCTCGGCACGCTCGGCGGGATCGCCACCGTCAGACGCGGCCTTGGCGGCTTCGCACCACGCTTGGGCGCGCTCAGTAGCGGTGCCGGCCCGCTCTGCGGCCAGCCGATACACGGGCAGCGCTGACTTGGAGTTGCCGCTGGCCCAATTGGCACGAGCCTCTAACAACGCGGCCATGAAATCAGCCGGCGCGCGCTCCTCGACAAGCTCTGCGGCGTGGCGCAGGTGGGCGACGGCGTGGACATGGGCGACCGCGTCCTTGGGCGAGCGCTGGACATTGGGCGCCACCGCCGCCCACGCCAACTGGCCGAACAGCCGAGGTGTTGCTTCGTCATACGGGTCACTATCGGCGAGTAACTTGGTAAAGTCACGCAGTTGAGCCTCACCAGCGGGCGCAAGCGCGCTGAGCCACGCGGCAGCTTTGACTGCAGCTGGCTGACCGCTTGGCCGCAATACGGCAGCAGCCGCCGCTTGGGCACTGGCGCGGGCCAGCTCCAAAGTAGTGCGATCGAGCGGCGCAATCGCTTGGGCTGCCCGCAAGTGCTTGACCGCCTCCGCAGCATTGCCAGCGCCTTGGGCGCCAAAAAACAACAGCGAGCGCTGCACTAGGCCGTCACCGCGGCCATTGGGCATGTCGACCAGCGTCTTGGCGTGGGCCAGCGCCTCTTGCTTGTGGCCGGCGCGCACCGCCAAATCCATCAGCAAATAGCTCGCGTGTGGCCGCCAATCGACTTCACCCGGTGGTTCTTTAGCGATCTTGGCCAAAAGCACGCCCGCAGCGGCCCCACTGCCCGCCTGCAACGCGCGCAGGGCCGCATGTAGAGCTTGTGTCGTGGCCGACACCGGCCGTTTGTCGCTGCCTTCGGCGGCCGTTTCCGGCTCGTCTTTGAGGCGCTGTTGAGCCCATAACTGGCTAACATCAGTCCGAAAGTCTTTGGCATAGTGCGCTAGTTGTTGGCCAAGCCAGGTCGCAAACTGGGCATCCAGAAGCTCTGCTGGTTGGCCCAGCACTTCGGCAATCAGGACTTGGGTGGTCTTGCCGCCGCCGTGGGCCAGCGCCAGCTTGCGCACCTTGTCGCGGCCAAACCGTTCCGCCAAAAACTGGACTTCGCGCATCGACTGGTCGTAAGCATCCAAGATGTCCTGCATCGATCTCGCTTGTGAAAACGCGAGGTTGAACTTGGCCAGCTTGGCCAAACTGCCCGATTGCAGCCGGTCCCACGCCCGGCGATCGTTGGCCTGCCGCCAGCGCGGATTGGCCCACGCCGTTTCCATCATCGCCAGCCCCTCAGTCAGCCAGCGCGGCACCCGACCATCGCTGGCTTGAATGTGGTAGACGTGGCTTAGCTCATGAAACAGCACAAGTTTCCAGTTGAACGGCTCGGCGACCGGCGAGCGCGAAGTAATCAAATGACCAAAGCACACGGCGTGCGCGCCCATCTGTGGCAGGCCGACCGTTCGAACGGCAAACTGCTGTACTTGGGGAAAAATCTCGACTAACAGCGGCTTTTTCGGGGCAAAACCGTAGGCGGTCGTCAACTGGTCCACGCTACTTTGCAGAAACGGCAACGCGCTGCGCTCCAACACCTTGCGCTCCTTCTTGTGCACCCGCAGATCGACGTTGGGCCCGCTGAGCAGGTGCATGCTTTTGAGCACATCGTCATACAGAATCGTGAGTTGATTGGCGGTGCGCACATCGTAGGGATCGCCGCCAAAGGCCAGCTCGAGCGCTTTTTTGGCCTTGGCGTCGTCCGCCACCCGCGCCCAAGCCACTCCCAACGCCGCGTGCGCTTGCCACAGGTCGCCATCGCGCTTGAGCGCCTCTTGCAACAATTCGCGCACCTCGCGGTAACGATGGGCCATTTCCAAGTAGACCGCCGTTTGCAGGTACAAGTTGCCGTCGTTGGGATTGAGCCGGGTGGCGGCTTGCACCGCTTGGGTCCACAATGCTGGATCTTCAGCGATTTTGGCAATGGCGCCCTGCACATACACCAGATCAGGAAAGTCGGCGCGCTGTGCCGTGCCAATCCCCAACTGCGCCTTGGCTTGCTCGACATCTTCGTCGTGTAACGCGATTTCGGCGCGCAGTGCTCGCGCGGGCAGCCACGCCGGATGGTCGCGCAGCACGGCATCGAGGCGCTCACGCGCCTTGGCCAAATCGCCGTCGCTCGCCACATCGATGCGCGCCATCGCCGTGCGGGCCAGCGGGTGATGTGGGTTGATTTGCAAGACCTTGCGCATGGCGCTGTCGGCGTCACGGTAGTTGTATTTTTGCAAATACAGCTGTCCAAGCTCGAGCTGAATCGCCAGTTGGTCGGCGGGCTCCTCCGCACCGTCCTCGGCCTTGGCCAACACCGCCAACGCATCCTTGAAGTAGCCATTTAGCGCTAACGACCGCGCCACCGCCACCAAGTCCGGCGTCGCGGTGACCGAGCCTTCTTGATAAAGATCAGCCAACGGATCCAATAGTTTACGCGCCTCAATCGCCTTGCCTGTCTCGTACAACGCCTGCCCTAGTTGCAAGCGCAGCGGCAGATGCTTGGGCAAGAATTGACCCAGTTTCATCAGTAGTTTTAGGCGAGTAGGGGCATCGGCGCTCAAGCGCTCCACTTCGACCAGCGCTAGGGCGGCGCGCGGATCGGCAGTCTTGGTCCCCACGTGCGGCGCCAATACCGCCCGGGCAGCGCCGAATTTGCCTTCGGTTGTCCACCACTGCGCCAGCTCGACGGCTTCAGCGACCGACCACGGCAAAGTCTCCAATTTGGCTGCAAGTTCAGGGTTTTTGGGATGGCGCGCGCGAGCCGTTTCGACCGCTAACTGCATCGCCCCTTGGCGGTTGCCGTGCAAGGAGTGCGCGGCCAGCTCGCGCTCGGTAGCAGACTGCTGAGCGTGGGCCAAAAATGGGGCGCCGATCCCAACGCCAGCGGTCAAGCCGAGCACGGTCAAAAGTGCCAAGTTGCTCAAAGTTTGACGGCAACGGTGCGGGACGGAACGCGCTGGCATGGTGCTCATCAGCCGGACAGGAGCCGGGGTGCAGGTGCGACGTTTGGCCAGCCAAGCCGATTCGCAGTAGCTACAACCCGCCGATGATCATCCACTTGCCGCCTTCGCGGCTAAAGCGCATGCGGGCGGTGTCGTCGGTTTTGACATAGGCGTCGGTGGCGCCTTCGGAAATCAGCGAACGGCCAGAAAAAAAGTACTCGACCCACGCACTATCGCCAGCCAATTCCATGTCGCGCAACTGCAAGGCAAGATGTACACGCTTGACATTCTTGAGCAACATCTCCAATCGCGGCATCAGCTTGTCGTAGCCATAGTCGTCAGTCGGATCGTCGGTGGTGCCGCCGTTTTCAAAATAGCGTTTGGAGACCATGGCCCGAATCCCGTCGGCATCTTGCGACTCAACGGCGGCGTGATAGGCCTTGACCACCTCAAAAATCTTCATGTTTTCGTCGGTCGCTGGAATTTTTTTGGCAATGTCCAAGTAGCCTGGGCCGCAAGCGCCCAAGACCACGGCGACGGCGAGCGCAACAGCCCGTGCGACGAGAGTTCGAGGTGCCGATCGCAGAACTCTTTGCAAAATCATACTGTTATCGTCTCTGGCCCGCGCTTGCCGGCCGCGCGCCATAGGGTAAGCCCGCGGGCTGCTTGCGTCAAACCTTTGTCTCACCGCGGGTATTCCCCACCCAGGGCGGACGGCGGCGCCACCGACTTGGCAAACACGCGCACGTCTGCCAGTTTTGGCCCATGCCCACCCCTGCACCGCAACTAATCGTGATTGGCGCTGGCCTAGGCGGCTTGGCGGCGGCCATTCGCCTGCTGTGTCGCGGTTACGCTGTCACAGTGTTGGAAGCGACCGACCGGATCGGCGGCCGCGCCTCGGTATTTGAGCGCGATGGTTTTGTGTTCGACGCCGGACCTACGGTGGTGACCGCGCCCTATCTGTTTGATGAGTTGTTTGCCGTTGCTGGACGACGATTTGCTGATCACGTCCAGATGCGCCGGGTCGATCCCTTTTATCGGGTGGATTTCGACGACGGTTCACGCTTTGACTACGTGGGTGACGAGGACCGCATCGTGCGGCAGATTGCGGACTTTAGCCCGCGCGACGTGGCCGGGTATCACAAGCTGGTCGCCCACAGCAAAGAGATTTTTGCGATTGGTTATGAGCAGTTGGCTCACGTGCCGTTTGATCGGCTGACCGACATGCTGCGGGTGGTGCCGGCCATGCTGCGGCTGCACAATCACAAGAGCGTGTACGCCTTGGTTTCCGAGTACATCCGCGACGAGCGACTGCGGCAGGTGTTCACGTTTCAGCCGCTGTTGGTCGGCGGCAATCCGTTTCGCACCTCGTCGATTTACTTGCTGATTCACTGGTTGGAGCGCAAATGGGGGGGTGCACTGGCCGCTGGGAGGCACCGGCAGCATCGTGCGGGCGATGGCCCAGTTGGTCGCCGATCTGGGCGGGCAGGTGGTGTGCAACGCCAATGTCGCCGAGATCGAAGTGCACCAAGGTCAAGGCGCCGCTGTGCGCACCGCGGACGGGCAGCGTCGTGCGTGCACCGCGGTAGTGGCCAACGCGGATCCGTCGCGGGTGTACCGCCAGTTGGTTGCGCCGCAACACCGCCACAAGTGGACCAACCGCAAGATCGGTGGCGTCGTGCAGTCGATGTCGCTTTTTGTCGCTTATTTTGGCACCAGCAAGCGCTATCCGGCGGTCAAACACCACACAATTGTGCTTGGGCCGCGCTACCGTGAGTTGTTGAGCGACATTTTCGTCCGGCATCGGCTCGCCGATGACTTTTCACTGTACTTGCACCGGCCGACCGCGTCCGATGCGTCGATGGCGCCACCGGGGTGCGAGGCGTTCTATGTCCTTGCGCCAATTCCAAATGATCTCAGCAATGTGGGCTGGCACGCCCACCACGCCAGCTTCAAGGACGCCATCTATCGCCGGCTGGAACAGACCGTGTTGCCGGGGCTGCGCGAGCACATTGTCACCGATTTTGCTTTTGATAGTCGATACTTTGCCGGTCGTCTGTAGTCCGAACAGGGGGCTGCTTTTGGCCCGGAGCCGCTGTTGCGGCAATCGGCATGGTTTCGCTATCACAACCGCAGTGAAGACATCGGGTTTGACGCCCGGCGGCGGCGGGCCCACGTTTCGACACCGCAAAAAGTAGCCGAAACTACCCGAACATTGGTGCAATTGCTGGAAAATTGGCCACGGTTGGGGCCAAGCCAAGAGCCGCGCTAGCCAACTGGCCGGCAGGGCTTACAAAATCGCTGGTGAGGGCAGCAACTGCACCATCGCCGCTGGGGCCAATTCACCGACCAGCGTCAACACCCGATCATGGGCCACTGCGTGCAGCAAATGCACGCCGCTATGCCGATCCAAGAGCACGCCACTGGGTCCGCGCACTTCAGGCTGTTGCGGTTCGACATCGGCATTGCCCAGATCCCCGCGCGGCCGACTGACCACCGTCAGGGCGGCCCCAAACGCAAGATACTGGTAGATCACCACTGGCTGGCCACCCAGAACGTGAATCCGCGCGCCCACCAGTTGCACCCCATTGCCCTGAGCAAGTGGCAAGGCCCCAACTCCTTGGACCCGCGATTCCAGATAGCGCTGAATGCGCAGCGGCGAACCAGTGACTTCCGGTTTCACATTCGCCATATGCACTTGCACCATCTGGCGCAAACTGTCAGCGCTACGCACCGCCCCAAACGGGCTGCGTTCGACCAGCGCCCCGGCCGGCAACCGACCGCTCAGCACTTCGCCCAGTTGCTCATCCGGCAACCGATCGGGATGGCCGGCGCCAAATCCTGCACCCAGATCCACGCGCGCCGCCACTTGCTGCACCAACGGATCCGAACTGCCTCTAGCGCGCTCAGTGGGCCCAAGGCCGGGCAGTGGGGGCATTTGCGGCCGATCGGGGTGCGCCAACGCCGCCACCGCCACGATGGGCAACCGCGGCATGGCATGGGCGATCGGTTGCGGCACCGGCGCTGGGTGACCACCCATCACTGCGGCCGCTGGTTGCATCCGCGCAGCAGCAAAACCGGCAAGGGGCCCAGCGGCACCACCGACAAGAGGCGCGGTGGCAGCGAGGACCTGTGGCCCGCCACTTCGATGGGCAGCCAAGCTGGAATTGCCGCCGCTGTCGCCAGTCACTCCGTGAACGACCACCACCGCGATCGCCACTACCGCCACCGACGCCGCTACAGCGCTGATCGCCCGATTGCGGTGCTGACGCTCCATGCGATCCAAGCTGGAGCACACTTTGCCACGCAAAGCGTTGGTATGCGCCGCCCGCAGGCCGCACGGCGCCGGTCGCAAATGGCGCGCCACCACTTCGCGCATCATCGCTTCGCGGTCCACCATCTGGCGGCAGTCGGTGCACCGCCGCAGGTGTTCTTCAAATTCCCCGCGTTCGTGGCTAGCAAACTCGCCGTCTAGGTAGGTGAACGAGAACTTTTGGATTTCCTGACAGTTCATATTAAATTTCACCGACTTATAGAATAAGAAACCCGACTAAATGGACACAGTCCGACCCCAACAAGGCGCTGTGGTCCTTTCACCCAGCGTGCAGCTACGTGTTCGCCACCCGTTTGGCCCGCAAGCGAAAAGCATCCATATCAATCACGCCGGCGTCGTCTAGGACAGGCTTGACCACAATGCCCTCGCGCATGGCGTGATCGAGCAACTGCTTTTGCATCGCCTTGCGCGCTCGGTACAACCGACTCATCACGGTACCTACAGGGCAATCAAGCACTTCGGCGATTTCCTTGTAAGAAAAATCTTGCAGATCGGCGAGCAGCAGCACCGATCGAAATTCGGGCGGCAAGTTGTCGATCGCGTCTTGCACGTGCTTGGAAACGACGCCGTCGAGCAACTGGGTGTCTAGCGGCCGGTACATGCCGTTTTGGTCGGAGGCCTCCGCCGCCTGCATCTGCAGATCGGGCGTGGCGTCAATATCGATCGGATTGTGGCGGCGCCGAGTGCGGCGCAGGTTAAAATAGGTATTGGTCAGAATCCGAAACAGCCAAGCCCGACAATTGGTGCCCTGTTGGTAGGAGCTGAAGTTCTGCAGGGCCTTAATGTAGGTTTCCTGTACTAAATCATCGGCATCGGCACTATCGCGGCACAAGTGCAGCGCGTAGGAGTGCAGCGACTCCAAGTGCGGCAACGCTTCGCGCTCAAAGGCGTTGCGCTGGCGCTGTAGTGGCTTGAAAATATTCAACATCCAATTTCCTCTCGCGGTGGCTATTTTCTTTGGCAATTGTTAATTTCTTTCGCAATTGCTGCAGAGACAGCGGGCCGACAAGGCAGCCACTTGTGCAGACCGCATCCGAGTCCGGCGGCAGTGGGGGTTCAACTCATGGTCGGCGCCAACTATTCCCCGAGCGCAGCCGGATATTCCCCAAGCGCAGCCGGAGACGGTCGTCGGCCCTCGCCACGTTAGCAATCGGCGCGCGGCGCGCAAGTTGGGCGCTCGCCGGCAGTGATCGTCAACGAGGCCGAATTGAAGGGGCGCGGCGACGGCCAATGCAGCGCACAACCTGCATTTTTCTGGCGCGACAAAATCGTTCGGCTCAGTGGTTAGATCGTTGTTTTAGTACGCTTTAATCGTCGACTCAACCGCCACCGAGACCGGGATCACCCGCTGAACTGGGCCGAATTTTTGGCCTCGGCCCCCTTGACGGTTGGCCGCGCCTGCGTATCCTTCCGCTCCGCCAGCGGTGGATGTAGCTCAGCTGGTAGAGCGCGGGATTGTGGATCCCGATGTCGAGGGTTCAAGCCCCTTCATCCACCCCCCGCCTGCCCGAGGTTGAAACGTGCGCCGTTTCTGGGCAAAACTTTTCGCATCGGGATCGAAACCGAGCGCGAGGGTTAAATCTAAGTTGTTCTGGCCATTCCTGCGCGACCGTCGCCAGTGGGCTGCTTCGTCACTGTAATTATAGAATTATAATTAGGTGCCGGAAGATTATAATTAGGTGCCGGAGATTATAATTAGGTGCCGGATCCAAACTCGCTAGACCGCGCGAGGTCTTTGGATCCGTCGGCTTGCAGCACAGGCCTAGAGCACCGAGCGCCCGTAGCTCAGCTGGATAGAGCATCGGACTTCGAATCCGCAGGTCGCAGGTTCGAATCCTGCCGGGCGCGCGACAGTATGAATTGGCGCGGCGGTATGAATTGGCGCGCGATCGGCTCAGCCTGCATCGAGCTGTAAGTTGTGAGCTGTGAGCGATGACTTGGCGGTCGTCGTGACCAAAATGGCGATCGACGTGGCCCAATTCCAGTTGCGTGATCGATTTTTCGTACCCGCCCCTTTAGCTCAGCTGGTAGAGCAGCGGACTCTTAATCCGTAGGTCGAGTGTTCGAATCACTCAGGGGGCACCCAAGCGCCGGCAGGTGCGAAAGTCGCTGAGTTTGCGGTGGTTGCCGCAAATCGGTCGTCGTCGCACTGGCCGGCGTCGGTATTTTTGGCGCTGGACAAGCGCGCACCATGGCGATCAGTAGGTGTACCGGGGCGGCCGCCGCCCGATCAGTGCGCAGTCGACGACTTTGCAGTCGCAGCAGCAGCGAGAGTGGCGAAATTGCCAGCAGCGAGAGTGGCGAAATTGCCAGCAGCGAGAGTGGCGAAATTGCCAGCAGCGAGAGTGGCGAAATTGCCAGCAGCGAGAGTGGCGAAATTGGTAGACGCACCAGATTTAGGTTCTGGCGCCTCACGGCGTGGGGGTTCAAGTCCCCCCTCTCGCACCCAAACAGTTCGATACCCGGCTAATTCCATGAGGTTGTTGTGAACGTTGAGCACGAGCTTCTTTCGCCAGTGCGCTGTCGCGCCCATTTTGAAATTGAGGCCGCCCAAGTCAGTGCGGCTTTTCACAGTGTGATCGGCCAGTTCACCCAAAGCGCCCAAATCAAGGGTTTTCGACCCGGAAAAGCGCCGCCAGCGACCATCGAACGCCTGTATGCCAAGGAGATTCGCGACCGGGTGTTGGACAAGTTGCTCAAGCAAGCGACCTACCCCGCCCTTGACACGCTCGACATCGATCGCCTGTCTCCGCCCGAGGTCGACAAGCTGTCGGAGCTGCGCAAAGGCGATCCGCTTCAGGTGTGGGTGCAGTTCGATATCAAGGCCAAACTAGCACTGACCGGATACCAAGGCGCGCAATTGGCCGCGATCGAGGTCACGGTCACTGACACCGATGTCGAGGCTGAACTCGACATGCGCCGCCAAAACCGGGCGGAACTGGCGCCAGTCGATGGGCAGGTGCAAGCCGATGATGAGTTGGATGCCAGCTATTCTCTGACCCGCGCCGGCGCCGAGCAGCCCTTTGATACAAACCAGCTTAAGGCCGTCAAGTACGCGGAATCGTCGCTACCGGCGGTGGTCTACGCCGCCTTTGCTGGGGCCAAGGCCGGCGAGGATATCGACAAGACGCTCGCCGATCCTCAGAATCCGGATGAATTTGTCCGGGTCGTGGCCACCATTGAGGCGATCAGCCGTCGCGTGCTGCCCGATTTAGATGATGAATTCGCGGTCGACCTGGGTCACGAGACGATAGCGGTGGCGCAGGCCGCGATCCGCGCGGAATTGCAACTTAAAGCCGATGCGATCAACCGCGGGGTGCGGGTTTCCATCGCGCTCGATCACTTATTGGCCCACAACGACGTCCCGGTGGCGCGCGGGCCGGTGTTGCGCCATGTCGACCAACAAATGCAGTCGATGCGCGAGCGGTTGGGCTCAATGGTCGCGAGTTTGGGTAAGTTTTTCGATAGCTACCGGACCATGATGATCGAGTTGGCGACCGACCAGTTCAAGCGCTCGCTCGCCATTGAGGCCATTGCGGATGCCGAGGGCGTGCAATCATCGCCGGACGACGCCATGCGCGTGCTGCAGGAGCGGGTCACGGCCAATCCCAAACAAGCCAAGCAGCTGCGTAGCACTGCGATGACGCCCCAGGGTCACGCGGAGCTGGCCGAGCTGGGGCGCATGGACCGCGCTCGCCAGTTGCTGGTTGATGTGGCCCAGTGGACCGTGAGCGAAACCCTGTCGTTGGCCGACCACCACGCCCGCAAACAGGCGCCGGATCAGCTAGCCAGCGTCGCTGCCAGTGGCGACTTGGTGAGCAGTGCTGCACCCCACGTCCATGGTCCAGACTGCGACCACGATCACCACGACGATGGCGATCACCGGCAAAACCAGTCTGAGATTTCAAACGGTTCTGCGGCAACAGCGGGTTAGCCCGCCGCCCATTCGCGGCGGTTGTCGGCAAACTCGCCGCAACTGCCTGTTTCTTAGGGAGGTCGCCATGGCGCGCAATCTAGATTTCAGCGACGAGCAGGGGTATTCGGTCAACTCCGCTCACTCGGTCAGCGCCTCTTATTCGCCCCTGCCGTCGATCTACGTCACCGAGCAGACCCCGCGCGGCGAACGCAACGCCGAAATTTGGGGTCGGCTGTTGATGGACCGCATCGTGTTCCTCGGCACTGGCATCAATGACCCGATGGCCAACTTGATCATTGCCCAGTTCTTGTTCCTGGAGAGCGAGGATCCGACCAAGGAAATTTCCTTGTACATCAACAGTCCTGGCGGCCACGTCGGCGCCGGTTTGGCGATCTACGACACCATGCAATACGTGCAGTGCCCCATCGCCACCATTTGCATTGGTCAAGCGGCGTCGATGGCTGCCGTGCTGCTAGCCGCGGGCACCAAGGGCCGTCGCGTCATCCTGCCGCACGGTCGGGTCATGCTGCATCAACCGTTGGGCGGCTTTACCGGCCAAGCCAGCGATATTGATATTGCGGCGCGCGAAATGTTGTCGATTAAGAAGCAACTGAATGAAATTGTTGCAAAGCACAGTGGGCAAGCTCTGGAGCGCGTCCAACAAGACACCGACCGCGACTTTCACTTGGGCGCAGAGGGTGCCAAAGCGTACGGTCTGGTCGATCAGGTGTTGGCGCGCAAGGGCAAGTAGGCGGCGGACTAGCGCAAGTGGGCAATTGTGAAAGATTGTTTACTGCAATGGACCAACAATTGCACCCAGCAACGTCGCCATCCGCCACTTGCACCGAAAAACCTCCGCAGGTAGCAGGGTTTAGAACTTGCAGCGCGTTGACGGTCGCCAAGGGTATTGCGTATGCTGGACAGCAGTTGCGCACTCATTGGCCAGTTGGACCGCTGACCACTGACCGCTGACTGCTGACCACTGACCGCTGACCGCTGACTGCTGACCGCTGGCCACTGACCACTGACCACTGACCACTGACCACTGACCACTGACCGCTGACCACTGACCGCTGACCGCTGACCGCTGACCACTGGCCACTGACCACTGACCGCTGACCACTGGCCACTGACCACTGACCACTGACCACTGACCGCTGACCACTGACCGCTGGCCACTGACCACTGACCGCTGGCCACTGACCACTGACCACTGACCACTGACCGCTGACCGCTGGCCACTGCAGCCGGTGCCAACTGCAGCCGGTGCCGATGACGAAGGCGATGACACTGGCGATGTTACGGGAGATGTGAATGAGCGACAGGCGGCGCGAGATGCAAAATCTTTCCTGTTCATTTTGCGGAAAATCGCAGCGAGAGGTCAAAAAGCTCATCGCTGGGCCAACGGTCTACATTTGCGACGAGTGCATCAACCTATGCAACGACATTATCGCCGAGGAAGTGGATCGCGACGACAAGTCGCATTCGATCAACGCCATCCCCAAGCCGCGAGAATTGCGCAGAATTTTGGACGACTACGTCATCGGTCAAGATCGGGCCAAAAAGGTCCTTTCGGTCGCGGTGTACAATCATTACAAGCGCATCGATTACAAGTCGGGTAAGCAAAACGACGTCGAGTTGCAAAAATCCAATGTGCTATTGCTCGGCCCGACCGGCTCAGGCAAGACCCTTTTGGCCCAAACGCTGGCGAAAATCTTGCGGGTGCCGTTCACCATTGTCGATGCGACGACACTGACTGAAGCGGGTTATGTCGGCGAAGATGTTGAAAATATTATCGTCCGTTTGCTTGAAGCCGCCGATCACGACGTCGAAGCGGCGTCGCGCGGGATCGTCTACATCGACGAGATCGATAAGATCTCGCGCAAAGCCGAAAATGTGTCGATCACCCGCGATGTTTCAGGCGAAGGCGTGCAACAGGCGCTGCTCAAGATTTTGGAAGGCACCATCGCCAACATTCCGCCCAAGGGCGGTCGCAAGCATCCGCAGCAAGAGTTTATCGCGGTCGACACCACCAATATCTTGTTCATCTGTGGCGGCGCGTTTTCTGGCCTCGACAAGGTCGTCGAGCGCCGCGTCGGTCAAAAGACCATCGGTTTTGGCAAAGACAAGGCCGAGACCAAAATCGAGGTCGGCAAGATGCTCGAGCAGGTCCAACCTGAGGACTTGATTAAGTATGGCCTAATTCCGGAGTTTGTGGGCCGCCTGCCAGTCGTGGTTTCTCTGCACGAACTGGACGAAGCGGCGTTGGTTAGCGTGCTGACGGAGCCCAAAAACGCGCTGATTCGGCAATTTCGGCGGATGTTTGAGATGGACAACGTCGAGCTTAAGTTCACCGAGGCTGCCATTGCAGCAGTGGCACGCAAGGCCATCGCCCGCAAAGTGGGCGCGCGCGGCTTGCGGGCGATTTTGGAAGAAGCCCTGCTCGACATCATGTACGATGTCCCCGGCGATGCCAGCGTGCGCGAGGTTCTGATCGACGAGGATACCGTGCTCAGCGGTCGCCGGCCGCTGCTAGGACTGACCGAAGAAGCGGCCTAGAGCACCGATCAGATTCCATCTGATCGGGTGCTCACTGCTTGCTTCGTGGGTCGCGAGCTTGCGCCCTGGGCGTCAAGCCGCTCCAGTTTTGTTGGGGAATTTCTCGAGGGTCGGCGATAATTGGTCAGGTCTCTAGAGCACCGATCAGATTCCATCTGATCGGGTGCTCACTGCTGGCTTCGTGGGTCGCGAGCTTGCGCCCTGGGCGTCAAGCCGCTCCAGTTTTGTTGGGGAATTTCTCGAGGGTCGGCGATAATTGGTCAGGTCTCTAGGGATCTGTCCAAAAAAACTCGATCGACTTTGGCAACACAGGAGCGGCGAGTCGGCCTCTGCGGACGCCAGCTTAGCGACCACCAAGACGAGTAACCAGAACCAGCCACAGAGCGACGTATTCTGAGACAGTTCCTAAGTCCGGGCACCACCGACCTACTCCAAACGCTGGTCGCAGCAGCCGTCGCCAACTTGTATGCGACTTGGCTGCTGCCAGTTGACGCCGCGGCAGGGCCGCCCTTATGTGCCAGTGGTTGCCGGTCGCCCGCACTTGCGGTGCCGCCGCGTAACGAGGAGTTCTATGCGCAAGCCGTTTTCGCAGCCTACTAGCTATCAACTGCCTGTTTTGCCATTGCGCGACGTGGTGGTCTTTCCGTACATGGTCGTGCCGCTGTTCGTCGGTCGCGACAAGTCGGTCGCGGCGCTGGAAGCGGCATTTGCGCGCCCAGACAACGACATCCTGATCGTGGCTCAGCTCAATGCCCGCACCAACGAGCCGACCCAGGAAGACCTGTTCGATGTGGCTTGCGTCGGCACTGTCAAAAATATCATGCGGTTGCCCGATGGGACCGTCAAAGTATTGGTTGAAGGGCGCCGCCGGGCTAAAATTGTCAAATTTGTTGAAGAATTTAACTACTTGTGTGCTGAAGTTGCGCCGTGGGTCGACGAAGAAGAACCGTTGGTCACCGAGTCGGACCTCGAAGCGCTGCGCCAAGGTGTGCGCGCCGCGTTTGAGGGGTACATCAAGGTCAACCGTCGGATTCCACCTGAGATTCTGATGTCGGTGACCACCATCGACGACGCCGGCCAGTTGGCAGACACGATTACCGCGCATGTCGGCCTCAAGCTGCCCGAGCGCCAAGAACTGCTGGCGATCGCCTCGCCCAACCAGCGGTTGCGGCGGCTAACTGAGCTGTTGTCCCGTGAATCCGACCACTTGGCGACCGAGCAGCCAGGCAAAAAGCCGACAGCAGGTCAGGGTTCAAAAGGCCAGAGCGCGCAAGGCGACGCCAGCTTGGAAGCCGATGAATTCAAACAAGAGCTTGAAGATCTAGGCCGGCAAGTCGCGGAAAAGGGTCTGTCGACAGAGGCCAAGGACAAGCTGGAACGCGAGCTCAAGAAGCTCAAGATGATGAACCCAATGTCCGCCGAAGCCGGGGTGGTGCGCACCTACATGGAGTGGGTGCTGTCGCTGCCGTGGTCGACGATGAGCGAGGATAAACTCGATGTGATCTTGGCCAAAAAAGTCTTGGACGAAGACCACTACGGTCTGGAGAAACCCAAGGAGCGCATCGTCGAGTACTTGGCGGTCCAGCAACTGCGCGGCGAGATCGGCAAGGGCCCCGTGCTCTGTTTGGTCGGGCCGCCGGGGGTGGGGAAAACCAGTCTGGCCAAGAGCGTTGCCAAAGCATTGGGCCGTAAATTCGTTCGGATTTCGCTGGGCGGCGTCCGCGACGAAGCTGAAATTCGCGGTCACCGCCGCACCTACGTCGGCGCCTTGCCGGGCAAGATCATCGCGGCCATCAAGCGCGCGGGGACCAGCAATCCGGTGTTGTTGCTCGACGAAGTGGATAAGATGTCGATGGATTTTCGCGGCGATCCGGCCTCGGCGCTGCTCGAAGTGCTCGACCCTGAGCAACACCACGCTTTTGTCGACCACTACATCGATCTGGACTACGACCTGAGCAAGGTGCTGTTTATTACCACCGCCAATCATTTGCCCAGTATTCCGTGGCCACTGCAGGATCGCCTAGAAATCCTTGAACTGGGCGGCTACACCGAGTACGACAAGCTGCAAATCGCCAAGAGCTATTTGGTTCCACGGCAGTTGGAAGAAACGGGACTGGGTAAGGCCGCGGACGTGCAGGTCAGCGACGACGCCATTGAGGTGCTGATCCGCTGCTACACCCGCGAAGCGGGGGTGCGCAGCCTGGAGCGCCAGATCGGCGGGGTGTGCCGCAAACTGGGCACCAAGCATTTGACCACCGCCCTACAAGAAGGCGAAACCGCGACCCGTAAGACCTATCAAGTCGACCGGCCAGCGGTGATCGAGTTGCTGGGACCAGAGAAGTACAAGCGCAACGATGCCGAGCGCCAAGACCGCGTCGGGGTCAGCAACGGTCTGGCCGTCACCGCGACCGGGGGCGACTTGTTGGTGGTGGAAGTCGCGCTGGTGCCCGGCAAGGGCAAAATGACGGTGACCGGCAAACTCGGTGACGTCATGAAAGAGTCGGTCGAAGCCGCGCTGACCTACGTGCGCTCACGCGCGCACCTGATGGGCGTGCACAAGGAATTCGCCACCAAGATCGACTTGCATGTGCACTTTCCCGAAGGTGCCATTCCCAAAGATGGACCGTCGGCGGGCATCGCCATCGCCTCGGCGCTATGTTCGGCGCTGACCCAAATTCCGGTGCGGCACGACGTGGCGATGACCGGCGAAATCACCTTGCGCGGTCGCGTGTTGCAGATTGGCGGCCTCAAGGAAAAGATGATTGCGGCGCACCGAGCGGGGATTACCAAAATCGTGGTGCCGCGCGAAAATGAACGGGATTTGCAAGAGATTCCCAAGCAAGTGACCGACGCTATGGAGATCGTATTGGTCGACCATGCCGATCAGGTTTTGCAGAACGTGCTGCGCTTGGCCGATCCGAAGGCGTTCTTGGCCAATCCGACTGCACTCACCGGCGATGATCTGGGCATTCACGAGGGTTCATCGACGGTTGTGACGCACTAGGAGCCTGTCGGAAATCAATCGGTTGTGAAATGTCTATCAGGTTATACACAATGAATCTATTACGATCCGACAGGCTCCTGGCCAGTCAACTCTTCTCAACTGTCCCAGAACTGCCCGGAGAACTGGCCCAATCAAATTCGTGCAGTTTCGGACAGTTGCCGCCGTCTAGCCAGACGGCGCGAGGAGCGAGTCGGAATACTCCGACACGCCCCTAGAGCACCAAGCAGATTCCATCTGATTCTGTGATCATTGCTTGTTTCGTCGGTCGCGAACGCGCGCCCGGGGCGTGTCGCCGCTCCATTCCCAATGGAAACCAATCGCATTTTGGGGTCGGGACACCTGGTTTGGGCTACAGACCGCGGTCAGTGGTGCTTGCGCTGACAGCAATATGTTTGGTGCTCTAGACGGCCGATCAACGCTTTTTTGGGTTGGCTAGCTACACTCGCTGGGTGGGTCGCCAAGCTCGCGTCTGCTGCGCAGCCGACTCGCGGCTCCGGCCAAGGTTTGATCTCGGATTTTGGTGACTATGTATAGCAAGTCCGCGCGACCGATACGTACAGCGATTCGACGGTGCGCTCGCTGCGGCCCAGCAAGGTGGCCTGCGCCGAACGGCCCGCATCGAGCTCAACGCGCCGCAACCCAAGGTCAGCCGGCAGGGGCGCGCCATAGGACTTGTCGCCGGTGCGACCGTCGTAGCTGAGCACGATCGTGACCCCGCGTTTGTGCAGTGCGCGCAGCCCGGCGATCAACTCTTGGCGGTCCAAGCTGGCGACATAGCGGCGATCGGCGCCGTGAGAGGTTCCGGCATACGGCGGATCGAGATAGGCGAGGTCACCGACCGTAGCGTCAGCCAGGGTCGCTAGCCAGTCGCCATGGCGAAATTCCGCCTTATTGACAAGCAGTTGACTCGCCGCCGCGATCGACTTGGCCATCCGCAGCGGATCGGTACCGCGGCGCCGAAGGTCTGGCGACTGGTTGAAGTGCCCGTTGCTGCCAAAACGCACTGCATTTTTGACGCATCGCGCGCACAACCACAAGAAATCCTTAGGATCTCCGGCAGCATTAAAGCGCGACCGCGCCAGCCCATAGTCGCCCACCCCACCGTCGTGCTGGGCGGCGTGGAGCGCAGCATAGTGATTCGCAACATGTTGGGGCGAATACATAATTTGCCGCCACAACTCGACAAGCGCCGGCAACCGGTCGCCAAGCACAAATTGCCCGGCAAGCCCGTGAAAAGCGGCATACAGCGTCACGGCAGCCGACCCACAAAAAGGTTCGTATAATCGCCGGATTGGACCATGAGCGCGCAAGTGGCTGGCGATCGCCGGCGCCAACAGGCGCTTACTGCCCTGATACGGGACGACGTGCGGCACAACGAATCGCTGGGGCATTGGCCAATCGTGGCCCAAACGACCTTGAAAATCCAGCCCTGTCGCCCTACATTCCGCCGCCCCGCGCCACCGGATTTTGCGCTTGGAACGACCATGTTAGAGACGATTACCAAAGGCTTTCGCTCGGCTCGCTATCGCTTGCAAGGCTACCGTGAACTGGACGAAGAGACCTTGGACGAGGTGCTGAGCGATATTCGCACTTCGTTGTTGGAGGCCGACGTCGAAGTCGGCGTGGCCAAGAAGTTTCTGGCCGAGGTCAAAGCCAAGGCCTTGGGCGAAGTGGTGCAGGTCCGAGCCAAGGATAGCGGAGGTCACGCCCACAAGATTTCGCCGCAAGATCATTTCGTTAAGATCTGCAACGACGAACTGATGGCGCTGATGGATCCGGGCAGCGAGGGTCTGGAGCTCAAGGCCAAGGGCATCACTTCGATCATGATGGTTGGCTTGCAGGGGTCGGGCAAGACGACCACGGCGGGCAAGCTCGCCAACTTGTACAAGACGGCCGGCAAGAAGGTGATGATGGTCGCCGCCGACATCTATCGACCGGCCGCGATCGAGCAACTCAAGGTCCTTGGCCAGCGTTTGGATGTCCCGGTATTTTCCGTAGCCGGCATGACTCCGCCGGACTTGTGCGAAAAGGGCCTGGCCGAAGCCAAAAAGCAGGGCTGCGATCTGGTGATCTTTGATACCGCTGGCCGGTTGTCGATCGACGAGCAGTTGATGAACGAATTGGCGGAGATCCGCCGTCGATCGCCGCCAGATCACGTGCTGCTCGTCGTGGACGCCATGATTGGTCAGGACTCGGTCACAACCGCTCGGCATTTCAATGAAAAAGTCGGTATCGACGGCGTGGTGTTGACCAAGCTGGACGGCGATGCCCGCGGTGGCGCGGCGCTGTCGGTCAAGATGGTGACGGGCGCCCCAGTGCGCTTTGTCGGCATGGGCGAAGGGCTCGACAAGCTCGAAGCCTTTCGCGCCGAAGGCATGGCCAGTCGCATTTTGGGCATGGGCGACATCGTCAGCTTAGTCAATGAATTCAGCAAGCACGTCGACGAGCGCAAGGCTGAGCAAGACGCCCGCCGCATGCTAAGCGGCAAGTTTACGCTGGTCGATTTCTTGGAGCAGATTCGGCTACTCAAGAAAATGGGCAGTTTGCGCGATGTTATGGAAAAGCTGCCGTTTTTCTCGGACGCGCTGGCCGACGGCGCCAAGTTTGACGACAAGCAACTGATGGTCGTCGAGTCGATCATCCAGTCGATGACGCCGTTGGAGCGCCGCAAGCCGCAATTGCTCAAAGCGCGGCGCATACAGCGAGTTGCCCGCGGCTCGGGGCGCAAGCCGCAGGACGTGCTGGACCTCATGCAGCGTTTTGAAGTGATGCGCCAGATGATGGCGCGCATTGGTCAGGCCCCGGGCCTGCTGTCGCGGTTGCCGGGCTTTGGTCAGTTGGCGCAATTGAACAAGCTCAAGGGCGGCGGCGTCGATGCGTTTTTTGATGGTTTGCAAGGGGTTGGCGGGCAAGGCGACCCGCAGAGCGGCGCTGATGCAGGGAGCATGGCCGGGATGCCCAATTTTGGCTCCATGCCCAACTTTATGCCTTCGGCCGGTTCGATGGGCGGCATGGGCGGGCTGATGGGCGGCATGGGGACAGCGGGCGGATTGAGCGCCGCTGGTTGGGGGCAGACTGGCGTCGGTCAGCCGCCGCCGCGCAAGGAAGTCGATCGCGATAAGCGCAAGCAAAAGAACAAGGCCGCAGCACAATCTCGCAAGAAGAACCGCAAGAAGTAGCAGATCATCGACAGCGGTGAGCCGACTGCTGACCGGCCGATGGAGGGCGCTTGTTCAGTCGCCGTGCCAATCGCCGTGCCAGTCGCCGTGCCAATCGCCGTGTCAGTTGCTGCGCAGCTTGTTGATCATGGTCGCAGCCTGCTGAACCAAGGGATCCTTCTTTGCCAGCACCCCTTGCGACTGAATCAGAAACGACTTGAGCGACGTGACCGCTGCCGCGCGGTCGCCACGCTGGAGCTGGGCTGCGGCCAGACTAAAGAACACCTGTGGCCTCGCCCGCGTCATCTGGCAAGCCGCTTCCAGCTCAATAGTCGCTTTGTCGGGCCGACCTAAATCGAGCATCACCAAACCCAAAGCCTCACGCAATTCGACCGCGTCGGGGTTGAACTTGAGGCCCTCTTGCAGCGCCAAGCGCGCGGCGTCATAGGCACCGACATCGACATACAACTGCGCAAGCAGCTGATAACCAGCCACAAAACCGACATCACCGGCGATGGCGTTGCGCAACGCCTTGTCCATACTGAGCCGATCTTTGGCATCGCGCGCGATCTTGGCCTCCAGAAAATGCCCCTGCGGATGGCCTGAATCCAGCTTGAACAGTGCACTCAAGGCCGCGCGGGCTTGACTGGCCTGATGGCCTTCATACAGCGCTTTGGCCACGGCCAAATGGGCCTCCGGTCGCTGCGGATCGCCTTGGATCGACGCCTGCAGATGGGCTACGGCTTCATCGAACTGGCCATCGCGCAACGCGATCGTCCCCAAATAAAACCGGACATCAGGGTCGGCTGGCCGCAGTTTTTGCGCATCGCGAAACAGACCGTCCGCGCGGGCGTAATCCTCAGAGTCCAAGGCTTCGATGCCTTGATTGGACAACTCTACAAAGCGCTTGTCCTGTTCGTTGCACGCCGTGGTCGACAAAACCACAACCGCCACCGCGGCCACGGTCATGCCAGCGTCAAGCGCAGCCGCAGTCATGCCAGCGTCAAGCGCAGCCGCAGCCAAGCGGCTAAGCCATCGAGCACAGGTGGCAGTCATCAATTGGGCTTAAAGGTCCAAGTCTTGTTGACTTTGGTGTTGCCGCCATTTTTCGCCTGCGGAAAGCGCCACGTCTTGATGTTGTCGAGCATGCAGTTCTCGACTTGGACGTTCTCAATGCTGGAGTTTTCAATCTTGACCCCGACCACTTTGCCGTCGGGCCCAATCATGAACGCCAGCTTGACCGACCCTGACAAGTCTGGGTTTTTCTGGAGTTCTTTTTGATAGCACGCCTTGATCGCCCCATTCTTGTCGGCCATCACCTTTTTGATGATGTCGGGCGATAGTTCGCCATCGGCAGTGGCGCTGCCACCACGGACGACTGCCTCGATTTTCTGCTTACCTTCTTTGATGTTCGCGCCGACATCGGGACCCTTGCCCCCGGTGTCTAGTTTCTTATCCAGCCCGGCCGTCTGGTGCTTAGCGTCGTCCGAACTGCCCACCGCCGGTCCGGTGCGCGCCCCTGGCCCCGCCGAAGGTGAATCGCCCAAATCCGCCACTACCGATGGTTGATTGCCGTCCGGATTGACTCCAGCGGCAGCATCGTCCATTGCGAACAGCTTAGTGCGGGCCTCGACGTCGGCCAGCGCCTTGTCGACGTTAGCCGTGGCTTTGTCGGCCTCTTTGTTGACCAATTCCTTGATTTTTTCGTCGCGCTCTTCTTTGGGGATTTCGTCCAGAATTTTTTTAAGTTCGTCCTGCTTCTTGACAATTTCGGCTTTAGGAATCTGCAATTGCACTTCGTTCTTGGGTGCTTCCTTCTTTTCCTCTTTTTCGTCGGCTTTTTCTTCTTCCTTCTTTTCTTCAATCTTGTTTTCAACTTCGATGATCTGGGCTGTGCGTTCTTCCAGTTCTTCGATGTAGGTCTTCACTCGGCGCGAACGCGGATCGGTTAGCTGAAAGCTGGCCACCACCGGCCCCAAAATCATGCCCATGGCCAAGAGCCAACACACTAAAAATACTGTATTTTCATGACTCCACAACGCGGGCCGGGCCATGTGTGGAACGGCTCCGCGCGACAGCACGAACGTGAATTCGCCAAATTGGAGAAACGCCTGGGTCTTGGCCGTCATCGGCACCCGATTGTTTTTGAAATCGGTGCGGCCGGCTTTGATATCCGCGACGGTCACGATGCTGCCCGACCCGACGATGATCTGCCCAGAAATTGCAGGGTTGCCTACCAGTAGCGTAAAGCCATAGCTGGCATCTGGTTCAACCAACGTGTCGATCAGCTTGCCGCCCATGGCGTCGTCGGGAATGGCAAAATCGCCGTTGGCGCCGATGGTTACCAGCATCGGCCGCGCGTAAAACCGCGCTTTGTGCAGCTCGCCGGACCAGCGCATCTCGACGTCCAGACCCATCGGTCCGGCAGTCTTGACCGCGACGCTGCCCGAAGGTGGGGCAACTGCGGTCGTCTTGCTGTCGAATTCGGGCGCGGTGGGCCGCATGGTCGGGGCGTCGGCCAAGCTCGGAGCCCGCGGAACCGGCGGCGCCGGCGGCATGTGTGGACGGGTGGCGACTACGGTGGCAGGCAACGGCGAAGGGCGAGGCGGTTGCGAATGCGCTGCGGCTTGCGAGTGCGGCACGGGTGGCGCAGGTGGCGCGGGTGGCGCGGGCAGTGCTGGTTCGGCGGGTGGTGCGCCGGCGATCGCGTTGAGGTCAATCATCGCGGTCGGCGCGTCGTCGTCGACTCGGCGCTCGTGAGAGGCGTGGAGGACGGTGGCCCGGTCGCTGCCGCCGTCGTTCAGGCGCAGTGTGGGCCCTTCAACGACCGTGACGCTGCTGGCATTGCCGCGATCGGGCGGATCGTTTGGACCGCGGGGCCTGCTGCTTTTCTTCGACATTCACCACCAACTGCAGAAGGGCTGCGCGCGGCGGGGCGGGGCCGGCAACCCGAAAAGCTCGATTTTGACCCCCCAGCCAAGCAACCGGAGCGGCCGTCATCACCGCCGACCTGCACCCGGCTACAACCGGCAGCTGTCTGTAGGCCCTCGAGTCGGCAGGCCTTACAGGTCCTCGGCCGACCGAATCAACTCGGCAAAAAAGTTGCGGCGAATCTGGATCAGGCTGTCACGGCCTTTCTTGTTGAGTCCTTCGACGTTGGCCGTATCAGGCCGCAGGTACTGAGTCTCGATCACATCGTCTTCAAAGCTGTATTCTTTGGATTTTTTCTTGCCGCCTGCAGTTGGCTTATCCTTGCCTTGCGCGATGGCGTCCAAAGGCACTGCCCCGACAAATGCGGTGAGCGCTGCAATTGTCCAAAACCGTCGGGCACCGGAAAGAGACCAAGCACTGCACCAATGCCCATGGAAATTCTGCTGAGATTTTCTATTGTTGCGCATGATTTCTTCCTCGTCGGTCAAAAACCCGCCTGAGTATAAGGCCGAGCGGTCGCGCGCCGCAATCGCAAGGTGCAGACGCGCCAAATGCACCTGCGATCTGCCCAGCGTGCCTACCGTTTTGCCGCAGCCGGCACGACTTGGCCGCGCCCAGCGAACCGCGGTCACCCCCGATCGATGCCCAAGGCGCGGGCGATCTGGATCGGGACCCCAGTGGGGCCGCCGTCGGCACTACCCGCGAGCAGTGTCCGAACATCCACCAAAAACTGGTGGCCCTTGGCCCGACCGAGCAGTGAAGGAGTGCCCGCCAGTGCGCGCTCGGCCAGGTCCGCGGCTGTCATGCCAAAGGCGGTGATCGCCAGTGCGCGCGACGGCAGGATCAAAAGCGGATGAGTGCCGCCGCCGACTTGGGTCACCGCGGCAACGACTTCGACGGTGGCGAAGCCGCTCAGTAGTGAGGTTAGATGTTCGGCCCAGCGGGTAGCCAGCGCAGTGATCGCCGACTCTTCGGTGCTCAGTTGGCCTAAGGCAGGCAGATCAGCGCCTAACCCCATCGCGTGTAGGCGCAGCACCTCGTGCAGACCGGCGAGGACGGCGCCGCCTACCCGGACCGCGCGCGCCAGCGGATCGCGGGCGAGCACGGCCAGTTGGGCAGCTTGGCCAACGCAAATGCCGGCCTGAGGGCCGCCGAGCAACTTGTCGCCGGAAAACGTGACGATCGTCGGGCCTTGGGCCACAATATCTGCCACCGTCGGCTCGGGCGGTGAGGGCGTGCCATCGGGCCACGGCGCGGGCACGATCGCCAGCGACTGCAGAGCCCCCGAGCCCAGATCAACGACGGTGTGGACGCCATAAGTTCGCCCGAGCTCGACGATTTGGGCCAGTGGCGGTTCGCTACAAAAGCCGACTAGCGCAAAATTGCTGCGATGCACTTGCAGGATCAGAGCCGCTGGGTCGCCTTGTTGCTGCAACTGCTCCAAGGCACTGGTGTAGTCGCGCAGGTGGGTGCGATTGGTAGTGCCGACTTCGATCAGGCGACAGCCCGCAGTGGCAATGACTTCGTTCACCCGGAAACCACCACCAATTTCAACGATTTGAGAACGAGAAACCACCACCGGTCGACCGTGAGCCAGCGCCCGAACCGCCAAGAGGACCGCGGCAGCGCCGTTGTTAACGATCAAGGCATCCGGTGCGCCAGTGAGCCAGCACAGCAACGGGCGGCAATGGCTCTGCCGCGATCCGCGTTTTCCGGTGACGGTGTCGAGTTCCAAGGTGTTATAGCCCTGCAATGTCGCGTGCATGGCGGCAATGGCTGACGGCGGCAGCGGGGCGCGACCGGCATTGGTGTGCAGCAAGACTCCAGAACCATTGAGCAATGGCCTTAGGCTGGGCCGCATCAAGGCGGTGGCTCGGCGCGAGAGTTCTTGGATGACCAGTTGGTCGACTTGCGCGTCGCCTGCGAGGTCGCCTGCCACGATGGCGTGCCGCACCTGCGCCACGGCTTGGCGGCTCAGTTCGGCGGCGAGACGGTCAGGCACCCCCAACGGGCCAAACACTGGCGACTGCACGAGCGCGCTGATTGCGGGTAGCCTGCGCAATTGCTGGGATTGTTCATCGGATGGCGCGCTCGACACGGGTTACCTCTAGGTACAGACCCCAACAAGACCGAATCGATTTTTCACTGCGGCCCGCTGTTTTCTTGCGTGGGTCGCAACCTACCGATTTTGCAAGCGTACTGAGCGTTTCGACCCTTTCATGGATGGATCGGTTCAGTGCCGCCAGCGGCTCATCTTGGCGCTACTGCGGGACTGAGCAAGAAAATCAGCGCCATTGTTGACCACGCCACCCGCCAACCACGTCGATCACGGGCACTTCAACGGCGGTCACCGGCGCGTCAACCACGGTCAATTGGCCAAGGTACTGAGCGACGGCGTCAACAAAACCGTGACCATCCGCTGTGCTGGAGTCAGTTGCGCCTGCAGCGGTGGCGTCGGCACGAAAGGGGTTACAGACGATGGCCCGCACCGGCACCGCTGCCAGCACCTCAACATGGGCTTGCCGGCGATCGAGCTGCTCCCAGCCCGCGGCGCTCAGCAGAATCCGGCTCGGGTCGCGGACCGCAAAGCGGTGGACTGCCGGATGGGCGGCAATCAACGCGTCGGTGAGCGCCGCCTGCACGGGGTGAAAACCGCGCTCAGCGTCGCTGTATCCGCTTTCTGACCCAGGCGGCGCCAACAATGCGCGCACAGTCGGCATACTGGCGCGCCACGCAGCCCCGGTGGTTGGCCCAGCCATTGCGCCGACCGCAACCACTACGGCGTCGGCAACAGCGGGATGAGCCGCCGCTTGCCGATGGTAGGCACCGTCGATCACCACCCGATCGGCGCAGTGCAGCAGTTCAGTCACCGCGACATGCAGGTGAGCGCGATGGCCGATGCCCGACAGTTGCACCGCGCAGCGATGCCGGACGACGCCGACGACCGTGGGCCCGAGCGCAGTCGCGAATGGCAGCTGGCGCAGCACTGCGATACTTCTGCCAGCGGCCAGGGCAAAGGGTAAGGCGGTGACAAAGTGTGCGCCTTTGTCCAACCAAATCTGAGGTTTGGCGAAATCGAGAAACACGTCGTGCGCTTCGCCGTCGACGCCAATCGAAACTACGGCGGCCGACAGACCACGCGCCGAAGTCGCCGCCAGCAAAGCCAACAATGCCGTTGTTTTCCCAGCATTTTTACAAGTGCCGATGACCGCAATCCGGCGCGCAGGGGTCACAGCGCCGGCCGCCCACACGGCATCGCCCAGCAGGGCCACGCCAGCGGCGCTGGGTGCACGCAGTGACTCGCTGTCCACACTGAGGATTGGTGACAAAATAACTCGATCGTTCGGCAATGCGCCGGAGCAGAGAGTCGTCTTGCAAAGACGCGAACTTGCCCAAATTCACCGCCAAAATTCCCCGCGGCCCCCGATTTGGGATGCAGATCAAGGAGCAAGGAGCTTTTCTGTCAGGGGCGTACTCTCGTACGTCCCTGACAGAAAAGTGACGCAGTGACGCCGAGATGCGCCCAAAGCGGGGGATCGCGGCTTGCGACCCACCTTGCCCGCAAGAAGGACTTGTGACAGAACGACTTGTTCTGGCACAGGTCCTGACCTCGGGATAGCTGCCACCGCGGCGACGCCCTTGGTGGCCGACTGCGGTGACAGCCGTCAATACTGCCACATTTGGTTGGGGCTGGTATGCTGGCTGCCTGCTCGGCCCGACCGGCCACCGTCGCAACGTGAATCCACACCTCAGCAAATCCACTAATGCGCAGATGATCGCGCGCTTTTCCGACCGCTATGCGCGGCGCTATTTGCCAGTTTACGCCTTGGGGTTGTTGTTCTTGGCGGCGACCAACTGGTTGACGGTGTGGATTCCGCAGTTGCAAAAAGAGGTATTCGACGAACTGGCGGCCGGCAAAAATGCCCACGTGGTCTATGTTCACGCTTGGTGGATCGCCGGAGCCGCGGTGGCGGTGATCGTGGTGCGGACGCTATCGCGAATCTTGTTTTTCAACCCCGGCCGCGCCATCGAATTTCGGCTGCGCAATGACATGCTCGACCGCTTACTTGGCATGTCTCCAGCCTTTTTTCGCGATTGGCCGATCGGCGACCTGATGGCTCGCGCCGGTGATGACGCCGCCTTTGTGCGGGCGCTGGTCGGATTCGCGGTGATCATGGCGCTCAATATGCTGCTGGCCGCCGGGATGTCGCTGTGGCAGATGTTCAATACGGACGCAGCGTTAACCGCTATGTGTCTAGTCCCGGCGCTGCTGGCCATTTATGTCTTGTGCACTGGCGTGTCGTGGGCGATGGCGCTGATGGTCGAAACCCAAGTGGCGCTGGGCAACGTGTCGGACGTGGTACTGGAGACCTACAAGGGCATCGCAGTGGTGCAAGGGGCCGCCGCCGAGAGCGTCTTCCTGCATCGCTTTGACGTCGCCAACCAGCATTACATGCGCCTCAATATTCGCCAGGCGGCGGTGCGCACGTTTTTTATGCCGGTGGTGGGAGTAGTCGGCAACCTGTGTATTTTCTTGCTGTTGTGGCAGGGCGGCAAGGACGTAATCGCGCGGCAGATGACGTTAGGCGATCTGGCGGCTTACGCTAGTTATATCGCGGTGTTGGTCGGCGCCTTGGCCTCGGGCGGCTGGGTGGTCGGGGTCCTGCAGCGGGGCATCGTTTCGCTGCGTCGGTGCTGGGATGTCGCGGAATTGGAATCCGATCTGCAAACAGGCTCGGTGGCGTTGCCGGCCAAGACGGGTCCGACAACCGATCAGGGTTTGCATTTGCAAGTGCGCGATCTCACGGTGCGCCATCCCGGCGCTAGCGCGGACGTGCCCGCGGCTGTGAGCAATCTGTCATTCGACCTGCAGCCGGGCAAAGTGTTGGGGATTTACGGTCCGGTCGCTTCGGGCAAGTCGACGCTAACCATGGCACTGGGGCGCCTGATCGCTGTACCGCGCGGTTGCGTGACTTACGACCGCGTCGATTTATGTGATGTCCGCGACAGCGACCTGCGGCGGGCGGTGGCGATAGTGCCACAAGAAGCGTTCTTGTTTTCGCGGACATTGCTTCAAAATGTCGGCTTTGACGACCCGCTGGACCGCATCGACACCGCGCGCGCCGACCAAGCGATCAGCGATGCGCAGTTGGCTGGCGAAGTGGCGCGCATGCCGCAGGGCTTGCAGACCATCGTCGGCGAGCGCGGACTGCTCCTGTCGGGAGGTCAACGGCAACGGGCCCAGCTGGCGCGCGCGCTGTACCGCGGCGGCCGATTGTTGATTCTGGATGATGTGTTGTCCGCGGTGGACCACGAAACTGAAGAGCGCCTGCTCAGCGTCATCGGCGGCCATATCGTCGGCGGTGGCATGTCGGCCATCGTGATTTCGCACCGCCTGACGGCGCTGGCGCGGGCCGATGAGATCATTGTGCTGGCCGATCCCGCCAGTGATCGCCGCGGCACGGTGATTGAACGCGGCACCCACAGCCAACTGCTGGCGCTGCAAGGCACCTACGCGACCGTGTGGGCGGCCCAACAGGAACCTGCTGAAGCCTCGTCGACCCGAGCGCCAGTGGGCGCAGACAATAGGCAAGTGGTCCAACCAGACCCGCAAGACCAGTCGCCACTGACGGAAGCGGCCGCCTAGGAGCCTGTCGGAAATCAAACGCATTTCGAATGTCTATCCGGTTATACACTATGAATCTATTACGATCTGACAGTCTCCTAGCCATTCAGATATTCTCAACTGTCCAAGAACTGCCCGGAGAACTGGCCGAATCAAATTCGTGCAGTTTCGGACAGTTGCAGCCGTCTAGCCAGACGGCGCTAGGAGCGAGTCGGAGTGCTCCGACACGCTCCTAGAGCACCGATCAGATTCCATCGGATGCTGTGCTCATTGCTTGTTTCGGGGGTCGCGAGCTCGGGCCTGGGGCGTCTCGCCGCTCCATTCCCAATGGAAACTAATCGTATTTTGCTGTCGGGACAGCGAGTTGGGGCGACAGACCGCAGTCTGTGGCAATTGCGCTGGCTGCAATGGGTTCGGTGCTCTAAGGATCGCCGCAGTCTGGGGATTGCGACAATCGGCCCAATCCCCGCGAGGGTGCCCCACCGCAAAAATGCAGCCTCGAAGAATCAATGGACCCAGCGCGCGGCGCCGTCACTGAGCAACCAAATTTGCCGTTGCCCTTGTGGCACGATACTTTGTGCGACACTGCGCGGGCGCCGGTCCCCGATAGGTTCAGCCAGTGCCAGCCGACGCCGAAAACACTACAGCTGAGCGGGTGCCACGCGGGCGTCCACTTTCCTATTCGGCGCCCCCAGTTATTTGGGTTTATTGCGTATTTCAGCAGCGCACTCGAATCGCGGCCGCTTTGTGCTCGGTGCTTGCAGCGTGCCAATCTGCGCCGACGCGCGTACCCACGGTTGGCGCGGGCAATACAGGCGCCGATGTGGCCACCGACTTGGCATTTGCCCCAGAAGACGCCCATCAGCCTGCAGATGCCGAGTCGGACAGCTCGACGCCGGTGGCTAGCGACGCCACACCAGCCGTCGATAGTCAAACGCAAGACAGTGACCTGTACGCCGATGGGTCCGATACAGGCAAAGCGCCGTGCCAAACGGACATGGATTGCGGCAGCGGTGGCAACTGCGTGGCAGGTCAGTGCTTTTTGCACACGCCATGCCAGTCGGACAAGCAGTGCCAAGCCCAGGGCCAAGTCTGCGACACCCTGGCCGCCCAATGCGTGCCGTGTCTGGTGGACGCCGATTGCACCAAGCCGTTGTTGTGCAAAGGCCATGTGTGCCTACCTCCCGCGCAACCTTGCGCCAGCACAAAGGAATGCCCAACCGGACTGGTCTGCGACAAAACGGCAGGCGGCTGCGTATTGTGCGCGACTTCCGCCGATTGCCCCGCCACCCAGGGCTGCCTCGACACAGTATGCGTACCTAAGATCTGCCAACCGGGCGCGGCAAAATGCGACGGCGCCGGTAAGGCGATTGTTTGCAATGCCCAAGGCACCGCCAACGCCATAATCCTGTGCGGCCCCAGCGCCATGTGCGAGGAGGGCAAGTGCGCGACGCTAGTCTGTTCCCCCGCCAAACTAGAATGCAGCGGCACCAAAGTTGTGCTTTGCAACGCCACGGGCACCGCCAATGCCACCGTCAAGGACTGCGCCGATCAAGCTCTTTTATGCAATTCGGGCGCCTGCGAAGCGGTCAAAGTCTGCGCGGCCGGCAGCGCCCAGTGCAAGGACGGAGCGCTGCTAGTCTGCCAAGGCGACGGCACCGCCTACAAAACAATTGCCTGCAATGCTGGGCAAGTATGTATCGGTCAGGCGTGTGTCGCCCAAGTGTGCAGCCCGCAAACCGGCAAGTGCGACGGCACTTTGGCCTTTCAATGCAATGCGATCGGCAGCCAGTTTGAAAAAACCAAGGACTGTGCCGACGGTGGCGAAGTCTGCAAATTAGGTTGGTGCGCGCCAAGTTGCGTAGCGGGTGCCGTTTCGCTCAACAAGACCTATGGCCCGGCCGTCGCCAACTTGATCGCGAGTGCGGCACTGCCTGACGGCGGCTGGCTATTGGCCGGCGTGCAAGAGGGGGGCAAGCCGTGGTTGCTGCGCACCGACAACGTGGGAGCCAAGTTGTGGGACAAGGAATTGGCCTGGAACGCCGGCTACATCGCTGCCGCAGTGACCGCAACTGCCGCTGAGGTCGCCGTCGCCGGTGCGTTTGTCGACAAGACCACGCTGGCAAGTTGCGCCATGCTGGCCCTGGTGAGCACCGACGGGGCGACCGTCAGTGAACTGGCGCTGTGCGCGCCGCCAGCCAATCCACCGGTCCATTTGGCCGCTGAGGCCGTCGATCGCCGCCCGGCTGGCGGTTTCTACGTCGCCGGCCGACGTGGAGTGGGCAGCCAAGCCAACAATGACGACTTGTGGGTGGCCCGACTGGACCCGGCCGGCAAGGTGGTGTGGCAGAAAAACTCAACAGTCGTTTTGGCCGACCGCGCCGAAGATTGTTTGGCTACTGCGGACGGCGGCGTGGTCGCGGTCGGCTATAGCAGCGGTGCGGTAGCAGGTGCAGGTGAGGCCCCGTCAGCGATGTTGGTCCGCTACGACGAAAATGGCGCCACCCTGTGGACCAAGATCATCGGTGGCTATTTGGCGTCGCGCGCCGCTGCGGTGGCGGCGAGTCCCGGCGGCGGTTTTGTCATCGTCGGCCAAGCGCAGGTCAAGGACAATAGCGTGTCTCAATCGTGGTTTGCCGAAGTGAGCGACAACGGCACCATCAAGGCCCAGCACTTGCTCGGCAAGGTGTTTTCCGCACAACTGGTTGATATTGCACAACAATCTTCTGGAACTTGGGCTGTGCTTCAGGCGGTCAACTCCGCGGCAGCCACTGTTTTGCAAGTCAGCGCCAGTGGTCAGGTCCTGCAGTCGGTCACCTTGCCGACCACCAAAGACATGATCGTCGAACACCTCACCGCCAGCGGCGCTGGCGATCTGGCGGCCACCACCAGCAGCCTGTTTTCGCTCAAGCAGTCCGGGCGCTTGGTGTTGGTGTGCGGCTGGTGAGGGCCCGTGCAAAATCAAGTCGATTTTGCACCTGGGCCCATTGCTTGCTTGGTGGGTCGCTAACTCGCGCCTTGGCAAGCCGCCTGCCAGGATTGCCCATCGAAATTCTCCGCGGCCCCCGATTTGGGATGCCAGTACCCTGTCGCTCGCTGTCGCTCGCTGTCGCTCGACAAGGAGCAAGGAGCATTTCGACTGAGGCGTACTCGCGTACGCCGCAAGGAGAAAGGCGACGCCGCGACGCACAGAAGCGCCCAAAGCGGGGGATCGCGGGTTTGCTGTACCCTTGACTGGCATGCTAATGTGGCCGTTTCTGCCCGTGTTTGAGTCGCTAACGCCGCGACCCCAGACGGCGAGTCGTGGTGTGAAAACCAACGTCAGGTGAGGTCGGCCCATGCATCCCAGTGATGAACGAATTAGCGGTGGCGCCGCCCCTAACTGCACAGCGATGCAGCACCGCGCGGCAAGTGGCAACCGCGGCTGGTTCAGCTGGCCGGCGATCGGCGGGCCGGGGCTCTACGCGAGCGCGATGGCAATTGGGCTCGCCAGCGGTTGTGGCACCGAAACACCGGTGCTGCCGAGCGCCGACAGCTCAACCGGCCAACAAGACAATGCGACGGGGGCGGAACTGGCGGTGGACAGCGCTAAGAGCGACGCTGCCACAGACACTGGTCCTGCCGCCGACGGGGCGGACAGCGCCGGGCTGGACTCCCAAGCTGACACTGGGGGCGACGCCAGTGTGGACCCGGACAGCGCCGGCAGCGATACCCTCGTCGACAGCGCTGATGATAGCGCAGCCGATACCGCCGGTCCCGTTGATGCAGCCAAAGACGGCGTCGCCGACACCCAAGTAAGCATAATACCTGGCTTATACCCAGGAAACTGCACCGCGTCGTCGGATTGCCTCAATCCGTGTGTCACGCCGGCCTCCAGTTGTGACAACGGCAAGTGCAAGTTCAAAGCCCAAGACAAGGCGTGTTTGGTTGAAAGCGACGGCGGCATGGTCGAATGCATCGCGGTCGGCGGCATTTCCAAGTCAAAGCCTTGCCTTGCTTGCCAAGGTGGAGCGACCAAGGCTGTGCTCTCAGCCAACACTTGGCTGTTGCCCATGGACGCTGCGACCGAAAGCGTGACGGTCAAAGATGCCAATAGCGGCGGCATTATTTGGAACTATACGGATAAGAAGGCGATTTCCGGTGGCAAGTCGCTGTGGTTCGGCGATCCGGCCAAGGGCACCTACGCCAACAACAAGGCGGTTGCCGCCAGTGCGACCACTGTTGCCGTCAAAATCCCCAACTTGGCAGGAATCAAACCGAAATTGAGCTTCTGGTTGTGGCTGGAGACCGAACAAACGCTCGGCGATGACTTGCTCTCGGTGCAGGTTCTCGAAAATGACGTCCCCCTACTGCTGTGGTCCAGTGACGCGATCGACGGCAGCACCCATGGGGCGTGGCAGCGCATCTCGGTTGATTTGGCGGCGTGGGCTGACAAATCTGTGCAATTTCAGCTAGTTTTCGCAACCAAAGACGGCACGCTTAACGCCTATGCTGGTGCCTTTGTCGACGACTTAGCGGTAGCCACTGGATGCTGTGCCGGCGATGACGAATGCGCCGATGGCAACGCCTGCACCACCGACATCTGCTCTGGCGATGGCTCCAAGCTACCCGTTTGCAAAAATGCTGTCAAACCAGGCTGTTGCAGCTCAAACTCGGAGTGCGACGACAAGAAACCGTGCACGTTCGACTTGTGCAGTGGGCCCGGTGGCGCCTGCAGCTACTCGGCATTGCCGGGCTGCTGCCTCAGTTCGGCTGGGTGCGACGACCAAAACGCCTGTACCGACGACATTTGCCCGGCGCCAGGCGGCCAGTGCCAGTACCTCAACAAGTGCTGCAAATCCGATACCGAGTGCGCCACGACCGACCCGTGCAAGAAAGGTGTCTGTGCCTCCGGACAATGCAGCTACAGCGAAACCTGCTGTATTTTCAACGATGAGTGTGACGACTTCAATCCTTGCTCCAGCGATGCTTGCGACAAAGGCAAGTGCGTGTACACCTCGGCCACGGTGCCGGGCTGTTGCTCGCCGCAAGTGCTGAACTCACTTTTTGCCGGGTCTGACGAGGGCTGGTCGTTCAAATCCACCCATCCGACCCTGAAATGGGCCTACAAGGACGGCACGGTGGCTAAATCCGGGCCCGGAGCGCTCAAAATGGGCGATCCAGCCAAAGACATCAATCCGGTGCCGTTTACCAATCCGGTGTTCAAGGTCACGGCCAGTTCACCGATCATTACGGTGCTGCCCGGCAAAGAAACCACCCTGTCGTTTTGGACCTACCACGTCAACGGCAATGGCACTTCGTACACTTTTCGCCTGTTCATCCTGCTCGACGGGGTCGAGACGGTGCTGGCCAGTTACAACTTCGCCACCATGAACAACGTGTGGAAACAAACCATCTTTGACCTGACTCCGTTGGGCGGCAAGTCGTTCGAACTCAACTTCGAAGTGGTCGCCACGACCTCAGCGGGGATCTATCAGGCGACCGGGGTGTATGTGGACGACGTGGTGGTGTCGTGCACCTGTCAAGGTAAAAAGTGCACCAGCGCCGCCAGTTGCACCACGGCCGGCTTCAATTGCGCGGCTGGCGTCTGTACCGATGGCCTGTGCGGCTATGCCAACTCGTGCTGTGCGACAGACAAAGACTGCAATGACAGCAGCTTGTGCACAACCGATACTTGTCTGACGACCAAGAAGTGCAGTTTCGCGGCCATCAAGGGCTGTTGCATGGGCCCCGGCGACTGCAACGACGGCAATGCGTGCACCCAAGATATGTGCCCGGGCGCCGGCGGCCAGTGCAGCAATCCCAACGTAGCAGGTTGTTGTTTAGGCTCGTCATTTTGCGATGACAAGAACACCTGCACGCTGGACAAGTGCGTTGCCTACAAGTGCGTCAACGAAATCTCGTGCTGCACCGCCGACAAGGATTGCGCCGACGGCGAAACCAAATGCACCATCGACACCTGCGTAGCGGGCAAGTGCCAGCACAAGCCAACCGGCGCTCCCGGCTGCTGCGAACCGGATGTGTACGTCAACGACTTCGATCAAGGGGCGCTCAAGGACATCACTATCGTCAATAGCGCTGGCGTGGGCAAAGGGTGGCAGATCAACGCGACCCCGCCCGGCGCGCTGAGCAAAACGCCGCCAGCCGTCTTGTGGTACGGCGATCCAGGCAAGGGCACCTTTGACATGGGCGCCACCAACGGCAAAGCTACGACCGGCAAGATCTTTTTGCCGGCCGTTACCCCGTCCAAGCTGACGTTTTCACTGCTGATGGACACCGAGTCGGGCGGCAAGGGCTCCTACGACGACATGTACGTGTACGTCTACGTAGGCGCCCAAAAGCTGCCAGCGTGGGACAAGGGCAGCGGGGTCACTCCCAACAAGTGGTACGAAGTCACCTTTGATTTGGCCACCTATGCGGGTCAGGAAATTCAGGTCGAGTTCTACTTCAATACCTTGGACAGCGTTGGCAACAATGGCAAGGGTGTGTATATCGACGACCTCAAGATTACGACCAGTTGCGGCGGGTAAGGAACTGTCCCAGAATGGGTCATTCTGGGACCGGTTCCGTGTGCTTGGTTTGTTGGTCGCTAAGCTCGCGTCCTGAAAGGCCGACTCGCCGCTCCGCTCGTGTCAAGATCGATGACCTTATTTTAGGACAGTTCCTAGGAGCCTGTCGGAAATCAAACGCATTTTGGAAGTCTATCCGGTTATACACAATGAATCTATTACGATCCGACAGGCTCCTAGCCATTCAGATATTCTCAACTGTCCAAGAACTGCCCGGAGAACTGGCCGGAGAACTGGCCGAATCAAATTCGTGCAGTTTCGGACAGTTGCCGCCGTCTAGCCAGACGGCGCTAGGAGCGCGTCGGAATACTCCGGCACGCTCGTAGGCAGAACAGCCAATGCCGGCACCGGCACAACTGGGTCAATATGAGGGCAAAGCAATGAAATTGCCGCCGATTGCGCTGTTGTGGTGCGGCGCCGTCCTGATGCTGCTGGCGGGCTGTGGGACAGACCCCAAGCCAGCGGTGGCTGACGCCGCGGCCGAAGTGGGCGCTGACACAGCCGATGGCTCCGCCGAACCGGACACTGGTGCTGATGCTGTTGCCTCAGACGAATCGGCGCCGGACGCTGATGAGGACAGTAGTGCCGACGGTGCCGAGACGATTGACAGTGAACCCGTTGATTCTGCTGATAGTGTCGACACGTTCATCGACACGGCGCAGGCCGATGTCAGCCAATGCACCACCGCAACCGAATGCGCAGGCAAAGTGACCTTGGCTGCCTGCCAGGACGCGCTGTGCGATTTGGGCGTGTGCAAGCCGATTCCCAAGCCATTTCCGTGGTGTTGCAACTCCGCCGCCTGCGACGACAAGGACGAATGTACCACCGACGTGTGTGACGCCGGCACTCACATGTGCAAGAACACCGTAGATCCGCTGTGTTGTTCGGGAAAAAAGACCCTGCTCAAGTCCAGTTTTGAGGCCAACGCCTTGGACGGGCTCAAGGCCAGCGACGCGGCAACCAATGGCAATGTCGGCTGGCAGGTTTCGACTGCGCGGGCCCACAGCGGTAAGTCCTCGTTGTATTTTGGTAATAGCTGTAAGACCTACGACACTTCAATGACCAACGACAACGACTGCAAGGCCGGCAAAGAGGCCCAAGCGGTGGCGACAACGCTAGCCAGTGGCAGCAATTTTATCCCGGAAGGCAAAAAGGCCCACTTGGTGTTCTGGTTGTGGTTGGACACAGAGCCGCCTTATTCGGCGCAGTTCAAGCCGGCGACGTGCAAACCGGCCTGCCCGCAAGGCGCCGGGTGCTTGCTTATCAATGAGGTACCGCAATGCCTCACCGAAAAAGACGTGCTGACTCTGACGGTGGTTGAGGGTGGCAAAGCGGCGCAAGTCTTTAGTTCTGTTCAAATTGGCAAGTCGACCAAAGGCCAGTGGCAGCAAGTCGCCATCGACCTGTCGGAGTGGGCCGGTAAGACCGTCAAGGTCCAATGGACGTTTGCCTCCGGCTCCGGGCTCAAGAACGAGTACGAAGGCATTTATCTGGATGATATTGTTTGGGAAACGGTGTGCGCTCAGGCTTATTGTGACGCCAGCAGCCCGTGCAAGGACGACGCCAACGCTTGCACCGCGGATTCGTGCAGCCCGTACCTGAACGGCGCAGTTGGCGCTGGCTCCGGGTCGTGCTTGTATGCCAAGGCCAGCGGCTGTTGCGACAGCGACAGCGACTGCGACGACACCAACGCCTGCACCCTGGATTTGTGCAAGAACGGTCAATGCACCAACAACCCGGATGCGGCCAAGCCAGCGTGCTGCAAATCAGCGGTGACGTACTACGCACCGTTTGACGACGCGCTGACCGATTGGACCACGCTGCAACAGAATTCAACGACGGTGGGCTGGAAATTGTCACCCAACGGCGGGGAGACGGGCGGGGCCTTGGTGTTTGCCGACGAAGCGGGCACCAGTTACGCCGACAGCTTGTTGGGCGAGGAGGTCGGCGCCAAGGGCGTGGTCTGCAGTAAGCTGATCGCGATCAAGTCAGGATCGGTGTTCAACAATCTGACCTTTCAACTTAATTTGGATACCGAGTGGTCGTTGTCGCTGCCGGCCAACTACGTCAATCCGCCGATTGCTGGATTGGCTAAGTTTGATGAATTTACGGTGCAAGTGCTCGCCGCCACTCAAGTAACCACCATCTGGTCATCCGACTTGATTTATGGGACCACCAAAGGCAAATGGAAGACCATTACCGTGCCTTTGGACGGGTGGCAGGGCCAAAGTGTGCAAGTCTGCTTGCATTTCGATGCCGGCGACGGCAGCAAGAATGAGTTCAGCGGGGCGGTGGTCGACGAACTGGCGGTCAAAGTCGCGTGCACCAAGCAGTTGTGCTACCTCGACGCCGAATGCGCCGCCAAAGTGTGCGGCAGCTGCCATGTGGGCAAGTGCGACGCCAGCAACGGCTGCATCTGTGCCAAAGTGGCCTCCTGCTGCGCGGGCAACGCCGACTGCGACGACAAAAACGACTGCACCACCGATGCCTGCGCGGCCAACCTGTGTACTTACACCAAAAAAGCCGATTGTCCGCCCAAGAATCCGTGACCGTTGGCAGGGCCGATCAAATAGGATTTGCTCGGCGTCTCAGTGCTTGCTTTGTGGGTCGCGAGCCTGCGGCACTTATTCTGTGGCCTGCGGGTTGGCGTCAGGCCGCTCCGTTTTGTTTGGGAGCCCCCGAAGCCCGCCGCCAACCGGTCGGGTCTCTAGGCGGGTCATACGCAGATCACGAGTGCAGCAGTTAGGGTGGCCATGGCAGTTCCGCGCAAAAAGGTGGTTGTTACACCGCAATCGCCCACTGAGGCGATCGATTTGGCGCTGCGCAAGCCCTTTCATGCGTGGGGGGTGATTGGCGGCGCGGCCGATCGTTTTGGTGCAGAGCTGATCACCATTGCGGCGCTGCAACGACTGACTGCGGGGCGGCCCGGCTCGAGAGACGAGGTGGGGCTGACCCTCATCTTGGCCCAGCTCGGAGTGCCCGGTGACACGGCCCAAGCGGAGCTAGATGGGCGGATGCACGCGGCATTTTCAGCCGGTTTGGAACAGGGTGTGGCCTACATGTTGCCGGTTGCCACTGCCGGGATTGCGCTGCGCCGAGAGTGGGTGCAAGCGTTGCCGGCCGAACTGCGGCACAGCATGGCTGAGATCGTCAAGGGGCTGAGCGAACAGATGGAACTGGTGCTGCAACTGCACGGCGCGACCCGAACGGACGCGGTGGCGGCGACGTTGCGCACACTGCGCGAGGCGAGCTAGCAGCCGCCAGCATCGCTTTGGCAGCTTGGCAGCGCCCATGGCGTGGGCAGCGGTCATACTAGGAGCGTGTCGGAGTATTCCGACTCGCTCCTAGCGCCGTCTGCCTAGACGGCGGCAACTGTCCGAAACTGCACGGATTCACTCCGGGCAGTTCTTGGACAGTTGAGAATATCTGTGAAGCTAGGAGACTGTCAGATCGCAATAGA
>SHZD01000244.1 GCA_009692465.1 Myxococcales bacterium
CCAGTTCCACCGACCGGTCGATAAGGACCTGGACAAGGCCGTGTTCGGTACACCGCATCCGAAAGCTGAACACGCTGGCCTGGCTGATGACCGGTTCTTGCGCACCTTCACAATCCAGCACCATCTGCCAGCGTATGTCGACCACGGTCAGTTCTGGCACGTCGTGGTCTGGCACCCCGAACGAGCCTGCATCAGCATCGCCAGCGCCATCTGCGCGGGCGGCAACGCATCCTTGCCGCGCGCGACATCGGCTTACGCCGCCAACAGCTTTTCCTGCGTCACCTTGTCAAACAGGCGGTGACGATTGTTGCGGAAAAACGCGAAGAGCCGTCGCTTCTTGACGCGCTTCATGATCAACTCTTCCGCGGGCGACAGGTCGATGGGCGGGTTCCACTTGCTGGCCATGGGCTACCTCCAGGTTGCCCCGGAAGTAGATCGTCTCCGGAATCGATTGTCGATCCGCGCGGTTAGGTTAAACTGATCGCGTCTCTAGGGGGAAGCGGGATACCAAACATCGGGATGCGCCCGAAGCACCACCCGCTGCTTGGACGAAAACCCGCTGTCCCACGGTCCGACCACGGCTACCTTGCTCGACATGACGTCGGTAGCGGTGCCAGCCAGCGGCAAGCCCATCGCCTCATCCGAGTGGTAAAGCCCAAAATAATGGCCGATTTCGTGCAGCACCACGGTCGGCAGCTTGCCGATTTGCGGCCCTTGGTTGCTGGTCCCGCAGCGATCGGTGGCCACCAGCACCAACGAAGCCTGCGGCGCGACGCGGTTGCCTCCCGGAATCCGCAGTGTTAGGCCGGCCATCGACTGTTGGCCGCCGGTGACGGCGTTCATGTAGTCGATGCACGGCACAAAGACCACCGGCACAAACCGCGGCAACGCCGTCGACGCGCTGCCGCTCGCCCCCATCGCTGCGGCAACTGCGAGGTCGACAGCGGCGTGCAGCTGGTTCGCGTCCGTCGGGTCGTCGCCGCCGACGTGCAGCGGTGCCAGATTCGGCAAATCTGCTTTCGGCAACGCAAGGGGGCCAACTATCGTCACATCGACGCCAGCGGCGGCAATGGCTACCGCCAGCCTCTCCTTTACGGCCGTCATTATAGCCGTGTCGGCCGCCCGGTTGGCCGCTTGTTCGGGACCAGCGGCCGGGTCCAAGCTCGGCCAGGCCCCAGCTGCTAGAAACAAGCCAACGGCCAATTGGCCTGTTGCCGCCGGGGCGGGCAGCGGTTCGCTCGCCATTTCAACCGCGACTGCGGTCACTTTGCTGCCCAATACCCCGGTGGGCATCGCGACGCCGGTGCCACAATGGCGCAACTCGACCCGCAGCGTCAGGGTGCCGACGTCGGCAAGAGGCTCGCCATCATTGGGGAATACCGCCAAGGTGTACCCTCGTCCTGCCTGCACCCGCTGCGCACAGTTGCCGCAGGTGCGGTTGTCGGGGCCGGTTTCGGATGCGCCGACCCAGACTTTGCCACCGGCGACCACATCAGAGAAACGCAGACACCCGGGATCATCGGCGATGGCGGGCACGGCGGTTGCGCGCAAGGCGATGAACCGGCGACCAACGGGCACCGCTGCGCTCAGCACGCCACTGTGGCCTTGGTTGTCCAAGGGCGCCGAACCCAGCGATTGCCAAGTGCGCCCATGTTGTTGTGCCGCCGCCGGCCAAAACCGGGCCGCCGGTGGAATTTCAAACGCCGCGGTGTCGGCAAGTGCGTCGGCAACGGCGGCAGCGTCGGTCGCTAGGCTGTCTGTACTGGCGCTGTCGGCGACGGCTTTTTTCGCGGGGAGCGGCGAACTATGGCAGCTTGTAGCAACGAATGCAGCGATCAGAAACCAATGACCGCCTCCGGCCCGCGTCGAACCGCCAAACCGGCCAGGGCAGTTCGCCCGGGTCGGAACCGGCCGCCAAAATGGCTGAATGCGATAAACCATTTTCATTATCTTGGGTTCCCGCCTCCGCGGCAATGGCAATTTGGGGGGAAACCTGCGAAACTTGGGCGAATTTGACCACATCGACAGGAGGTTAGGCCACGCAAAGCGCCTATCTCCCGACACTGGCCCATCGTGCTGACTAAAACCACCTATTTCACGCCCCAGCGCCGCCCACGGCACGTAAGACCACCAAAGTCATATGGCTTCCATCGTTCCCAAGTTTAGCACAAAAAACAACTATTGTCGGCCAAATCGACGGCGCCCTTTGAGCCGCGACCGTTAGAATGGCGGATAGGAACTGCAAGCGCCCTAGCCATTCCAGCCCCAACCAAAAAACCGCCATTTCGCACCGCCAGACCATCCGACAGCACCACTTCGCCAGTCTGCCGCAGCCCAATCTCGCCGTCAACACCCAAATTTCCCGCGAATTTTCGCCATTTGAACGCCGCTATCACGCAGCTATCACGCCCGGCGCCAGCAAATGCCCTGGGACGAAGACGGCGAACCCACGTCTACTTCACGGTCGCGGACACCGAAGTCGTGATCCCTTCCGTCTGGGGTGCTCCCCGGGAACGGGGCCCGAAGCTGTGAACTCCAGGCTCGACATGAAGCTGCGCGCCAAGGGCCTCCGAGCCGAGCGCCGCTCCTTTGCCCCACGCAGCGCGCCCCCCAGAAAACGTGCGAGAGAGCCCCTCAGGAGGCGTGAGCACGCTCACCAGTGTGAAGGCGACGTACTCTGTGAGGCCTAACGTGCCGTCGAGCGGCGCCGCAACGCGGAGGCGTCCGCCCCAACGGCACGTTAAGCACGCGCTTGGTTTACTTGTTCGGCGATCTGGCCGAGGTGTTTCTCCCAAGTACCGCAACACCCTCCCCAGATGTCAATGTGCGGGTAGCGCCGCGCAAGGTCTCCCATAAGCTTGCCAAGTTCCTGCGGATCACCTTCCTCCAAGTGTCCGATCTTGCATAACGCGATCTTGTCCATTGCGGGAGATCAGGGGCGTCGTTCAAGTTCTTGAACTCAGATCGGAATTCCCTAACCGATCTGCTTTACCCCATCGGGTCCAATCACGGCAATCCTGTCCTGTATGCCCTCCAACGACAGCCGCACGCCACGATCGAGCAGCAGGGCGGCCGAGCCATGCCGTTGGGCAAACTGCGACACGTCGTCGGTCAGCGGCGCAGAAATTCCGGCGCGGCAGTCGGTGGACGAGGTCTGCCCAGACGACGACATGCTTGGCTTCTTCGACACGAACCGGTGCTGCCGCAGACGGCGTAGGCTCGGGTGATCGACGTAGCTGAGGCAAAGGCAGGCGAGGGACCGAGCGATCGACGTTGCCCGGGATGCCCACGGTCACGGCAGCGAATTCACCCGCAAAATTGCCAGATCTGACGGTCAAGTTGTCGTTGACAGACGCGGGCAGCCGGGCATAGGCTCAGATCACGGCGCCGCGTGGGCGGTGCTGGGGCGCAAAATGAGTGGTTTCGGTGGTCAGGCTGGGCGGGCGTCGGGCCGTATGCCGTTTGAATGGGCTGTCCTTCACCGCGCGGGGCCAGAAGTGGCGCCGCGGGGCCGGGACCTGCGTTTCGGCGTGGTTTCAGGGGGCAAAGCCGGGAAAGCTTGGGCTTGACGGCGGCTTGCGAGTGGGCGCAAACTTGGTTACATGCTCTGGCGGATGGTCCGGCGGATGGCAGAGGTGGTTTGGCGATGAGTGGTGCGGCACGGACCCTGTTTGCTCTACCGACGCCTATCTCTGGTATGGCGAGGCGGTTCTTGTCCTTCCGGCATGTTTCATCTGAAGCGTGGTCGGGTATTTTGTTCGTGGTAGTAGTTTCAATCACTGCTCATCTATTCTTTTCCTGGATGGGGTTCAATCCGACGGATGATGGTTTCTCGTTGGCCTATGCGCGACGCCTGCTTGAGGGACAGACACCCCACGCAGATTTCATTACTCTCCGGCCAGTTCTCTCTCCTCTCATGCACATGCCTGAGGTAATGCTGGGCGGAGATTATGCGATATGGATAGGCCGACTCTCGGTGTGGATACAACTTGCCTGCATCGCATGGTGGTGGGTCGCTATTCCCTCAATACTCATGCGACAAAAACTGCCAGTGCTTGCGCGTGTGGGAATCGGAGTTATTGCCTTCTGTATTTCGGCTCACTCGTTCCCTATCATGCCATGGCATACTATTGATGGACTATTCCTTGTCTCGCTTGGAACGCTTCTTTGTGTCCGGTCTTCACCGAAAAAGCGATGGCTTGGGTATTTTATTCTCGCGCTCGCATATCTCACCAAACAAAGCTTTCTTCTCGTTGCTCCGCTCGTTATCTTCCTTATGAACGACTTCAGATCCTTTCGATGCTGGGCAGCTATCCTACTGCCGGCATTCCTCTACGGAGCATTGTTGATGGCTACGGGAGCACTTGCGGATTCGTACGCGCAGCTTGCCGCCCATACCAATGCATATGAGATCGGAGTTCTGAGTTACACAAGCAACAGGAGCGTGCTACATGCAGTAATTGTTGGGGCGGTTGCGGGCTGGCTCGTAGTAGGATATTCTCAGCATCCTATCCGCTGGAGGCAGGCGGTCGCAAAGACAGGCGCACTCATCATGGCCGCAGTACCGTTTTATGAGATGGCGAGCGCGCTTTCAACTGGAAGCACGCCGGAACTTGCATTTATTTTGTGGGGATTCGCTGCTGGAATATGCGGCTATCTCGTTATGGCAGATCAGGACGATGCCCATCGACAGATCATTATTGGATTCTGCTTCGCGCTCATTGCTTCGTGGAGTGCTTCGATCTCGCTCGGATACGCAACTCCTATTCTCGGTGCGGCTGGTCTCATTGCCGCCATAGCCATTCTCGCCTATCGTTTCTGCGCGGGGGCGTGGCGCGTTAGTTTCAATGTGATTATCGCAGTATGTGCCTTGTTCACGGTGCAGCAATTCTTCATTGCACGAGAGCAATACATTTACCGACAGCCATCGGTTCAGTATCTGACGAAAGAATTGGGGGAAGTGTTTCCCGGAGGAAAGGGCATACGGACGGACGAAAAAACATATGCATTATTAGGTGACTTGCAGGGTGCCATTCATCGGGAGAAAGGCATGGGGAAGATCTACGCAATACTGCCTGATCTTGCTGGTTATTGGGTAAAAGCTCCTGAGACAAATCCGCTACCGATTGATTGGGCGCTGTCAACGGAACTGCCGAATGAACTATTGACAAACAAAGTTATCGATTCTCTCAATGCCAAAAGAGGATCCATCGTTGTTCTGATTCAGAAAGTTCGAGCGGATACTATTGCTCTTGGAGGAGCGCTCTTGGGTGACAGCGGGTATTCGCCTCCTGTCACCTATGTGAAGAAGAATTTCACTCGAACAGGTGATACGCGATTCTTCGAAATATATGAATAGGACTCAGAGTATGCCAGACTTCTGAAGCGCTTCTGCAACAGACCGCATTTGCTCTTTAGTATGCTGTGGATACATCGGAGGTGTCACTACCATATGTGTAAACCTAAGCCCCAACCTTTGGCTTTTTCTTCGGTTTCGGCGGCGGCCAGCCGCGAAGTTGGTCGAGCACGCTCGGTCTTGTTTTCCAGTTTGGGTCGCTCGCGGCCCGAACGAGGTATTCGGCCAACCGGTCACATTCTTTGGTTGCGTGTCGGCCGACAAGACGCAGGGCGTCGGCAAAGGCAAAGTGCGCCGACGCCAGCGCCCGGGCCAACAGGTTGTGATGGACGGGCTGCTTGGTGCGCGCGGCCTTCACCGCCAATGAAAAACCGATCCCCCTCGCCAGCCCATTTCCGATCCCCGCTCGTGAGCGCCTGAAGTAACGGCTCCGTCCGGCCCCATGATCCCGCATACTTGCGGTCATGGACACTCCCAACCGCCCCAAATCCAAGCCCTGCTGCGTCTGCCGCCACTGGTTTATGCCGTCGCCCCGCGTCGGTGAGCGCCAGCGCACTTGCGGGGAGCACGAGTGTCTCAGCGAACTGCGGCGAGGCACCCAAGCCGCCTGGTGCCGACGCCACCCCGAGTACGCCGCAGTACGCCGGGCCGACGAGGCCATCGTGCGCGCCACGGCAGCGGAGGCCGCCGGCAAAATCGCGACGCCTTTGGGGCCTCCACCCGGAATTTACCGCCAAGTTCCTTGGGTAGTCGCGAAAGACGCGATACCAGTGCAAGAGCTTGTTCTGCTTGCGATTCTCGGCCGAGTTCTGCTGAGGAGTGCGAAAGACGAGATGCGGCATCAAATCCTTGAAATCAGAAGCGAACTGGCGAGACTTGCCCCGCAGGTGCCGCAAGACGAGATAGCCAAGGGCGAGCCGCCCCGGCAGGCTACCGATTAGGCCCACTTGCGGGCTGCGGGCAGGCCATGGCGGCCGCCTCTGGCCGCGAGTTCGGCCGGCAAACGGTGGCAAGATGGAACTTCGAAGCGCGGCACTGGCGACGCTGGACTTGGCGCTTGGGCGGCTGCGCCAAGTGCCCGAGGCCGCAGTCAAAGACAAGATGGCGTCGTTGCGCGACAAGGGCCAGTTGACACCGCTGGTGGCGGCCGAGCAAGACGGCGTGCTGGTGCTCATCGACGGCTTTGTCCGGCATCTGGCGGCGACCCGACTGGGGCTGCAGACGCTGCTGGTCGAAGTGGTGGCGTGCACGCCGTTGCAGTGCAAGGCCCAGCTCTACTTGCGCAATCGCGAGCGGGGCCTATTGCTCATCGAAGAGTGCCGGCTGGTGCGCGAGCTGGCCGACGTCGATGGCCAAAGCCAGGTCGAGATCGGAGAACTGCTGGAGCGCCACAAAAGCTGGGTGTGCCGGCGGCTGGCGATCAGCAAAAACTTGAGCCCGCACCTGTGGCAAGACGTGGAGCTGGGGCAGCTTGGTGAGGGATCGCTGCGCAAGCTGGCGGCGTTGCCGGCCCGCAACCAGGAAGAACTGATGGCGGTGGCGCGTCGCGACGGACTCAAGCCTGGCGAAGTGGCAGCGCTGCTCGACCTGTGGCGTCAGGCCAACGGTGCCGAGGTGTGGCTGTATTTGCTGCAGCATCCCGCCGACGCGGTGCGACGTGCGCGCGGTGTCGCAGGCGACGGAGTCGATGCCCGGCTGGGCCGGCGCGGCAGCGAGGTGATGCGCGGGCTGCTGGTGGTACGGCAGGTGTGCGTCGGCATCGAGCGACGGCTGCAGCAGGGGCTTGGCGAAGTGCCGGCCGAGGGCAAGACCGTCCTTTTGCAGGCGTATCAGGGCGCGCGGCGCGGTTCGGCGGCGGCGCTGGGGCAGTGCGAGCGGTGGCTGGGCGAACAGCCAGAGGTGACACCATGAAAGAGATGCCAAAGAGCAACAAGAGCCAGGAAAAGGAACGACGGCGGCAGCGGATCCTGACGACGTACAGCGAAACCGGCAGCATTGGCGCCACGGTGCGCAAGCTCAAGGTGTCGATTCACACGGTGCGCAAGGTGCTGCGCGCCGGCACTCAGCCCCAGCCGGTGGCGGCGGTGCGACAGCCGGCCAAGCGCCCGAG
>SHZD01000036.1 GCA_009692465.1 Myxococcales bacterium
ACTGTCCGAAACTGCACGGATTCACTCCGCGCAGTTCTCGGACAGTTGAGAATAGTTGACTGGCTAGGAGCCTGTCGGATCGTAATAGATTCATTGTGTATAATCTGATAGACATTTCACAACCGATTGATTTCCGACAGGCTCCTAGAGAGCCGTTCAAATAAGATTTGCTCGGCGTCTCAGTGCTTGCTTTGTGGGTCGCGAGCCTGCGCCCGAGGCGTCAGGCCGCTCCGTTTTGTTTGGGAATTCTTTGAGGTTCGGCGTTAACTGGTCGGGTCTCTAGCGAGGTGCAGCCATGCTCAGCATCATTTTGACCAGTTGTCCGGCCGCCACTGCCCAGGGCATCAGCGACGCCCTGATTGAGAGCCGGACCGCGGCGTGCGTATCGGCTATGCCCAACGTCATCAGCACCTACCGCTGGCAGGGCACGATTCAACGCGATCCAGAGACGCTACTCATCATCAAGACCACCCGCGATCAGGTTGAAGCGTGCATGGCGGCGTTGCGTGCCGTGCACCCGTACACAGTGCCTGAAATGGTTGAAATTCCAGCGGATAGAGTCTGGGAAGCCTACTTGGAGTGGGCGACCGCCGAGACGCGATTGCCTAATTGACCAGCCTGAACGGTCTAAAGTTATTTGTGAATTTTGGCCCGCTTGTTTGCTGCTGCGGTTCTTTGCACCCGCCGCCTGAGTCGGGCATACTTTGGCACTGACTTGGCCCGTGTCCGCCTGCGCGGGCGTTGCCCCCTGCGCCAAGCCACCGCGCGCCTGCCAGACACTGCGTTTGCTAGGTACTGCGTTTGCGAGACACTGCGTTTGCCAGACATTGCGTTTGCCAGACATTGCGTTTGCCAGACATTGCGTTTGCCAGACATTGCGTTTGCGAGACACTGCATTTGCCAGACACTGCGTTTGCCAGACATTTCGTTTGCCAGACATTTCGTTTGCCAGATCGTGCAGCAGCCACGGCACCGATCGGAGGAAATCCACATGAAAGTTTTGAGAATCTTTGGCCGAGCGGTCGTGACCTGCGTGTGTTTGACAGCACTCTTTGCGGGCTGTTCCGAAACACCGACTACCCCAGCCGCGGTCGACACCGGTGAAGACCCAGTCGACGCCACCGATGGCGGAGCCATTGAGGGCGGTCCGACCGCGGATAGCACCGCAACGCCCGATGGCGATAGTGGCCCTGCGGTCGGCGATTCGACCAACGACGGGACCGTTGCACCGGACGGAGACACCTCGCCAGACGCCGTAACTGAGGAGATAGATGCCGTTTCTTCGGAGACAGTCGTTGACGGCGATGTCGCGGTGATGGAAGTCACGGGGGATGTCCTTGGTGATTCCGGTCCGCCCAAACCCAAGCTGCCGCTGCCTGACTGTGCGGTCGACATTGCCGCCAATTGCCTCAGCAAGTGTGATGAAGCCAAAATCTGTGTCGATGGCACCACTTACTTCAACGACTGCGACGCGATCGCCAAGCTCAAAGCCTTTGATTGGCCAGGGGCCTACGAGCCCAAGATCAAGAAGGGCGCCTGCCCCGAATGCAAGGATTGCACCAACATCGACATCAAGTGCAACACCCAAAACGGCGCCAACGTGTGCACCCAGTGCGAGGCCGGCAAATGCACCGACAGCGCCAAGGCCTGCACCAAAAACACCGACTGCGTCAACGCTTTTGAGGTGTGCGCCACCCTGAAATCCGGGGCCAAGATCACGGTCGACATGGCTTGCAAGACCAAGTGCATGGACTTGACCACCGAAGGGACGGCCGTCGCCAATGGCAAATGCAAATCGTCGTGCTCGCAGCCCGAGCCAGCCGGTGGCGGTTGCCCGATCAATATCTACCAGCCGATTTGTGCCAAAGAAGACGGCAAGACTTACAACAACCCGTGCGCAATGAAGAATTGCGAAAAACAGGGCTGCTACGGCGTCGGGCTCACCGCCAAGTCAGACCTGTGCCAAAACAGCACCTTGACCAAAGAATGCGAAGGCGAGTGTTTTGCTGAGGCCTCTAAAGTTAGCGAAACTGCAAAGAATTGCCCCAAAGATTGCAACGCGGTGTGCGCCATTTTGCCGACCGGCAAGGGTCAGTCGTTCCGCAACGCCTGTCTGGCCACCAATGCCGGGGCCAAAGTCGGTTCGTGTGTCGGCGTGTCGTCGACACCCAAAGACAAGTGTGCGGCTGCCGAGTTGTATGAGGGCAAGGGCTGCTGTCCAAGCGTCAATTACATCAACGTCAACCCGGTCTGCGCGTCCAAGCAGGCGGCCAAAGTCGGCGACCCCGATACCTGGTACACCTTTCGCAATCAGGACGAGTTCACCTGCCTGACCGCTGGCGACAAGCTGTGGGTCAAGCAATACGACAACGCCTGCGTGTGCCAATGTCCCAACACCGGGCCGGCGGTGTGTGGCGACGACGGCCTGACCTACGTCAACAAGTGTCAAGCGGAATGCTACAACGGTCCGACTTTCAACGTGAATAAAGGCCCTTGCTAATCGAGTTCCTGTTGCCCATGGTCAAGGCTAGTCTGTTGAATTGAACTCCGCCGCCCCCCATACCCGAGCCAATTGCACGGCAACGCCGTCCGGCGCCGCTGCTGCTATGGCGGCGATGGACGCCTTGCGCCGTGGAAAAACTGTTTTAATTGCCGAGGATATGACCGCAAATGGCGCAGTGTGGGCCGCTGCTGCTGCCCAATTTGCCACTGCCGATGCCGTCAATGTTTTGGCCGGGCAGGCCCGCGGCGTGTTGGCAGTGACGCTCAGCCGCGATCAAGCAAAACTGCTGGATTGTGCCGAGTTGGAGCGAAAGCGCGCCCCGATTTGGCTGCCACACTATGGAGTCAGCGTCGAGGCGGCGGTTGGTGTTTCAACGGGCATCAGCGCCGAGGATCGCGGACTGACGGCGCGCTTGCTCGCCAATCCAGATGCGACTGCCAGTGATTTGGTGCGACCGGGCCACATTATGCCAGCGATTGTTGCCGAGCGCGGGGTGCTCGCCGCCCCGTTTGGTGCCGAAGCTGCCCACGATTTGGTCATCGCGGCGGGCCTGCAACCGGCGGCGCTCATCAGCCACGTGCTCATCGGTGTTGAGCAGGCCAGCTGCGAAGACGCCGTGGCGGTGCAACAAGCGACCGGTTGGCCGTTGGTGCGCGTTTCGGATGTCATCGCTTGGCGGGCCCATCACGAGCGCTTGGTGCGGGTGGTGCGCGAAGGCGAGGTGGCTACCCGCCACGGTCCCTTTCGGGTCCGCGTGTATGCCAGTGATTTGGATGGTAGTTCGCACATCGCGTTGCTGCGCGGTCATCCAGAGTTGCACCCGGAAGCGGCGCTGGTGCGCATTCACAGCCAGTGCCTGACCGGCGACATCTTGCATTCGCGGCGCTGTGACTGTGGCGGTCAGCTGCATCAGGCTCTGGAACGCATCGCCAAGGCCGAAGTCGGTGCGCTGCTGTACTTGCGCCAAGAGGGCCGCGGGATTGGTCTAATTGCCAAAATTGCGGCCTATGCGCTGCAGGACGCGGGCAAAGACACCGTCGAGGCCAACGAAGCGTTGGGTTTTGCCCCGGACGAGCGCGATTACGCCGTGGCGGCGCAGATCTTGCGCGATTTGGGTCTGGCGCGTATCGTGTTGCTGACAAATAATCCTCATAAAGTCGAGTCTTTGCGTGGTTTTGGTATTGAAGTCGAACGGCGCGAGCCGATCGAAGTCGAGCCGACCGCCGACAATTTGCGCTACCTGCAGACCAAGCGCGACCGTATGGGGCATTTGTTGCAGCTCAACAGTGTTGGCTGATGGGATCTGGCCACGGCGACCCCGCTTACCCGCGATCCCCCGCTTTGGGTGCATCTGTGCGTCGCTGCGGCGCTTTCCTCCTAGACAGTTCGCAGGACTGTCTCATTGGCCTACGCAAGTACGCCTCAGTCGTCAAGCCCCTTGCTCCTTGTCGAGCGACCGCGAGCGACAGGGCACTGGCATCCCAAATCGGGGGTCGCGGGGATTTTCGGTGGTGAATTTGGGTTACCCATCGCCTGTCGTAGATTGGCCTCAGAGAATCGGAGCTATTACGCGTGCTTGCTGTTGACACCCTGATCCTTGGCGGCGGTCTGACTGGCTTGTCAGCCGCTTACCACCTCGACAAACAAGCAGCGACGACCGGTACCCTGCGGGCTGGCAACTGGCTCTTGGTCGAAAAAGACGCGCGATTGGGCGGTCTTACCCGCACTGAGGTCATCGACGGCTATCACTTTGACCACACGGGTCACTGGTTGCATCTGCGCTATCCTGAAATGAAACAGTTTGTCGCCGACGTCATGGGCGACGCTATGCAGCAAGTGGTGCGCAAGTCGCGGATCTGGTCGCACGGGGCCCTGACTCACTTTCCCTTTCAACAAAACCTGCACGGCTTGCCATTGGCCGTCGTCCACGAGTGCGTGCAAGCGGCGATCGAAGCGGCGCTGGCTGGGGCTAAAGGCGAATTGCCGCCGGTCAACGATTTTCGCCAGTTTTGCCTGCAGCAGTTTGGCAAAGGCATCACCGAACGCTTCATGGTCCCGTACAACACCAAGCTTTGGGGTTGCCCGCCCGAAGAAATTACTGCCGACTGGTGTTCACGCTTCTTGCCCAAACCCAACTTAGCCCAAATCGTTGCCGGGGCAATCGGGCTAGTCGACGATCAGGCGGGCTACAACGCCAGCTTCATCTATCCGCGTCAGGGCGGCATCGAAACCTTTGCCAAGGCGATCATCAGCAAGCTGCCTGCGGCCAAGGTGCGCTGCAATGCGCGACCGCTGGCGATCGATCTGGAGCAGAAAACCGCCACGCTTTCAGATGGTTCCGTAGTCCAATGGCAGCGCTTGCTCAGTTCGGTGCCGTTGCCCGACCTTTTTGAGGTGCTGTCGCCGGTGCCCGAAGGATTGCGCCAGACAATCAAGCTTTTACGCTGCACCTCGTTGCGGTACATGAACTACGGCATCGCCCGCACTGGCGTTCTGGACGACATTCAGTGGTTGTACATCCCGGAAGCCCACTATCCGTTTTACCGCATCGGCTCGTTTTCCAATGCGGTCGCGTCGTTAGCGCCGGTGGGCAAAAGCAGCCTGTATGTCGAAGTGGCCGCCAATTGCACCGACAGCGACGCCGACGTCAAACTGGCCGTGCGACAGTTTCTGCGCGATCACGGGTGGTTGGACACCGACGCCCAAATTGAAGTCGAACAAGTCCGGCATATTCGCTATGGATACGTGGTGTTTGACCGCAATTATTTTGGGGTCCGCGCCGATCTGCTGGCGTTTTTGGACCAAGCCGGGGTGGCCTCTCGTGGCCGGTACGGTGGGTGGGTCTATTCGTCGATGGAAGACGCCATGTGGGAAGGCTATCGCTTTGCTCAAGCTGCGGTCACCGCGTCGTGAATGCCGGCGACCTGTCCGCGCTTATCCAGCAATTTCTGCTGTTTCACGGGGCGCGTTACGTCAGCCGCGCTGACGAGGACAACTGGAAAACCGTCCCCGTTTCTTTGCTCGTTCCAGCGCAACCGATTGAAAGCCTGCAGCTTGCCGCTGGCGAATGGCTGGTGCTGCCGTGGGACATGCCGTCGCTGAGCCACCTGCAGGCGTGGCTGGAGCGGCTGGCGGCGGCGGGCAGTCGACCGCGGGTGATCGTGCTGGCCATGACCAAGGCCCACGTTTCCGACCACCAAATCGCCGAGCTCGCCAATGCGCATCGGCTGGAGATTGTCTCGGTGTGCGCCGATCCGCTGCAGGTCGTCGGCTCGGCACAGGCCCAATTGGTGGCGCACGCTTTTAACGCCGATATGCAGCGCTCGATGCAAAACTGCAATCCGCTGACCCAGTTGGCGGGCGTTGGCGACGGCCGCGATCCGGACGTGTTTGCCGAACGCTTGCGCCATACCGCGCCGCACGCTCCGGTGACGCGGGCGATGACGGTGCTCAACGTCGCGGTGTACGTGGCGATGGTGCTGGCGGCGCTGGCCTGGCCGTCGCGGCGCGATCCAGGGGTTTTGTCCACCATCATGAGCGGTTTTGACGTCAATCAGCTGGTCGGTTGGGGCGCCAATGCCAGCCAGCACATGGTCGCTGAGCCGTGGCGGCTGCTGACCTCGGCGTTTTTGCACGGCAATCTGCTACACGTGGGCATGAACATGCTGGCGCTGTGGCAGCTAGGGGCGATGGCCGAGCGCTTGCTGGGTTCGCGGGCGTTCTTGGCAGTCTACCTGCTGGCGGCGCTCGGGGGCGCGGTGGCCTCGTTTGACTGGCATCTGTACAGCGGCGGCCATGCTGTCAGTGTCGGGGCTTCTGGGGCGGTATTTGGGGTGCTGGGCGCCACCATTGGCTTTGCTTTGGCCCGGCGTGACACCATCCCGCGGCGCATCTACCAGTCGCTACTGCGCTCCGGTGGCACCTTTGTCATCCTCAATTTTGCGCTGGGCCTCGCCGTCAGTGTCATCGACAATGCCGCCCACCTAGGCGGTTTGGTGACCGGCGTTCTGGGCGGAGCGGCGTTGTCACGCGAATTGCCGCCGGGGCCGCAACCCAAACCTGCTGTTCAAGCTTTGGTTATTGTGGCGATTTTGGCCGGGCTGGGCTTGTTTTTTCGACTTGGGCTGGGGCAGCTCGGGTAGTCGGGGCAGTTGGCCGCGATCCCCCGCTTTGGGCGCATCTCTGCGTCGCTGCGGCGCTTTCCTCCTTGCAGCGTACGCAAGTACGCCTCAGTCGTCAAGCGCCTTGCTCCTTGATCTGCATCCCAAATCGGGGGTTGCGGGGAATTTCGGTGGTGAATTTGGGTTACCCGCCGCGGTCGCCGACGGTCCCGCCAGCCAATACCTTAGAAACAAACGCATTGGCCGCCATCACCAGCTGAGCCAGCGGCCCCGTTTGGGCCTGGGCCACCGTTCCAGCGGGATCCAACACCACCAGCACCGTGGCCACTTCAGACGGCGCCAAAAGTGCACCCAAACGCTGGGCACTGGCGGTGCCATCGTCCTGCGCGTGACCTGCCGCCAGTTCGGATGCAGGGGACTGAATCGCCAATACTGCAATCTCAGGATGCACTTGCGCCAGCGCCGCCGCGTCCAGACGATCGCCAATGACAACCACCGCCCAACTTCCGGCAAACGCCTGTGCCCGCCACACTCGACCGGCAAGCGGCAAGGCCGGCAGCGGATCGCCCGCAACAAGCAACCACGGCCGCTCAGCAATCACCCGCGGCAAGGGGCAACCATCAGAAACTATTGCCGATCGTAAACTCGAACACCAGTGGTTGCTCGGTGCCCTTGGGCGCAATCGGCACTCCCCACTCAAAACGCAGCGGACCTACTGGCGAAAACCAGCGAATGCCCCAGCCTACGCTCATGCGCATCTTGGCCAGATCCACCGGCTCGCCCTCGCCAAAGGCGTTGCCGATGTCAAAGAACAGCAAGCCGCGCAGGTTGAGTGGCGCTTTGACGATCGGCACTTCAATTTCATTGTTGAGATACAACTGCTTGATTCCGCCGATATTAAAGCCCGACATGGTCGAACCGGGATCCGAATTGGCCGGAATCGAAATCTGCGGCCCCAGCGAATTGCGTGAAAATCCGCGGATATTGAAGATTCCGCCGACAAAATAGCGCTCGAACAGCGGGACCGGTCGGCCCTTGGGGGCGACAATGGTGCCGCCGACCAGATTAAAACGGAGCACCCCTTCGAGCGGCAGCGGAATAAAGCGCCGCACCCGCATCGACAGCCGGGTGTACAAGTTGTCGCTGCCCAGAAAATCCGAAGCCCATTCGGCCGTCGTCGAGGCAAACCAGCCGGTGGTCGGAAACATGCGGTCATCGCGCGAATCGTAGGACAGGGTCATCTTGAGCGCCGAGGTCAAGCCGGCGGTGAATAGCGACGCAATTGGCACATCCGTTCGTCCCGACAGGCCGCCAATCTTGCTGGTGACGATCTCGCCGGTGTAGCCCAAGTCGGCGTGGACCAGCGGAGTCAACCGGTAGCCCCACGAAATGCTGCCGCCGGTCGCAGTGCGCGAAAAGTCCGTGTACAATTGGTCAAAGCGGTACAAGTCCGTTGAAAACGTGACGTTGGAGTCCAAAAATGCCGGTTCCCAAAAACTAGCCTGAAAAATGGTGCGAATCGACGACAATTGCCCCTGCACACTCATGCGCTGACCGCGGCCCAAGAAGTTGTCTTTGGCAATTTGGACCGTGCCGATGAAATTATCGACACTTGAAAAGCCCATGCCGACTTGAAACGACCCGGTGGTGCGCTCTTTGAGCTCGATCACGACGTCGAGCACCTGCGGAATCGCAGTCGGCTTGGTCTTAATTTCGACCTTGTCAAAATAGCCAAGGCGCTGAACCATTCGCTGCGATTGCTGAATCTTTTCTTCGCTGTAGAGCTCGCCCTCCACAAACGTCAGCTCGCGCCGAATTACCTTGTCGCGAGTCGAAGTCCCACCGGCCAGCCCAATCTGGCCAAAAAAGCAGCGCTTGCCTTTTTGGACGTAGTAGGTCCAGTCCAGAATTTTCTTTTCCGTATCCGGGTTTGGACGATTTTCGACCGTGGCATGAGCGTAGCCCGCGTTCTTTTGGGCATCGCGCAACTTAGCGCCGTCTTGCTGGACCAACGCGTAGTTGAAGATTTGACCGGGCTTGAGCGCCAGCGTCGGCACCAGCTTGTCGGCCGGTTCGACGCTGTCGCCCTCGACTGCCACCTTGCCGACGACAAATTGCGGGCCTTCGTGAATACGCAGGGTTATGGTGATGTACTTCATGTCCGCCGACAGACTGACCAGCGGATCGTCGACCTTGGCCTGAATGTAGCCGCGCGTCAGGTACAGGTATTGAATGGTCTGGGTGTCCGTGTCTAGCGTTTCCGGCTTGAAATTGCCACTTTTGCCCACGAGCGACGTCAGCTTGCCCTCCTCGGTGCGCAATACCGCTTTGATGTCCTCATCGGCAATGCCCTCATTGCCCAACAGCCGCACTTCGCGGACTTTGACCTCTGCGCGTTCCACCACGTTGAACACTACCCGCACCTGATTTTGCGGCATGACTTCAGTATGGTAGCTGACGTTGGCCAAGAAATAGCCTTCGTCGCGGTACAGGTCCTTGACCTTGGTGACATTGCTAGCGGCGTCTTGCGGCGAAAACAGATTGTTCAGGCGCAAATCCACCACTTTCATAATGCTTTCAGTGCTCTGACCGTCGTTGCCGCGAATCTCGATGACCGCAATCGATGGCCGTTCTAGCACCTGAAAGCGCAGTTCGACGCCAATCTCGCCCACCGTCCCTTTGCCATCCTTGGGCACCAAGCGCACTAGACCGGCGCGCACGTCGTCGAACAGGCCCATTGCCATCAGCCGCCGCACATCGTCGGCCACTTTGGCGGGCTCCAGACGCTCGCCGGCGCGGCTGCGCACCTGATTGCCTACGGTGGTGGTGTCCACCCGCTCCACGCCGCCCAATGTGACTTTGACGATCCGCAAAATGACTACCGAAGATTCCTCTTTGATCGCTTCGACGTTGTCGTCGTCGCTGCTCTTGTCGGCTTTGGCCTTCTTGGCGGCATCGTCGCCACCGGACAAAGCGCCGCGGCCAAATAGACCGTCCGCCGTCGCCCAGCCGGGTGCCAAGCTCGCGGTCAATACCAGCAACAGCAAGCGGATCCAAAAACGCTTCACGCTTCGGCCTCCGCGGCCGTGTTCAGCGGGCTTGCCACTTGTGCGTCTGCGGCCACCGGTAATGGGTCTGCGGACGGCAGATCGCCAGGCTCATCAGCGATGAACTGGCCGTCCTCCATTCGCACCACCTTGCGCATCCGGCGGGCAAGCTCTTGATTATGCGAAACAACCACAAAAGCCGTCCCCGTTTCCGCATTGAGTTGTTCCATCAATGCGTGCATTTCTTCGGCGGTCTTGCCATCGAGGTTGCCGGTCGGCTCGTCTGCCAGCACGACTTGCGGTTGCATGACCAGCGCGCGCGCCAACGCCACTCGTTGCTGTTCGCCGCCAGACAGTTCGCCGGGATGGTGATCGAGGCGGTGGGCCAAACCGACGCGCTCTAGCAGCGAACACGCACGGTCTCGTGCCTCGCCATGGCGTTGCCGCGCAATCAGCGTCGGCATCAGCACATTCTCGTAGGCGGTCATTTCCGGAAGCAAGTGATGGAACTGAAACACGAAACCAATAAATCGATTGCGAAACGCAGCAAGCTCGGCGTCGGGCAGGTGGTCGAGGCGCCGACCGGCGTAGCGAATTTCGCCGCGGCTAGGCTGGTCCAATGTGCCCAGCAGATGCAGCAGGGTCGATTTGCCGGAGCCCGAACGCCCGACGATGCCGACCATGTCGCCAGCATACAACGAAAAATCGATGCTCTTCAACACGTCGATGCGGCGGTTGCCCAATTCAAACCACTTGGCGACGCCGGTTGCGGCAATCAAAGCGATTTCAGCCATGGCGCAGGCCCTCCAGCGGTTGCAGCCGCGCCGCACCACGAGCGGGGAAAATGGTCGCAACTAGTGAAATTGCCATAGAAACGGCGATCACCGCGGCAATTTCGCCGGCATGCAACCGTACCGGCAGCGTGCGCACATAGTAGGCCTCAGGAAGTTGAATCCCTAATACTTCTACAAGAGTACAGGTGCCAATGCCCAACACCAGCCCGGCAGTGGTGCCGATGACTCCGATTGCCCCGCCCATCTGCACAAACGCTGACTGCACAGCCCCAGCATGGGCGCCCATCGCTCGCAACATCGCGATACTGTCGTGTTTTTGCAGAATCACCATTGTCAAAGCGGACACGATCGAAAATGCGGCGACCAAGATAATCAGGCCCAGGACCAGAAAGATGACCAAGCGTTCAAAGGCCAGCGCCGAAAACAGCGACCGATTGAGTTGGCGCCAATCGATAATTTGCAGCGCTTTGGCATCCGCAGCCATCGGCGGCGGCGTTTTGACCAGAACTTGGCGCACCTGCTCCAGCACCGCGTCGGGCGATTCCGGCTCAATCAGGCGCAGTTCCAGCACGTTGGCTTCACCGTCGAGGTTGAAATAGCGGGCGGCCTCATCGATCGCCATGTACGCCACTTTGGAATCCGCCTCGTACAAACCGGTTTCAAAAGTGCCGGCCAGCCGAAAAGTCCGCACCCGCGGGCGCATCCCGGTCGGTCCAATATCGCCGTCTGGGGTGACGACTTCAATCTTATCACCGACTTCAGCCTGAAGGGTTCGAGCCAACTCGACACCGACCAGTAGGCCCGGCGGCACCGGGGCGTCGACGAGATCGCTATTCGCCGCAGCCAAATCATCGTCATCCCCGAGCAGACCGCGCATGCCCCCAATGTGGCCCGGTCGCTCGATTGCCGGCACCGGGCGGCGCGGCCCAATCGGTTCGCTGCCCAGATCTTGTTCAGGTTTTGTGGCCAGTTCCTGATCCGCAGCTGGCGGGCGCTGATTGGGGGCACCCCCAGTAGTTGGCAGTTTCTCGCCGTCGGAGCCCAGCAACAGCATCTTGGGCAGGTCTTGGTTGGTTTGGGGCGGCTGGGCGGCGCTGGGCCCCGGCGGCAGTTGGCCCAGCGCCCGCAACACCGCCTCATCATCGCTGGCTGGTTGGGCGGTTGTGGTGACAGAACCTGGTGATGCTGCGCCAGAATCGCGGGGCGAAGGTGTCGGCGGAATGTCGCTCGCCAAGCCGACCGGGCGCCGCTGCAAGGAGCGATCAGAGCCCAGACCGGTGGCGTTGCGCAGCAAGTCCAGCGAGCCGGTGCGCAAAGTCGCTTGCATGTCGCGGACCACGGCGGGTTCTTCGGGATCGATGCCACGAATTCCAACAAAATTATGGACATTAAAGCTGGAGGATAGGATCGCATCGCCACGCACTTGAGGACTGACCGCGGCGACCCCAGCCACCGCTCGCAACCGTTCGCTGAGCTGGTCGGCATTGCCAAACGCATTGGCGCGCCCCGGTGTCTCGATCAGCGCATGGGCGTTGGCGACCAGCATCTTGGTCCGCAGGTCGGCGGCAAAACCGCCCATCACCGACAACACCACGATCAGCGCCCAGGTGCCCGCAGCGACGCCAACGATGGACACAAAAACTGGCACCGTCACTTTGTTTTGGCCCTGCACCGCCAAATAGAGGACCACGGCGGCCGCCGCAGCGCCCACCGATAGGATCGCCACAGCTGCGCCCAATGGTCCTAGGATCAAACGCACCGCGATGCCGGCGCCCAGGACCACCAACGCCATCGGCCCCAACCACCTGATGCGCGCCGCCAAACGGCGACTCTGGCCCACCGCGTCGCCGGCTTTGCCCAGCGCCAGCGCTCCGAACAAGGCCAACCCACTGAGCAACGCCAGCGGGTCAACCAGCGGCAGCAGTTGCGGATGGCGGCCGGCCCAGCCCGCACCCAACACCACCGCCAGCACGATCAGCGCCGTCAGCGTTTGCCGCAGCCTGACTTGAGGCAGGCCGGCGACGGTCAACAAAAGGCCGTGCAACGCCACGCCAGCGCAAGTGTTGCGCAACGCTAGCGTGGGCCAGTGCGCGCCTGCTTCTGCCGTTTGGGCCACCACTGCGCTACCCAGCGCAACCCAGACTAGGCCGCCAACCAAACGGCGCGCAGACGCGGTTGGCGCGTCGGCCGAGGTGCCGCCCACTTGCGCCATCAAAGTCGCCCACACCCGCAGCGGCCACGGCAAAGTCTGGCGCGGCGCCCTCAAGAAAGCCCAGGCCACAAACGTACTTGGGACCTGTTGCAGCGGCCGCGACGCCCGCCACACCACCGCCAATCCCAGCGCCGAAAACGCCGCCGCCACCGCGATCGCCGCCACAATGACGCCCAGCAACTGCACGACTAGCATCGCTTGAAAGGCCACTTGCTGGTCAGACGAACGCACGGCCGCTTCGGGTAGGGCCGCGACCACGCCAACAAAAGCAAACAATTGCAAGCGATTGGCCAACACCGGTGGTTCTCTCGATCGAACGCTCAGGCTCGACTAGTGCGGATCGGGTGAGTTGCCGGCGGCAACCGGCGGGATCGCAGCAGCGGTGTCCGCCATGGGCCCAGCCGTGCCCGTTTCTGGGCGTAGGTGGGGGAACAGGATCACTTCGCGAATCGACTCAGCACCGCTGAGCAGCATCACCAAGCGATCGATGCCGATGCCGCAGCCAGCCGCTGGTGGCATGCCGTACTCCAGCGCCCGCACGTAGTCGATGTCGAGATCCATGGTCTCTTCGTCGCCCTTGGCGCGCTGGTCCAGTTGCTGGGCAAACCGCTGGTACTGGTCCACGGGGTCGTTCAACTCCGAAAATGCATTGCTGATTTCAATGCCACCGATGAACAACTCGAAGCGATCGACCACCGCGGGATTGGCGTCATTGCTGCGCGCCAAAGGGCTGGTTTCGGCAGGGTATTCCCACACAAAAGTCGGCGCGACCAGATGCGGTTCAGCCACGGCTTCAAACAACTCGACCTGGATCTTGCCCAACGTTGCGTGGGCGTCGAGCTTGACCCCCAATTCAAGAGCCCGTTTTCGAAGACTTGTTTCATCATCGAGCGCCGCCTCGTCCAGCTGCGCCCATTGGCGCAGGCCATCGCGAATTCGCACTCGAGCATACGGCGCGGCCAGTTCAATCACCCGCGGCGAGCCGTCGGCGTTGCTGCCCCACGTCACCTGGGTTGCGCCGCACACTTGCAGCGCCAACTGACTGATCAGCGTTTCGACTTCGTCCATCAAGTCGCGAAACGTCGCGTAAGCACGGTAGAATTCCAACATCGTGAATTCAGGATTGTGGCGCTGCGACAGGCCCTCATTGCGAAAATTACGGTTGATTTCATAGACGCGCTCGATGCCGCCTACCACCAAACGCTTCAGATGCAATTCCGGCGCAATCCGCAGATACAAAGGCATATCCAAGGCATTGTGGTGGGTGCGAAACGGCCGCGCCGCCGCGCCACCTAGCGAGGTGTGCATCATCGGCGTTTCGACTTCGACGTAATCCCGGTCATCCAAGAATTGGCGCACACCGCGCAACACTTGGCTGCGCTTGCGAAAAATCTCGCGGACGTCCTGATTCATGGTCAAGTCAACGTAGCGCTGCCGCAACCGCGTTTCTTTGTCCGCCAGTCCATGAAACTTGTCCGGCAGCGGCCGCACCGACTTGGTCAAAATCCTCAACGCCGGGCCAGCCGGACTAGGCTTGAGCCACAAACTCTGCTCGCCGGTGCGGGTGCGAAACCACAGGCCTTGCCCACCGATGATGTCGCCGACGTCGCACAGCGGCCCGTCCCAGCTGGCTCCATCAGTGGTCTTGAACAGGCGATCGAAGGTCGCCGGGTCGTCGTCGCGGCTAAAATAAAACTGAAACGTCGGCGTTTGCGCATCGCGCGGCGGCAAGCCAATTTGCTCGCGCAGCACGTTCTCGTGGGCGCGCACTGCCGGCACTTCGGCGGCGCTGCGGTCCAGCACGCGCACAAATGCCACTTTGCCCTTGACGTTGATCGCCAGCGCTCGACCAGCCATGTGCACCCGCGGCGCCTGCACGCGCGGATGGTCGCTGGACTGCACTGAGCGGTCGTCGACCGCTGCACCGAGCTCAGTAGCGACAAAAGACTGTAAATGCAACGGGTCGCTGGCAAACCAGCGCAACGCTTGCACCGCCGTGTGAGTGGGCGAAAAATCGTTGGCGTAGGGCGATTGGCCGGCGTCCCACAGGGCTTGCCTCTTGGACAAGCGCTGTATCATCAACGCATTGCGTTCCAAAGGGCTGCCGGCGATGGCGAGCGGATCAATGTCGAAAACGTGAGCCATGGCCATTCCAAATTCCGCCGCGACGAACATGACGCTAAGTCGGCGGAACGGGCCGGGCGGACGAAAACGCTTTGAATTCAGTGGTTTCTGCCAGAACGGCAGCCGATGCTAGAAACCTGACCGACTAAGGGCTCGCGAAAAAATAACTCAGTCGATCCGCGATTGGACCGGAGCGTCGAGTCGGCTTGCAAAGCCGCGAGTTAGCGACCCACCAAGCAAGCAATGGCCTGAGGTGCAAAATCGACTTGATTTTGCCCGGGCCCTAAGGCCGGCCCTCAAAAAATTCCCCAACAAACTGGAGCGGCGTGACGCCAACCCGCAGGCACGTGAATACATGCCGCACGCTCGCAACCCACGAAACAAGCAAGCAGACGCCGAGCAAATCCGATGTGGTCGGCTCTGAGGAACTGCAACCCAAGTCGGGGCGACCGGATTTGAACCGACGACCACTAGTCCCCCAGACTAGTGCGCTACCAGGCTGCGCTACGCCCCGAGTTTCGCTTGGCTGGCGAGACAGCCAAACGGGGCAGTAGTTTACGCCCAACAGTGTATTTCAGCAACGCCTATAAGCCCAAACGGAATAGTTCACCCAAATCGGGCATCAGCAGAAACTCGACGCGGCGATTGCGGGCGCGGTTGGCATCGCTATCGTTGGCAACCACTGGCAAATACGGGCCAAATCCAGCCGCCGACAGATTACCAGCTGGCACCCCGAGGCTAGTCATTTCGGTCAGCACCGCCAAGGCGCGATCGGCAGACAACCGCCAGTTGACCGCATCGGTGCCCGAGGTGTCGGTGTGGCCAGCCACCTGAAAACGCCGATCCGACAACGACTTGAGCGCATCGGCAATGTCGCTGAGCACCGGTCGCGCCGCCGCCTTGACCTCGGCTTTGCCCAGGTCAAACAAGATGTCGGAAGCTACTTCAATGACCAAAAACCCATTACGCTCGCGAATGCGCAGCTTGCCCGCAGCCACCAGATCTTTGAGGCGATTTTGGACCTTGCGCACGCCGTCTTGAATGCGCGCCAACGACTCGGCCAAGGCCTTGCTTTCGCGGAGTAACCGATCGCGATCGGCCTGTGCCGCTTTGAGCTCGGCCGCTGAGCGCCTGCCATCGTCCTCGAGCTTGGCCTTGGACAACTGACAATTAATCAAATCTTTTGCGCAGTTACCGCCGCGATTGGCGCACTGATCCAAGATTTCTTTGGTCTTCTTCAGGTCGTCGCCGCACAAGGTTTGATCGCGAACGGCGGTTTGCAGCGAATCCTTGCACTTGGCGGTGTCGGCTTGGCAGACGGTCAGTTGATCGCCAAGCGTGTGTTTTTGGCCCTCTAACGCGTCTTGTTGCTGGCGCATGCCGGCCATATCGCGCTGGTAGGCTTCGCGGCTGACCGCCCATTGGCAGCCAACACTACAAGATAACAACAGAACTCCAAGTACCAAACGTGCCATCGACCGATCTCCTCTACAACTCGCGCGAACGCAGCCACGACACCATCGCCAGTGACCCGGCAAATAATCCCTGGCCGCCCAACAAAATGGCGTACCACCACAGCAGCGACCACGGCGGGCTGCGGTCGGCCTGCGGCAAGATCCAGGTGAACATCAGCCACGCCAAGCACGACCACAGCGCCAGTAGCGCGCGGTTGAACGTTCGCTCGTTTTTGGAACGCAGCAATTCTGCATCTGGATTGCGCACTTGCAGTTGCAACTGCCCCAGTTTGGCCCGCCGCAGCAGGCCGCGCACATCGGCCGGCGCCACCCGCACCAGCCCCCACCAGTCGTGCAGCACCCGGTACACGCGCTTGGAGTAGGTCTTGGGGTCCAGCACCCGGCGCACGTACAGCTGCACCAAGTAGGGTCGCAGTGATTCCAACGGGTTATAGTTGGGAACCAGCTCGCGGGCGATCCCTTCCATCGTCGATAGCGCTTTGCCGATCAAGATCAGTTCGACGGGCAGCTGAACTTGAAAACGCACCACAGTTTCAAAGATTTCGGCGATAAATTGGCCTATGTCGAGCTGACCCAGGGTGGCGCCGTTGTAGCGCGCCATGATCTCGCCGATCTCGCTTTGCATCGCCCGAGCGTTCACGGTGTCATCGACTAGGCCCAGATCAATGAACTGGCTGACCAACATCTCAGGATCATTAAGTAAAAGACTGACCAAAAACGTCAACAACTCGTCAATGGTGTCATTGTCGATCGCGCCCATCGAGCCAAAATCGATGAGCGCGATGCGATTGTTGGGCAAAATAAAGAAATTGCCCGGATGGGGATCGGCGTGAAAGAAGCCAAACTCGAAAATCGACGCCATCGACAGCTTGGTGCCCAGCTCGGCGATGGTCTGCGGATTGGTGTTCCACGCGGCCATCTGTTGTTTTTCCGAGACCTTGCAGCCGGCGATGAACTCCATCGTCAGCACCCGGCGCGTCGACAGAGCGGCATAAGTGACCGGTACGTGCACATCGGCCATGTGGGCGATGTGGCGGCGCATGCGCTCGATATTGCTGCGTTCATTGGCGAAATCGGTTTCGCGCTTGAGATTGCGGGCAAACTCTTCGATGAGCGTCAGTGGCCGAAACTGGCGGGCTTCGGGGACGCGCTCTTCCAGCGCGGCGGCCATTATATGCAATAGGTCGAGATCATTAGCGATAATTCGATCTAGCTGCGGTCGCTGGACCTTGATCACCACCTGCTCGCCGGTCGGCAAGGTCGCACGGTGGACTTGGGCGATGCTGGCGGCCGCCAACGGCGTGTCGTCGAAAGTAGCGAAAAACGTGCTGATCGACCCGCCCAGTTCGCTTTCGATCATGGCGCGCGCAGCCTGACCGCCAAAGCCGCCGACGTTGTCCTGCAGTTTGCGCAGCTCAAACACTAGCGACATCGGGATGATGTCGGGTCGGGTCGCCGCCACTTGACCCAGTTTGATAAAGGTCGGGCCCAGCGACTCCAACGCCAGTCGGACGCGGTGTTCCCACGTTAGTTCAGACAGTTCCTGATCGGCGTCGGTCAGCACCAGCCCGCGATTGATCAGCCCGGCGTAGCGGTCCAAGCCGGCGCGCAGCAACACGTGGCCAAAGCCATGGCGGATGACGACCGCGGTGACCTGGCGCAACCGCCCTAAATTACGGGCGTATTGCGGTAGTCGTAGTAAATTGGCGATGGCGCTCAAGTGGTCGCCTCGCCGTCGCTCCCTGCGGGCGGGACCGAGATCGGCGGAATCGGGCTGGAGCCAGTTGGAATTGGATTGGCGCCAGCCGCCACCGCATCCGCGTCTGTTGCGGCTGCCGTCGCTGGTTTGACCGCAAAATGCGCGGCCAATTCTTGGGCGCGGGCCGCTGCGGCTTGCGCTGAGCGCGCAGCAATGTGCAAAGCGGCGCGCGCTGCCGCTTGGGCTGCCGGTGCCGCCGTTTCTTTCCACGGCACACTAGAGGCCGCCGCAACAGCGCCTGACCACAGCGAACCCAAAGGCACATGCCCAACGATTTCACGCAGGGCCGCGGTCGCCATGTCCGCGTACGGGGCCCCTTCATCGCGAACCTTGTGCAGGTGCTCCAAGGTATCTGCGCGCAACTTTTCGAGTTGTTCGGGCGGCAGCGCCCCCGATTTGGCGACGCGGTCGATCACCGCCTGCGCGCTGCCATCGAGCATCCAGCGGGCGACGACCGAGGCCAGACCTTTTTCAAAACCATCGCGGATCATGGGCTTTGCCTTGGGCTAAGAAACTGTGAAATTTAATTCGATCGAGTCAGTTTTCGTCCGCAGCGGCGAGCCGACCTGCAAGGCCGCGAACTTGCGACGCAACAAGCGAGCAACTGGAAGTAAGCGGCACAACAACTTGTTCTGTCACAGCTCCCAAAGACTCGACCCATTATTGCGGTCCCTCAAAGGCTCCCCAACTGACCTAGAACGCCAGGATTCCCCATCGAAATTCTCCGCGGCCCCCGAAACAAGCAAAGAGACGCCGAGCAAATCTCATTTGATCGGCTCTCTACAGCGAGCAGCGCTTGATACGCCAATGCTTGTTGTTGGCAAAATCAAGGTACACCGCGCACGGCGTGGGCAAGTCGCGCTGCCGATTTTCCAAGAAAAAGTCGATGCCGTCGTTTTGCATAGTCTTGAAATCACGCAGAATATACCGATCGTGTTCATCCAAGTACAAGTTGGCCTGCCGACGAATCCGCGGCCAGCCAAACTGCTGCCAGCCCTTGAGCGCGTTGGTCGAACGCTCCTGACTATGCAAGAGTTTTTGGAATTTCTCCCAGCCGCGCTCCTCATCCGGATCTTTTGCCGCCAGCAACACTTGGTGAATCACCCACTCCGCCGTTTCCGGTTCCGGCTTGTCGACGGTCACTCCGAGCACCTTCATTCGTGCTTTGTCGAGCGTCTCGCAGCCACTGCCCGCCAGTAGCGTAATAGCCAGACAAGCACATAAAATAGTTTGATTTATCTGCATTCAAGCCTCCAGGTGCAGGCGCTCGGTGCCGGTGCACAGCGTTGCGCCACAGTGTAGCGCGGGCAGGCGCTTGCGGCTACGGGTTGCCTTGGGACCTTGCCTCCTTGACCAACGACCCCAAAACCTCCGAAATTGCGCCGCGCGTGCTGTCCGTGCTGGGCGGCGTGCTCTCGGCGAATTTTGCCACAACTCACTAGTTATTCTGGCAATTTTCGAGAAGCCACCTACCTACTCACCGGAGTTTTGCTATGGCCGACATCGTGCTCAACCGCACCCACGCCTTTCCACTGGACATCGCCAAGGCCAAAATGGCCCGGATGGTCGAGTCGTTCAAGAACAAGAATCCCGGCTTTGTTGACAATGTGTCGTGGGCCGAAGACGGCTGCAGCGCCGCTGCGACGGGCAAAATGTTCGACAGTCGCTTCAAAGTGAGCGAGTCCACCTTTGGCGTTGAAGTGGATCTGAAGGGCTTTGCGGCCAAATTGGCCAAAGGCATGGCGCAGTCGCGGTTGGAAAGGACGGTAGCCGAAGAATTTCCGGTCTAATCCAGCGTGCTTGATTGTCGCCCAGTGGGCAGTCGTCCACCAGCCATGCGCAGTTTGTCCCGGCTAGGGTTGGCTGGCTTGCTTGGCCCGCCGCGATCCCCCGCTTTGGGCGCATCTCGGCGTCACTGCGTCACTTTTCTGTCAAGGACGTGCGAGAGTACGCCCCTGACAGAAAAGCTCCTTGCTCCTTGATCTGCATCCCAAATCGGGGGCCGCGGGGAATTTCGATGGGGAATCCTGGCCCGTCCCGAACGGTTGGCCCGTCCCGAACATTTATCCCGTCCCGAACAGGTGGCCCGTCCGCTTGGCTACTCGCGGCGCTGCGAAAATACGGCCACAGTGCTGCCGGTTTCCGAACTGGCCGCGCCGCTCTTACAATTGTTGCGGTGTGGGTGTGCCAGTTCGCTCTGGCACCGGTGGACGCTCATGCGGCGGCGCCACCGGTCGCGGCTGCGGCTGCGGACCTGCTGCAAAGTGCCCAAAAATGCTATGCGACTGGCGACATGGGCTGCGTCTTGCGGTTGTTGCAAGGCGAGCCGGCTCCGGATGCCGTCGGCGCGGTCAATGCAGCGACAGTGCGCGATCGGGCACTTGAACGCTGGCGATTGCTGGCCTTTGCCTGCGCGCGCCTCGATCGCCATGATTTGGCGCGCGGCTATTTTGTGCAGTGGTTGCAACTCGATCCGAGCCAACAACTCGACCGCGAGGCCACGCCCCCGCTGATTTGGCGCGACTACGCGGCGGCGTGGCTGCAAGTGCACGGCGGACAACTGGATTTGCGACCAGTAGTCGATACGCACCCCCAACTGACTGCGCCGACTCCGCAGCCCAAGGACTGGCCTAAGTTTGTGCCGCCACCCCGATCTGGCCGTGACACGGCGCGCGATTTTGTGCTGCACATGAGCGCGTGTCTGGCGCTGCCCACCAACGTGCCGACCCAGCTGGCAAAAACCACTGTTGATCACTTGGGTCTATCGATTGGTCTGGAACTGGAGCCGCTGGCTTGGCTGCGCGCTGGACTGCTGGTGCACCCTGTTCGCTGGAATGACGGCGCCCGATCGCGGTTGCGCAACGATTTTGGCCTGCAAGCGCACCTGCGGCTGTGGCACGTGGACGGCAAGCGCTTCGAGCTGCAAGTGATGGCGGGCGGCGCGCTCGAAACCACCGTAGCCAACGGTGCCTCCAGTGCCGTGGGCGCGGGATTGCGCTACCATCATCAACCCACCAATTCGGCGTTGGGCTGGACCGTGAGCGTGGCGGATCGCCGCAGCTTGGGTGGGGGCGGCGACAACGCGGTGCTGATGAGCATTGGGGTAGCGCTAAGACCGGCGGCGAAGGGCTCTGTCATCACTCGCTAATCTTGAGCGGGCCAGCTCGCCGAGCCATACTCGCCGCAATCGCTGGGCACGCGCAAACAGGCCCTCATCCGATTAGCAAGAGCACCATGACTACAGACACCGTCGACGATACCACTGCAAGCGGCTACCCGCCGTCGGCTGCCGTGGCGCTGCCGCCAACTGGCCTGTCCGCACTGGTGCACGACAGTGACGCCCACGATTTGGCCCGCCACGCCAGACAGTCGGTGCTGGCACAAGTGGCCCGCCGGGTTGTCGGTCAGGATGCGGTGGTCGACTTGTTGCTCACCGCGCTGTTTGCCGGCGGTCATGCGTTATCGATTGGGGTGCCCGGATTGGCTAAAACGACGCTGATTCAAACTCTTGCAGAAACGCTGCGCCTCAAATTTGGCCGCGTCCAGTTTACTCCCGATCTGATGCCCAGCGACGTCACCGGTACTGAAGTGCTCGAAGAGGAGCGGGCAACTGGGCACCGCGCCTACAAATTCGTGCAGGGTCCGATTTTTGCCCACATCTTGCTGGCCGACGAAATCAACCGCACTCCGCCCAAGACTCAAGCGGCGCTGCTGCAGGCCATGCAAGAGCGCCAAGTGACCGCCGGCGGGGTGTCGCACCAATTGGAAGAGCCGTTCTTGGTGCTGGCGACCCAAAATCCCATCGAGCAACACGGCACTTATCCATTGCCGGAAGCGCAGTTGGATCGCTTTATGCTGGTGGTGCACTTTGACTACCCCAACTTTGACGATGAGATGGAAATTGTCAGACGCACGACTGGGCTGCATGTGCCGACCCTTGAACCGGTGCTGACTCGCGAACAAGTCTTGCGCATTCAGCAGTTGGTGCGCGCGGTGCCGGTAGCCGACCATGTCCTGCGCTATGCCGTGCGCCTGGTGCGCGCCACTCGCCCTGAAGATCCGCTGTGCCCGCCCAGTTTGCGCCCGTTGTTGGCCTATGGCGCCAGCCCGCGGGCGTCGCAGTGTCTGATTCTGGCGGGCAAGGCCCGCTGCGTTCTGCGGCAGCGCACCACAGTCGCCGTCGATGACATTGCCAGCTTGGCGATCGCGACCATTTCGCACCGCGTAGTGCCCAGTTTTCGGGCTGAGGCCGAGGGCTTAGATGGCCGCAAGCTGGTCGAGCGCCTGCTAGAAATGGTACCGACCAGCGCGGAGGCCTAACCCTTGGCCGCGGGCGGTGGCGACTGGACGCGCTGGTTGGGTCTGAAGCGCCGAATGGGGGCGTGGGGGGCCGCGCCGCAGTCGTCCGCCCCTTTGTTGCACCGCGAAGACACTGCATCCAAGCCCAGTGGCACCCGCGCGTTGCTCGAGCGATTGCCGGCGCCGCGCGGTCGCGATGCTATGCACGATCGCGGCCACACTTCGCAGCTGATGCAGTGGTTTGCCGACGACGACGAGGCCGTGGCCAAGAAGTCGCTGGCCCAGCGCGCCTCAGAAGTATTGGCCGGCCTGGGGCCGTTGCAACTGCCGGCGCGGCAAGTGGATGACGGCTTGCCCGGCGGCATGCATCGCTCGTTGCGGCGCGGCGGTGGCGTCGAGTTTTCCGAACACAAAGAATATGCCCCCGGTGACGACCTGCGCCAACTGGATTGGAAGGCCTACGCGCGCACGGATCGCTATTTCATTAAGCGTTTTGAGCAGGAAGTGCACGCCACAGTGACCTTGATCGTCGATGCCTCCGCATCGATGCAACTGGCGGACTTTGCCAGTGACAAGTTTGATGCAGTGCGGTTGCTGCTGGCTTGCGTGGCGTTGGTCTTGATTCGTCAAGGTGATTCGGTGGGACTGGCGGTGTTGGGCCGGCCGCAATGCACCATCGCGCCAGGTACCGGTCTGCGCCACTTTTCCCACATCGCCGATACCCTGACCAGCCTAGTGGCCGAGGGCAACTACGGTCTGGATCGCTTTGAGCCGGTGCCCTGGCGCGGCCACGAGCGGCGCGGTCTGGCGCTAGTGGCATCGGACGTGCTGGTGGCGCCGGCCAAGGCCATGGTGCCGCTGACGGCGCTACAGCGGTCTGGGCTCGGGGTGCTGTTGCTGCACACGATGCACCCGCGCGAGCTCGATTTTGCCTTTCGCGAGCCAGCGCAAATGACCTGCCGGGAGACTTTGCGGCAGCGTATCATCGACCCGCGGGTGATGCGCGACGCCTATGTCACGCTGATGCGGGCCCACTGCGATCAGGTGGTGCAGGCGGCCGCCCATGCCGGCGTCGGCCATGTGCTGATCGACACCAGTTTTGATCCGCGCGGTCTGATTCGGCAGGTGCTGCGCGCGACCTCGAATCTGCGGGTCCGCGGCGCAGCGGTGGGTGCAGAACCTACCGACGGCGAAAGCATTTTTGACGCCAAATCAGCATTAGTCGGTGACACTGGCGAGTTTCGCAAACCTGATCTCGGTCGCCGATGATCGATTTCGTCCAGCCGTGGATGCTGTTGGGCATCGTCGCCGCCGCCGTGCCGCTGTGGTTGCACCTGTTTGGCCGTCGCCGCGCTGCGGTCCAGTACTTCTCCGCACTCGACTTCATACTGGCGACAAACCCCAAGAAAGCGAGAGCCTTACAACTGCGTGAATGGACGTTACTGGCCCTGCGCTGCTTGGTGGTCTGTGCGTTGGCCTTGGCGCTGGCTCGACCCTCGCTGCCACTGCCCGGGCGCGCCGCCGAAGTCGCGATCGGTGCCGGTCCGCAGGCCGTGGTGGTGGTGATCGATGATAGTGAGTCGATGGCCGCTGCCAGTCACGGTGGCTCTGGCTTTGAAAGGGCGCGCCGCCGGGCCGTGCACTTGCTCGGCGACCTGCCGCAAGGGGCGCTGGCGGCCGTGGTCACTAGTGGCTATCCAGCGCGGTCACTGCTGCGCCAACTGACAGTGGATCGGCAGGCGCTGTTGCGATCGCTGGCCCAAGCGCAGGTCCGGCCGCGCCGCGATGATGCCGTTCGCGCGCTGGCCTTGGCCCAACAGTTGCTGGAGAGCGCCACCGAAGTGCCCAGTCGGCGGCTGATCGTGCTAACCGACTTGCAAGCTAGCGGCTGGCAAGCGATCGCCGCGCCGACCTTGCGCGATCGCGGCCCAGCATTGCGAGTTTTTGTGGAGCGAATTGCTCCAGACAGCCTTGAGAATACAGCCATTATCGACGCGGCAGTCGATCGCGGCGCTGACAAGTCCGGCGCCCAAGTCCGGGTCGAGGTCAGTATCGTCCACCACGGTCAAAAGCCATGGCGCGACTACGTCAGTGTGCGCGCGGCTGAACGCGAAGTGAAAAGTCTGGTCCAACTGCAGCCGGGCGAAGTAGCGCGGCGCTCGTTTATGGTGCCCGCGTCCGCGCAATGGGCCGAAATCGTGCTGCCCAACGACGCTTTGGACACCGACAATCGGCGGTTGGTGCGCCTAGATGCCGCGACTGCCTTGCGGGTGGCGATCATCAATGGCGCTCCACGGCCAGTGCCGCGCGATGACGAGGCTTTTTTCATTGCCCAAGCGTTGGAAATGGGCAGCGGCGGTCCAGGTGAACTGACAGTCGATCGCATCCCAGCCGACAAGCTCAATGCCGCCGCGCTGGCCGACCACGACGTAGCGATCGCGGCCAATTTAGCCGGACTTTCTGCCGACTCCGAGCAAGTACTGCGCCAGTTTGTGGTGGCCGGAGGTGGTCTGTGGGTCACGCTCGGCGACAACTTGCCGGAGCCGGTGGGTGACTACTTGGCCACGCTTTTGCCCACTCGGTTGGCAGGGTTGCGAACGGCTGCGCTGTCAGGGGCCGCTGGGCATCGCTCAGGTGGCGTCGCTTTGGCGGCTCCGCGGCCGAACACGCCCGTCCACACCCTGATTGGGCAGCGCAGCGTGGCAGCGCAGTTGACCCGCGATTTGGCGGACTTGGCAGAAGTCTTGCCCCAAGTCCGGGTGATTCGCTATGCCCTGTCCTTGCCGGCGGCGGATCTGGGCGAAAAGGTTGTGCTGCGCTTCGGCGATGGCGCCCCCGCTCTGTTGGCCCACCACGTCGGCGCTGGCCGGGTTGCGCTGTGGACCACCAGTATCGATCGCGACTGGACCGATTTGCCCTTGCAGCCTGCATTTTTGCCCCTGACTCAGGCCGTAGTGCGGGCATTGGCCGGCACGCGGGCCTTGGAACGCAAGGCCGCGGTTGAAGTCGGTGAAACGGCAACGCTTGGCCGCGATGAACGCGCCGACCAACTGCAAGTTCGTCTGGAGGGCGACAGCGACGGCGCCAATCGCACCCGCCGCGTTCTCCATGCTGCCCTGCAGCACGCCGGTCAGTGGGCCATCGCCGATCTCGACACCCCAGGGCGCTACATGGCGACCGAACTGCGCGGTGGCGTGGCGCTGACGTCGCGGCCCCTGCTGGTGGTCGCGCCCCACAGCGAGAGCGACCTGCAGCCTGCCGCGTCGGGGCCTTTGGCCGCTAAGACATTTGACGGCACTAGTGCCGCCACCGCCGCTACTCTAGTCCCAAAATCGCCAGTGTGGACCGCAGTGTTGGTCGCCCTTCTCGGCCTTTTGGTCATGGAAACCGCGTTGGTTGCCCGCGGTGGCTGGAGCGGTCGCGCTCCACGGTGGCTGGCGCGATGGCTGTGATTTCAACACCAAATCAATCCGGTGACGGCGGCGCCGGCCAAGTGGGTCCGTTGCCGCCGCCGACCCGTGCGATCGCTCTTTTCGACATGGACGACACGTTGGTCGGTGCCAACACGGCTGCGCTTTATTTTGCCGAGCGCCGTCGGCGCGGCGAGATTTCACGCCGCCAATCGTTGCGCATCGGGGCCGCCTGGCTCGGCTATCGCTTCAATGCCATCGATATGGCGCGCCTGATCCGGCAGGGTGCCTTGGCGGCAGCGGGGGCCAGCGAGGCAGAAATGATCACCACCTGTGAGCGGATTTACGCGGAGCAAGTGCGGCCGCTCATCTTACCCAAGGCCCGCGCTTGCATCGAAGAGCACCAACGCCGGGGCGACGCCGTAGCCATCGTCACTGCTTCAACCCCTTACATCGCCCGACCTTTGGCCCGCGATCTGCAAGTCAGCGTGATCATGAGCACTGAACTTCAGGTCGGCGGCGACGGCACCTTCACCGGCCAACTCATTGGCGAGCCGTGCTTTGGCGTTGAAAAGGTCGCCCGCGCCCAAGCCTTTGCGATTGCTCACGCCGCCGACTTGGCTGGCACTTGGTTCTACAGCGACAGCCACACCGACTTGCCGCTGCTGCAAGCTGTCGGCCATCCGTTTGTGGTGCGGCCAGACCTGCGGCTCCAATGGGCAGCACGCCGCTGCGGTTGGCCAATCTTAGACTGGTAACCACCCGCGCCAAGTCCACGTCGGCAACCCAAGCTCGGCGAAACCTGTGACCAATTGACTTGTTCTGGCCCGGATTGACCCGTTTGGCTGCGACGGCGAACCAAAAAGCCAAAAGGCCCGAACCGTTGCCGATCCGAGCCTTCTGGAACTGACTTCTCGAACTGCGCGGCCTACAGCCTTATTCCGTTTCGTTGTCGCGGAAAATGGCCGGGGTGCCTTCCATGTCGCACTCGGCGCCGGTCGACTTGTTGTCGCCACGGCCGGTCAACTGGAACGTCGACATGATGGTGTCACAGTCGAGGTCGGCGTTGGCCTGAGCAGTGAAGAACGACGCGCCGTAGACGCCAGCCGAGCTGTAGCTGTACTGGAAAAAGTGCTGGTCGGTGATGGCGAACTTGAGGGCCGACCACGAAGCGTGATTCCAGTTGCCCGGCTTGCTGTCGCAGCGCTCGTCGTTGTCGGCGTCATTGGCGTCGACGCAGCACGAAGCGCCCGTCGGGGTCACGCCGACGTTGCCCGGAAACTGGCACTCGAGCTTGGTCATCGTGCCGCCCTTGACGCGCGGCGAGGTGTAGTAGACCGACGAGCCCTTCTTGAGCAAGTCAAGCATTTCATTGGCTTCAGCCGCCTTGGCTGAGCGCATGTACTTGGTGAACTGGGGAACGGCGACGACGGCCAAAATCGCGATGATGGCCACGACGATCATGAGTTCGATGAGCGTAAAACCTTTACGAATTTGCTTGAGCATAACTGCCTCCAGAGGGACTGTGCCCTCCTGTTGATGATACAACGCTAACCTGTTTGGCGAAAATTCACCACCCTGTCGGCCGAATAGCCACACAGAGTGTTAGCGGTGAACGGGGAACACGGAACACGAGTAACTGCGGAACCTGCACTTGAGGGCGCGGCCCTCGAATCGGCCGCAACAATAGTCTCTGCATTTGTCGTGCCAAGTTTTCTCGCAAAATGAATAGCAGTTTAGTGTTGATAAGTTATCGCCCGAAGGAATGCGCAAATGCCACTAATTTTCGGTTTGGGTGGACAATCTGCGGCAGTCAACCGACAAATTTTGTCACTTTGGAGTCGGCGACCCGCTCAATTTCCGCCTAAGGGATCGGTTTGACCGTACTTTTCCAACCGGTAGCGCATCGATCGCGTGGTCAGACCCAGCACCCGCGCAGCCTCCGTCTTGTTGCCATCGGTGCGTTTGAGGGCAATTTCGAGCAGACCGCGCTCAAACTGGTCGAGCAGCGACTCAAAATCGATCAGGGCACCGTCGCCCAAAATCCAAGCTTCAAATGCCGCTAGCGCACGCTGGACTTCTTCGGTTGGCGAGGCCGCCGTCAACTTGGCGCCGCGCCCCAACCACGCCGGCTGACCCGGATCAGGCAACCACGCGGGCGTAATGCGGTCTTTGGTTTCAAGGGCGACTGCGCGCTCGATGAGGTTCTCCAGCTCGCGCACGTTGCCGGGATAGGCCAGTTGAACCAGAATCGCCTCGGCTTCCGGCTCAAACCCTTGTATATTACGACTGATTCTCTGAGAAAACTGCAGCAAGAAATGGTGAGCCAGGGGCATGATGTCGACCCGCCGGTCGCGCAGCGGCGGCAGCCGAATCTCGATCACATTGAGCCGAAAGAACAAGTCGGCGCGAAACCGCCCTTCGTGCACCGACTCGCGCAAATTGCGATGCGTCGCCGCCACCACTCGTACATCGACGGGCACTTCGCGGGTGTCGCCAACCGGGGTGACAATTCGCTCTTGCAACACGCGCAACAGCTTGACTTGCAAGCTCAACGTTAGTTCGCCTATCTCATCGAGAAAAATCGTGCCGCCCGTCGCCGCCTCAAACAGGCCCTTGCGATCCTTGGTGGCGCCGGTAAAACTGCCGCGCACGTGGCCAAACAGCTCAGATTCCATCAATTGTTCGGGAATCGCCCCGCAATTGAGGGCCACAAACGGCCGGTCCTTGCGATCGCTGCCATCGTGCAACATGCGGGCGATCAGTTCTTTGCCAGTGCCCGATTCGCCCAGAATCAGGATCGAAGACGGCGTCGGCGCCACCCGCCGGACCATGGTCACCACGTCGTCCATCGCCTTGGAAGTCCACACGAATTGCGACTTGACCGCCGAGCGTTGCGCCAGTTTCTTCTTGAGTTGCTGGTTTTCCGCGACCAACTGGCTCTTTTCCAAGCATTTTTGGATGACCAGTTTGATTTCTTCAAGTTTGAACGGCTTGGTAATGTAGTCGTAGGCGCCCTTGCGCATGGCGTCCAGCGCCGTGTCTGTCGACGAAAACGCCGTCATAACCACAATTTGCGTCTCGATACCGCGTTGGCGGGCAGCTTCAAGTAGCTCAAGACCGTCCATTCTGGGCATTCGAATGTCAGTCATGGCTAGGTCGAACCGGTCATTCTCTAGCATTTCCAGTGCTTTAAGTCCGTTGGCGGCGGTCTCAACTTCGTGGCCCTCGCGGCGCAGGAAAATCGTCAAGAATTCGCGCAGGGACAGGTCGTCATCGACGATTAGTAGCTTGGCCATCGCCTACTCCTCCGTGAGATCGCCAGTGCCGCCTCGGCAGTGTTGGGGCTTTGCACGATCGTGTTCACTGTGGGCCGGCTGCCTGTTTGCGTCAACCGCTGGCCGCAGATCCATAGACATCCGATCGACCTCGCCCCGAAAAAGCCTCTTGCCCGACCTCGATACGCCTCGCTTGACCGCGCCCGCCTCAGAGCCCCTAACGTTACGCAGATCTACACACGCACCCCGGTCGGCACCGATGGGATGTACAAATCCGAAAAGCGGGCAATGTGCTGCAAATCTTTGGCGTTATCGGCCGCCTTACGCCTCCGGCGACATCAGCCTGAGACAGTTTCGCGCCGGGCAGGGCCGTGCACCGTTGCCTGCGTCGCGCGGATGAGCGCGGCGTAGGTCCTTTGCAGCAGTTCTGGCCAAGCGATGGCGCACTCGGTCTCCGCGCGCGTCGTCACGGACCGAAAAATCGCCAGCGCGTTGTACCCCATGTGCCGCAGCAGGTTCATGACCAGCATGCCCTGCGGACGCCAAAGCCACGGTCGCAGGTCTTCCCTGAACGCCGTGTCCAGCGTGGTGTGGTTGTGGTTCTCGACCGCCCAGCGATGCCGAATCATCGCGAGCCACGGCGCCGCCGGCAGCACAGTGTGCCGTAGGCTGCTGAGATAGTGTGCCGTAGGCTGCTGAGATAGTGTGCCGTAGGCTGCTGAGATAGTGTGCCGTAGGCTGCTGAGATAGTGTGGCGTAGGCTGCTGAGATAGTAGTGGTCTTCGACTGTACGCTCGCCGGTGGTCTTGTCGGTGGTGACGTTGCAGACCCGAACTACAGTGCGCACTGTGGTCCAGTCGAGGTAGCCAGTCATCAAGTGGGTGTGCCACACGTAGCGCTCGACCAGCTTACCGCTGACCGCGTCGGCACTCGTGGCGAGCGCCTTGTCCAGCGCCTTGCATGGACGCTGCGGGTCTGATCCCCGGACAGCGAGCACGCAAGCGCAGTTCCGTTCCAGTGGCAAAAGCCCAGTCGCGGACCAAGGTCGTGCCCGAATCCATTGGACGACAGATTTTGCGCCTAACGGTGGGCCGCCCGCCGCAAACGGTCGTTGATCGCTTGGCCGATGCCGCTGTCGGGGATGGGCATGGCCGCAATCCCGGACCAGCGCGGGTTGTCCAGTAGCCGCAGAAAGGCAAAAAGATTGGCCGCTGCCTCGTTCAAATCGCCAGACTGGCTCAGGTTCAGCGCCGTTGCGGCCCCCGTCAGCTCGATGGCGCCAAAGGTCAGCGCCGCTTCGGTGGTCTGAACCGTAGTTGCATTGATCCGCAACGGCAAGCGCGGCGCGTAGTGGCTCGCGAACTGGCCCGGGCTGCGCGGGTGCTGCGGGCTAGTGCCGTCCGCAAGTGGGCCGCAAATCGCTTCAAGGCGCGCGGTCGAGATGCCACCAGGCCGCAACAACCACGCCCGGTCCTTGCTAATCTGCACGATAGTGGATTCCAGACCGATCGCACACTTGCCACCGTCGACGACCGCCGAGGCCAAGTCCGGATCGACGTGATCGGCACAGGTCGGGCTCAGGTGGCCCGATGGATTGGCCGAGGGCGCCACCAGCGGAGCACCAAACGCGCGCAAAACGGCCAGGGCGGTGGCGTGGGCTGGCATGCGCACCGCTAAAGTGTTCAAACCCGTCGTCGCCCACAACGACACGGCGCAGTGTGCGGTCCGCGGCAGCACCAGAGTCAGGGGCCCAGGCCAAAACTGCTCAGCCAACTGCAAGGCCAACGGACTAAACTCGACCAGCGCTTGGGCCTGTTGCAACGAGGCGACGTGCGCAATCAACGGGTTGCCGCGTGGACGGCCCTTGGCCGCAAAGATCTGGATTACCGCTCGATCAGCACTGGCGTCCGCAGCCAGCCCGTACACCGTTTCCGTTGGAATAGCCACCAGTTCGCCGGCCCGCAGCAGGTCTACGGCGCGAGCGATTCCGTGGCTGGTAGCGGTGAGTCGTTCCATTGTCGGCGATTCCGTCGGTCAGTTGTCATTCAATGGTTGCCAAGCCAACGCGGCCACACAATGCCGCAGCCAGATGGACCCTGCAATCGCAGCGCTCTGGTCACGACCGGCAACGTTGGGGCTGTCCCAACCGGCGGCCAGCGTGCGACGATCCGCCGTTGTGCTAGCATGCTGTGGCGGCCATTCGGCGCTGCCGCCCAAGGAGTTCACCGTGCAACGCTTGTGTTCTCACCCGTTTGCGCCGTGGCTGCTGGACCGAATCAGACAAGCGCGCACGCTGGCCCTGATGACCCATGTGGGCCCCGACGCCGATGGCCTTGGCTCGCAACTGGCATTTTGCCGCTCCGCCGCCTTGGCCGGCCATCGCAGCGTGATCGTGAACGACGACCCGTGCCCGCCGCGCTATGCTTGGATCGATCCTGACCGCCGCATTGGCGACTTCGACGGCAACGCTGCCGAGCTGGACAGCGCGGATCTGGGCCTGATCTTTGACGCCCATGAGCCCGATCGCGGCGGCCGACCCGTGCGCCGCATGCGCGATCTGGGCAAACCGGTGTGGGTCATCGATCACCACCCCTGCGAGGCCAGATCGGACGTAACGGGCTGTATTGCCACTGATTTTTCGTCAACCGGCGAGCTGGTCTACGAGTTGCTGCTGGCGTTAGGCTGGCCCATCGATGCCGGGGTCGCCGCCCCAATGTATGCGGCGATGAGCTTTGACACCGGCTCGTTTCGCTTCTTGCGCAACCAGCCGCGCACGTTGCGGACGGCGGCGGCGCTGTTGCAGACCGGGATGGATGCCAATCCCATTCAGGAAGCCCTGTTTGCCTCGCGACCGCGCGCGGAGCTCGAGTTGCTCGGGCGCATCATCGCCGCTACCCGCTACGCGGATGGCGGTCGGATTGCGTGGGTGGTGGCCGAGCCCAACATCGTGAACGGGCTGGACGTGCCAGCCGATGCGGTCGGTGAAACGATTTCAACGCTAATCGGCACCGACGGTGTGTTGGTGGCGCTGCAGATCAAGCCCGGTCGTCAGGCCGGCGAGTGGAAGATGTCACTGCGCAGCAAGGCTAGCGTCAAAGTCGGTCATATTGCGCGCGATTTGGGCGGAGGCGGCCACGATCATGCCGCCGGAGCGAGCTTTTTCGGCAATCCCCACGAGGTGGCGCGCACCTTGCTGGGTCAAATCGAAGCTGCGGTCCGTGGCCAAGTGGGAGCCGTTGCTGTACTGGGCCCGCGGGCTACAGGCGAGGCCCCGTGAGCCGACCGCCGGTCGCCAAGAATCGCAACTCCCGAGCCAATGACCCGGTGATTTGCTGCTGCAATGCCGTGCCGCTCAGCGAAATTGAGCGCGCCATCGGGCAGGGCGCCTGCACCCTGGCTCAGCTGTTTGACGCTACGTTTGCCGGTTGCGGGCCGTGCGGCGGCAGTTGCCAACCCGAACTCGTGCAAATCTTGGCGCGGCATCGAGCCCAATCCGAGCGAACTGCCAAGCCATGATCGATGAGCGGGTGCTGCTGGCCTGGCGCGACGCGATCGGCACCTTGTCCACACTGGCATGGGCAGGGGCCCGCAACAGCACGGTCGGCGGCCAATTGCTTCGCGATGGTTGGGTTGGCCGCTTGCGCTGCGACAGCGATGCGGCCCAGTGCGCAGTAAGTCAGGGAGATCACGGAGAGTTAGTCGCCATTACCCGCAAGGGCGCCGCCTTGACCACCGACTGCAGTTGCGGGGTCCCGCGCTGTGCTCATGCGGTGGCCGTCGTTTTAGAGCTGCAAAAGCGCTTGCGGCGAGCCCAGACGACCTCCGATGACCGCGGTTCAGTTCTGGCCAATTTGCGTGAGCGTTTGCGGCCTTCCCCCGCGACACCGCCGCCGCCGCGGGCGCTGCGCGACTTGCAACGGCTGCCCGTCGACGCCGCGGTCGACATGTTGGCGTTGGCCTGGCGCCAAGCGCTGCGTCCGACTCCAAGCGATGTGGCCGAACTGGAAATCGCGGTGGCACTGGTGCGCGCTGCGGTCAGTGCGAACCCGGAGCAGGCTGCCGTTTGGGCTCTGCGCCTGCTGGACGGCCTCGGCGCGCCAAAAGTAGTTTTTACCCCGCTATCCGAGTCGGCGCAGGTACAGCTTGAAAAAATATGCGCGATTTTAGGCGTTTGCGAGCAGCCCCTTCAACTCGAGGCCTTGTTTGTCCATGCCACCGATGGTCAGCCCCAAATCGCCCCCGCAGTGGCCGTGATTTTGGCGCAGTGGGCGGCGCGCGATAGCCCGGCCTGTGACAAGTTGACCTCGCTGGCCCAAGGCTGGGTGGAATCGCCGCGCCATCCAGCGTGGCGCGAACATGCCCAGCCCGGCGGTGCCGATCTCTTGCTGTCCGCCCTGATCGATAGCTTATGTGCTGGCGGTCACCTCGACCAGGCCCTGCGACTGGCGCAAAGCTGGCCGCCTCTAAGGTCAACGCTGCTGCCGCTGATGGCGGCTGCCGGCCACGCCGGCAACTTCGAAGCGATTCGCCAGATTTTGGCTCGCCTAGACCCGCGTGGGGCGACTTTTGCCGAGGCAGCGACCGCGGCATGGCAGGCCGCGCAGACTGCAGACCAGCCCGAAACCGCCCTGGCGATGGCGTTGTGGGTGCTGGAGCGACTGCCCGCCGCCAGCTGGTACCAGCGCGCCCGCCAGGCTTGTCCGCCGCAGCGGTGGTCGGCGGTCCGCCACAACTGGCTCGCCGCGGTGCTTGCCCATGACGAGGTAACCTGGCTGCCTGGCGCACTTGCCGATGAAACCGATGCAGCGCAGGCGCTTTTTGCCGTCGTGCACCTGGGTCCATTGCGCGATCAGACGGCCACGGCTGCGCTGGTTGCTCTAGGTCGCTACGATGCTCAACTGGCAGTGGCTGCTCACCAATTGCGGTTGCTGGCCTTGTGCAGCAGTGCCACGCCGACTGACAAGGCGATCGTGCGCGCTGCTGACGATCTGTGTCAGATCGCAACGACTGCCGGGCAGCCCCTGGCAGGCGCGCCGTACTTGCGGCTGGTGATCGGCAACCACACTGGCCGCTTGCCGCTGGCCAAGCTGCTTCGAGCGTGCACGGAAATGCCAATTTGACGACGTATGAATCCGACGGCCGCAGCGGCGGTGGTCAAGAAAAACTGCCCCACCGACCCACAACCTAACCAAGGCAAGCACGGCAAAGCGATTGCGCCAAGTGAGGTTCGGCTGCTCGCTTTTTCGTGGCCTGACCGCTGTTCGGTTATTCCAGTTCGTCTTCCAGTACCGGCTCGCGCATCTCGCTCGACAGGTAGATGTCTGAAAACGCGCCATCCAGATCAAAATCGGCGCGAGCGCGGGCATACCACCAGTCGATGCCAGGGGTGATGACGTATTTGACGGGCGGTACTTGCGGGGTCACCGGGTCGCGGCCGATCACCAATAACTGGAAATTGGCCTCTTCGCCACTGCGGTAGCCAGCCCCAAGAGCACACCAGCCAGCGTAGGCGGTGACATCGCCGGCTTTGGTGCAGTCGATGCCCCAGGTGGTTTTCATGGTCTGCCAGTTCATGTCTTTGGGATGAAAATCGGTGTCCGTCGCCCCAGTCGAAATGTAGCGGTGATAGGTTTGGTAGTAGTTCTCTTGCTTGATGCGGATGTCACCGAGCATCGAAATAGCTTCCTGGACGCGGGCCCGTCGGGTGAAGCGCTTGTAGCTTTGACCCGCGACCGTGGCCAGCACGCCGATAATGACCACCACGATCATCAACTCAAGCAGCGTAAAACCGGCTGGTTTTATAGGTCGAATTCTCACTTGGGCGGTGGGGGACATCGGCGCCTCGCGCGGCAGGACCCAACGGAGCGGGGCCACCGCAGCGCACATCCTCAGGCCAAACCGCGGCGGCGTCAACGCAAATGGCGCTAAGGCCCTAGTATGCACGCATCGTATGCGCAGTTTGCGCGGCTAGTGATTCTGGATGGGCATTCGCAGCCGCGGCTATTTACCTGCGTACACGCTAGGCGGCTTGCTCAGGGCACGGGCCTTGGGAAACTGACTCACGGCTGCAGCGACTTCGGCCTCATGCTCAGTCATCTTGCGATTGAGATCCCCTAAATCGGGCTGCAGTTCGATGATTTTGAGTTGAGCAGTCCCACCCGAAGCGATATCCATCAAAAATGGCACTACCGACGGCCGATTGAAGCGGTCAAACCGCAATAGGCCAAACCAGAAAAACGCAGCTCCCGTCTGTTTGGCCAGTTTGGTGGCCGGCGCCTTGCACAGCGGCATGGTAAAAGCGCCGACGCGGGCACAATCGGCCAACGCTTCCAAGGTCAGCGCAACCTGCACTTTCTTCTCTTCACGCTTGATTTCCGTCACTTTGGCACTGACTTTGGCGTCCTTGCGGCCCAATCGCACGATCACGCCCCACGGCACCACCCCTTCTGCGCGAATCTGAGCGTAATGGGTGCCCACAATCAGGTCCTGCGCCGTGTACAGTGGCCCGGTCAGCTTGACGCCGTCGACAAAAACGTCCGCCACCTTGCCTTCAGGCAGCTCGACGACGATGGCAAACTTGCCGCCGCCGTCCATCTTGGCGTGCAGTTGATCGAACAACTCCAGCAGACCCTTGTCCTGTTTGCGCCGATCAATGACCAAAGTCGGTTCAATCGCAATGCCCAACTCAAACCAGTGAGTGGCCTCGCCAGCGCCGTGACCGGCGAGGTAGGCGCACACCCCAGCTCGCATATATGCGTCAGCCAAGTTGCTGTAATTAACCAGTTCTAGGTAGGCCTTTTCGTACAGCGCGACCGCGTCTTTGAGTTTTTCTAACGCCTCGCCGTGCTTGCCCTCGCCTTGCAAGTTGATTCCGTCCTGCCGCACCGCGTCGGCGGCATCAATGCGCTTGGAGGACAGCGAGGGTTTGGGCGCGTTTTTCTTTGGATCGGCCTTGTCGGGCACCTTTTCGCGGTCGGTGACGAGGTCAAACACTGCCGACGTCGACATTTGATCTTGGGCCGCCTTGAGCACCCGCCGTTCTTGGGCCGACTTGGGTTCGCCCAGCGTGGTGGGCGGCACCAACATCAGTTTTGGCTTGGGATCGCCGTCTTGCGGCACCAGGCTCTCGCCCATGGCGCCAACGGCGGGCAGTTGAGTCGCAAGAGTAAGAGCGAGCACATATCCGAACTTGAGCATGAGTATGACTACCGTGGCACCGCAGCGGCGAAAAGCCGACGCAGTAGGCTAGGGAGGTCAAGGCGATTGTCAAGGCCAAAACGACGTCGGAAATGCCGTTTTGCGCCCAAAGCCCGCAATCGCGGCGGTTGTGGCTCTTGAAATCTGGCCCGCCTGCCCGCACACTGCGCGCGCGCCACAATTGGCGGTGCCGAGATCGCCATGCAGCGGATTAAAGCAGCGGTAATTCAGACCAAATCAACTGAGGACATTGCCCATAACTTGCAACGGGCAGCCGAATTGGTGCGCGCCGCTGCTACCGATGGTGCTCAGTTCATTGCTTTGCCAGAAAACGTAGCATTTTTGAGGGTCTCCACCACCGAAAACTGTGGCGAGCCTCTCGATGGCCGCATCGTCAGCCACTTTGCCCAGTTGGCCAAGGAGACTAACGCCGCGATTCTAATCGGCTCTTACCAAGAGACGTCCGGCGAAGTCCACCGAGTCTACAATACCAGCGTCTTGCTCGGTCCCGATGGCACCATTGTGCAAAAATACCGGAAAATCCACCTGTTTGACATTGATATTCCTGGCCAAGTCAGCTTTCGCGAATCCAATCACGTCGCCCCCGGCGCCGAGGTGGTGACGGCCGACTTGCTAGGCAGCCGCTGGGGGCTGACCATCTGCTACGATTTGCGATTTCCTGAACAGTATCGACAGCTTGCCGCTAAGCACTGCGACGTACTCTGCGTGCCGGCGGCCTTTACCCTGCAAACCGGCAAAGATCACTGGGAGGTCTTGCTGCGGGCCCGCGCCATTGAAAACCAGTGTTGGCTACTGGCGCCCGGCCAATGGGGCCACCACGGCGGCCCGCGCCACAGCTACGGGCACTCGATGATCATTGATCCGTGGGGCCATGTCGTCGCCCGCTGTTCCGATGGCGAAGGCTTTGTCACCGCGTGGCTGGACCCCGAACAACTGATCAGCGTGCGTCGCAATTTGCCCTGTCAGGCCCACCGGCGCTTGAGTTGATCGCCACTGCGCTGACCGCCGTAGAGCTTAACCGCCTTTTTCAGCCAGTCCCTTGAGCGCGCCCAAGCCCTTTTCAAAATCACCGCCGACCATTTTGTCCATATTCATCATCATCGACATGGTTTTGGCCATCAAGCCGTCATTTTTGCCAGCCATGATCCAGGTCTCTTTGGTGATTTCGCCGCTTACAGCGAGTTGAAACTCCGCAATCAACGCCCCGACCTTGTCTGCAGGCGCTTTGACGTCGGCGCTGCGCTGCACGGTAAAGGTGTCCGGCTGCATCGCCGCCATCCCTAGGAGTCTGTCGGAAATCAATCGATTATAAAATGTCTATCCGGTTATACACAATGAATCTATTACGATCCGACAGTCTCCTAGCTTCTCAGATATTCTCAACTGTCCAAGAACTGCCCGGAGTGAATCCGTGCAGTTTCGGACAGT
>SHZD01000245.1 GCA_009692465.1 Myxococcales bacterium
ACGTGACGGCATCGACCGCCTCAGGCGCGGGCGCTACGACGTCGGAGCCCTCTTCTGGCGCGGCAGCGTGCGCGAACGCCGGCACGGAACATAGAACGACCATGCAGATTTGGAGGACAAGGCGCATCGCAATCACCTGTGGGTTGAAATTCCTGACTGTGGACCCTGCTTCATGCGTCCATCAGCGCGGCTCTGGCGAGGCGAGACGCTGGGCCCCGTGCACGCCGACGGGTTGAATGCAACCTACACCATATTGAGCGGTCTGCAACCCTTCGCCGCGTAGCCACACCATGGCCCACTCTGGCGTCAGATGCAGGTAGCCAGTCATGCCGACGCTGCTGTGGCTTACGGCCTCCTTGAGCAGCTTGTCGACCTCGCCGCCAGCGGCCTTTCCGTTCGCGCTTTCGCCGCCGAGCGCGTGCGGTGTGGAACCCGAGGCGTACATCGCCGATGTCCTGCTGCGCGTGCAGACGACGCCGATGTCGAGAATTGATGGGCGTTTGCCGTGGAATTGGGTCGCTGACGGGTGAACTTTTCCACCGTCCGTGGACTTTGGCGGATGTCGAGCCGGGCTGCCAAGCGTGGTTGCTCGGGTGGTTACCATGTTCTATGATGCGGCGGCTACGGAATACAAGGAGTTGGGCAAGCTGGCGCCGGCCTATCCGTTCGACGACGACTGGCAGGTCACCAGCTTGCGACAAGACCGGCCGACGCGCCGGTCTCGCCCAGCGGCACGGCTTCGGCAAAAACCGCAAGTCCCGCGCCCAGGTGCACACCGGCGCCGGCGCCCAACTGCACGTGCCAGCGGTCGCCGCCGACCTCCGTTGTGCCAACGTTGTGCCAGAACACCGGCCCGCCGAACAAGCGGCCCACCGCTTGCAAATACAAACGGTTGGCGAGCAACCAGCCAACGTCGCAGCCGACACGCATGTCGCTAGCGGTCAGGCGGTGACCGTCCGTTCCAGTTGAAGATGCCACCGCCAGCGCCGCCGAGCCGCCGACGTACGGCCGTAAGCCTTGCTGCACCAACAGGTTGCGACCGACGCTGACACCGGCCACCCAACCGGGATTCAAGCTGAACCTGGTGCCGCCCGTCTCGAACGTGCCGCCCCATTGGCCGCCGGCCACCGCGCGCACCTGCCACGGGCCGACGGTGCGACCGAGCCAGGCCACGGCCTGCTGCTGCTCCAACACCGCATGGCTGCTGGGCATGACCAGATGTGCGGTCATCGTCGACACCGCGCCGCCGGCAAGCCAGGCGGAATGTGCCGCAGCCGAAGGGGCTGGCAGGCTGGGTGCTGACGCCGCCGGACCGGCGGGCACGCTGCAGCCTCAAGCGCGGGCAGGGCGCGGCAACAGGACGACGCAGCAGGACAGGGCGAGGGCAAAGAGGTAGCGCATGGCCGACACTCTATAGCACCGGCCAGAAATAGGCATGGTATAAAACACGCAAGTCCCTCCGCCCCAGCAGTCGCCCCGACCGAATCCCCGCCGCGCACCTCCGGACCCCCGGATCGCACCGCCTGCCGGCATCCTGCGCCCTTCAGGTGCTGATTTGCCGCCAGAACCCGATACGGCACCTCGTCGCAACAACTCGATCGGTTTGAGTTTGGAGCGGAGCGGCGAGACGACTTGCAAAACCGAGAGCTTGCGACCCACCGAGCAAGCAATGGGTCGGTCGGCAAAACCGACTTGATTTTGCCGGGGCCCCAAATACCCGACACCAAATTCCGATCAGGGCCCTGCCAGCGCAAAATGCGCCGTGACCTGCGTGGTTCGCGTCGGAAACAGAAATAGCCGCGGGTTGATGCCGCTCAAGTCGCCACTCCAGCCGGTAAACACCCAACCGGGTTCGGGCGCGACGGCGAGTTCCAGCCGCTGCCCCTCCATGAACGTTCCCACCACCGGCGCATAGGTCGTGGCATTGCTGCGGGCGGTCGCCGCGCCCTTGCCGACGACGCCCACAGTCACATCGGCCAGCTTCACCACCTCTATGCCATGGAAGATGTCATCGTCTGCATCCAGGTTCACCAGCATCAGGTCCGCGCCGTTCGGCCCGTGGTTGCCACACACCCAGTCGGTGACTTCGACGGTCTTGGTCTTCCAGGTGTTGCTGTTGCTCTTGGTGACGGTGAACGCCGTCTTGTGATTGTCGCCGAGCGCATCGTATTGCAGCGCGAACTGCCCCGTGCCGCGGTCCAGATAGTCCACAGTCAGCTGGAGCCGCTGCCCAGGCGATGCCAACAACTGGTCTTGCACGTCAAAGCGCAGCGTGTCCATCCCCGCAGCGTGGTCAAATCGCCGCGCGAAGCGGTCGTAGCGGTGGGACGCGCTCGTCAGCGGCCCGTTGATTCGCCACAGGCCCTTGCTCGTGGTGTCCGGCTGGAGCTGAGTAATGAAGCGCTCATAGTTCCCGGGCACGATCTTCCAGCCCGCGTCATTGAATCCGTTCTGGTTGTCGCGCTGGGCGACCTGACCCTTGGTCGCGGAGTCCACGTCGTCCATCTGCGCGCCCTGGCCCGCGTAGGCCTTGCAGATCGCGACATAGCGCTGCTTACTGCCCTTGTTGGCCGGCAAGTTCCCGTACGCGGCCACAGGAAATTTCACGATGTCCGACGCGTCAAGGCCTTCGTGCAGGATGCAGAAGCCGCCGCCCGCGGTGGTGGCGTCCACTTGGCCTGCCCACTTGTTGAAGAACTCGAAGTCGGACTGGAGACCATCGACGGCGGTCCGCTCCAGACAAGACTGAGTGATATCCCAGATGCTCATGCCGGCGTGCAGTTGCTCCACGGCTGCCCAATACATGTTCAGGCGGATATTGAGCTGAAAGAACGGTTTGCTCCACGTCTGGTCCATCTCGTTGCGCGAGAAGAAGTGCATCGCCGGATCCAGCGCCACCGCCTTGAACGCTTGGGGCACTGCCTGGGACTCGCTCAAGTGGTGGCCGCGCACCTGGCCGCCATACTTGGCACCAAAGCCGCCCAGCACGTGGCTGCGCACCCACTCCCACTCGACGGGATAGCCGGTGTTCTCGATGTCCTGAAACAACAGAGGAATCATTGGGCCCGGCCCGTCCTGAAACGCGTGCCGGTACGTTTCAAACGCCCAAAGGCGAAAGGACTGCCAATCCTTGTTGGAAATCTGAAGTTCCTTTGGCACCAGCAGGTCCGGCTCCTCATACGGCGCCTCGTCGCCCGTCGCACCGGTGTCGCAGCGGACAAATGCGATCCTGGCTCGGAGCGCCGGCGCGACGCCCTGGCGCAAGTGCTTGGCCAGCGCTTGGACCATGTCACTGAAGGCGGCCTTGTAGCCTGGGTTCAGGTAGTGGCCGTAGGTAAAGGTGCCGTCGGTCGCCTTGGGCACTCCGGTGGCGAAGATCCACGCTGGCACAGTGCTGCCTTTTGCGCCGCCGATGGGCGAGATCTGGACGTTCATGTGCTCGTTTTGGGTGTCGGCAAACGCCAGTTGGGCATCCAACGCGGTCCAGTCAAACGACCCCTGGGCCGGATTCACGGTGGACCAGACGGCAGAGTACTCCTGGCCACGGGTAAACGGGTACTTGGCGACCGTTTGGTAGCCGCTCCGATCCCATACGCCAAAGGATTCCCGCCTCAGCCCCGGTTGGCCGACTGCGGAAGCAGAGGCGTCGGCGGAGGCATCGACCGCGTGAAGCGTTACATCGAGCGCATCGAGCGCGCCGACCGAGGTGTCTACCGTGGCGTCAACCGCGCCGGGCAGTGTTGCCGTTGGGCCAGACTTGCCGCCGCCGCACGCGACCGACAACCCTACCATCCACCACCAGATCTGCCAGTTTCCCATGTTGTCTCCGAGCATGTCACGGACAGCCCATTCACACCGTCTAGCGCCCGACACGAGCCCAACTCGACCACGAAAACCATCCATATGAATGGTACCCGCCAACTGGTATGAGACACAAAATCCCCTCCGCCCCAGCAGTCGCCCCGACCGAACCCCCGCCGCGCACCTCCGGACGCCCGGATCGCACCGCCTGCAGGCATCCTGCGCCCTGCACCAGACCCACGCAAGCACTTGCCGGTGCCGGCCACCTTGCACCAGACGGACCTGTGCCACCGCGGATGACAAGGGGGTAAGGCCAACCAGTTGCCGCACATTTTCGGTCTTGTTTGGGCGCTGCGCCGCGGCGTCGAAGAAGGGCACGTCGTCGGCAGACGCTTTCTCCACGGCATCGTCGTTGCCCACGGTGTAGGCCCGACTGTAGATGCTATGTACCGGCCAGCAAGCCCACCTGCCGGCCATCGGCCTCCGCGGCCGAGCGCCAAAGGGCCCCGACGGCCTTGAGAATTCAGAACTTCCATGCACCGATCTGGGCCTCCCACCGGCCGCAGCGCGAAGTCGTCGATGACGAGCAGGTCGATCGTGCACAGCCGCCGCACCGCCGCGACGTGGCTCTGGTCCAGCCGCGCCGCTTTGAGCCGCTTGAACAGCTTGTCGGCGCTTTCGCACACGACGCTGAGCCCGCGCGCGCACGCCAGGTGCCCCAGCGCGTGGGCCAGGAACGTCTTGCCGACGCCGACCGGACCGCTGCACAGCACATGCTGGTGGGCGTCGATGAACCGCAGCGTGGCGAGCCGGTCGAGCAGCGTTCGGTCGAACGTCACCGTGGCCGTGCGGTCCCAGGCGTCGAGTACCATCGTGGGGTCGAGTCCTGCGGCGTCGGCGCGCTTGCGCGTGGCCTGCTGGGCACGGCGCTGGACCTCGTCCGTGAACAGGATCAGCAGCAGGTCGTCGACCGCCATCTGCCGCTCGCGGAACTGCCGCAGGCGCTCGGGCAGAGTCACCAGCATCGGCGAGAGCTTGAGCTGGCGCAGCGCTCGCTGCAGTTCGGGTGCGGGGTCATTGTGCAGCATCGGGACGTCCTGGCTCAGGGCTGGCGGGCGTCGCACGCAGCGTCGCGAACTCATCGGGACTGCGGGCAAAGCGCAGCGGTGTCACGAGCGCCAGGCGCGGCCGCGGCGGCTCGCCGTGGCGGTGCTCGAGGCCTTTGGCGAGCATCTTGGCGATGCGGTGCGCATCGACCACGTCGAAGTCCAGCGCCTGGCGACACGCGGCATCGAGCGCCTTGCCGCCGTAGGTCCGGCACAGCCCGAGCAGTCGGTAGACGTGGCGCGCGAGTTGCCACGGCGCCGGCCCGGCCTGCAGCCGCTCGACGTATGTGCCGACCGCCGGACCGTGCGCGTGAGCCTGCTTGAGCAGCGTGGCGCCGTCGCGCCGGGCGAGCTCGGCGGTGCCCGGCGGCAGGTCGGCGGCGTCGATCTGCGCTTGGCCCTTGCCGACGCGCACGTGGACCTTGACGAGCAGGCCATGCAGCCAGACCTTGACCGTCGTGCGTGTCAGGTGCACGCGCACGGTCTCGCCGATGTACTGCGTCGGCATCGAGTACAGCGCGCACGCCACGGTGATCGTGTGGTCGCAGCGCACGCCAACGCTCAACCATTCCGGCACGTCGTACGGCGTCGCCGGTGCTGCAAGCAGGTGCGGCCGTTCATTCGCGGCGAAGTCTTCGGCCGGCTGCTTGTGGGTCGTGCCGTGGTCACGCTGGCCGGCGGTGCCCAAGCACCACTGCAACGCCGTTTCGCGCAGTGTCGCCATGTCCACGAAGGTCTCGCCCGGCAACAGGCTGCCCTGCACGAACTGCACCGAACGCTCGACTCGGGCCTTGTCCCGCGGCCTGCGCACCCGCGCCGGGTCGGCGAGAAAGCCTCGCGACTGCGCGTACTCCAGGAATGCCTGGCAGAAACGCGGATGGAGAGGGTCGGCGGAAACCACGATGCACTTGCAATTGTCCGGCACCACCACGGCAAACACTCCACCGTAGAACTGCCATGCCGCCTCCATGCCTTCGATGACCGTGTCGACGCTCTGGTCCCAGCATGGCCACACGAACTCGTAGCGACTGCAGACCGGCGTCAACACGAGGGCTTGCACCTTGCGGCGCCGCCCGCTGTCGGCGTCACGAACCCACCCGAGATCGCAGAAATCGACTTGCACTTCCTTGCCGGGCGCGCCATCGGCCACCCGCACCGTCGTCTTCGGTTTGCGTGCCCGGCCAATCTCGTCGGCCACGAAACGCATCAGTGTGCGCTCCGGCACCAGCACGCCAGTGAACCGGTGCAAAAGCGTGCGCACCTTTGGGACCAGCACGCCGTCGTCGAGCCACGCTTCGATGCGCGCACGCTGCGAGCGGCACAGCGCCCGCATCTCGCCGGGCTTGCCCCTGCGGCCGGGCCGCACCGCCTGGGCAACCTGACCGAGCACTTCGTCCGTCAACTGCTCGACACCGCCGCCACGTGCTACCCCGAGCACTTGCGCCGCCTCCACGTAGCGGCGCACCGTCTTGCGGTCCGCGGTGACCAGTTCCGCGATAGCCCGGTAGCCCTTGCCCAGCAGCCAGATACGCAACACATCCAAGACTTCCGTCACGCTCAACTCCCGATACGACATGCAACCCTCCTGGTCGATTGGGCCAGTAGGAAGCTTGACGCGTCACGGGTACGACGGCACCGGCGGGGTGGTCCCTAGTTTGTGGCGGTAACCTGGTCCCATCCTCGTGGCGGTGCGCGGCCCGAGGTGGTCCCTTTACGCTGGCGGCGGACAGCGCCTCCGACCAGAGCATTCGCGTAGACGCCTTGCGGTCGTCGTCGGGCTCGCCCGTCCCGGGCTTGCGTCGGCACTTCGGCTTGGCGCCGGCGGGAACGACGTGCTTGCGGTCGGGTGGTCGCATTCGGGCTCGTTCGTCGGCGTGGCCAGCACTTTGACCCGCGGCCGTGCGGTATGCAGCACGATCTGCCGACGCCACGAGCTGGCTGGAGCCAAAACACCATGATAATGAAGAGTCGCGCGCCTCGGCAGCGGAATCAGGGCCACCAGGCGCAGCACGAAGTCAGGGGCCGCGCTCCGGATATGCGTCGTGCCGTCGCGCCAGAGAGTATGGCTGGACGATTGTCACTTGCACAAGGCACAAGTCGACCCGGCACAACTGTTACCCGCCTTGCCGGTACCGCCGGCGTCGCAACAGTCGCCATACTTCTTGCAGTCGGCGTCGCAATAGCAGCCAATGCCTTCATTACCGCAGTTCTTGTCGCAGAAATGCCCGACGGTTGCAGCGCAATCGGCCTTGCAACTCGTCGCAGTTTCGCCGGGATCGCATTTGCCGTTGCCGCACACGGGGCCTGCGCCAACACAAACGCCAGCCTTGCAGATCACATTCGCACCGCAGACGCTGCCGTCGACGACGGCTTTGGACTCGCATTTGCCTGCCACGCTGCAGTCGTCCGCCGTGCAAGCGTTGGCGTCGTCACACTTGGCTGGGGTGCAGGTCGCACCGCTGCCGCTTGCACAGGCACCAGCCTTGCAGACG
>SHZD01000246.1 GCA_009692465.1 Myxococcales bacterium
GCCAAACCCAGCCGCCGCGCGCTTGCCAAACCCAGCCGCCGCGCACACGCCAAACCCAGCCGCCGCGCGCTTGCTAAACCCAGCCGCCGCGCGCTTGCTAAGCCCAGCCGCTGCGCGCTTGCTAAGCCCAGCCGCTGCGCGCTTGCTAAGCCCAGCCGCTGCGCACACGCCAGACCCACCTGCTACGCAGGCGCAAACTCGTGCTGGCCCTAGGTTGCCGGCCTTGGCCAAGGCGTGCACACGCCTTGATGTGCTGGTTGTGGCGCTCAGCTTGACGGTCGCTGCGTGCGGAGGCCACCTCGGCGGGAGCTTGGCTTCGGGCCGGGCCGGCGCCGAGCCGTCGCCGACAGAGCGCTACGTGGCCTCGCTGCGCCTAGCCGCGTTGGGCCGAGTAGAAACGCGCGGTGGCTTGGACGAGATGGCCGCTGAGCACTTTCGCGCCGCCTACCGCAAACACCCAGCAGTGGAGCATTTGATCGCTGCGGCCAAGGCTGCGGAGCGCGGCAAGTTGTTTGCTGAGGCCCACGACTCCATGCGCCGGGCCCTGCAACACGAGCTTTTGCCCGACGATCGCGCGCGCGCCGAACAGGAAGTGGCGCGGTTGGAGGCCCTGGTTCCGGCCGCATTGGTGCGAGTCACGGTGCAGGTGACGCCAGAGGGCGCCCGCGTCGAGCTCACGCGCCAAAGCGGCGGGTCGAGCGCCAAGGCGAGCCGTGGCTATGACCGCCTGGTGTTGGGCTCTGGTTGGGTGTTCTTGCAGGCAGGCTCATGGGCGGTCCACAGCACCAACAGGGGCTACCAGAGTGAGTTGCAGACGATCCAGTTGCAGGCCGACGGCGGCGAGTTAGTCGCGGTGGCGCTGCAGTTGGAGGATACCGGCCCGCAGCTCGCCGATCCGGCCCGCCCCAAGGGTACCCGACCTGAAGAACTGCTCGGGCCAGACGAAAACAAGACCCCAGAGCTGCAGGGGCCGGTCGTCGAATTCAACATGGAGACCAAACCGAAGCGGTCAGCCGTGCACACGTGGGGACCACTGGGCTTGTCGGTTCTGGGCGTAGTTGCGGTCGGCGGCGGAGGGTGGTTTGGCTTTCAAGCGGCGCAAAATGGCCTTGCTGCCAGCGATTTGGGCAACCAAAAGTTGAGCAAAATCCAATACGACAGTGACCTCTCGTTTTATGTCGGGGCGGCGCAGAGCAACGCTGAGCTGGCCAACTACGCGTTTATCGGCGGCGGGGCGCTATTGGCGCTCGGCAGCATGTGGTGGTGGCTGGCGCCCTCGGCAAAGACCGCCGATGACGACGTCGCCCCCAAAATGGCTGGCGCTATACGCCGACCGAGCGCGCTTGCAGTGATTGCGCGCAGGTTGCCGGTCCCGACCGTAGTCCCACACGGTTTCGGCCTGCACTGGAGTTTTTGAGCCTATGCCCACCATCATGCCCTCGACTGCCGCAACCATCCCAACGAGGCGTCGCATCAACCTAGCGGCTGGCTGGCTGGCGGCACTCGCTTTGGGCGCCTGCACTGTGCAGGTCAACCAAACCTCAGGATTTGACCCTTGCAACCCCAATCCATGCCAAACTAAAGGCGTTTGCGGGGGCTGGTCGGCGACCTGCAGCGTCAAGACCAACGCGGCGGTGTGCGGCACTTGGAGCTGGACGGCCAAGACAGCCAAACCGACCGGCGTCGATGGCAAAGCGCTGACTAAGCCTGCGGGATACGAAGGCGCCGAACTCAGCTGCGACGGGGTAGACAACGACTGTGACGGCCAGACCGACGAGGGAGTCGTTGCCGACCCTGCCAAGGTCTGTGCTGCCGGCGGGGTGTGCGCGGGCGCCAAGCCGGCGTTGCTGTGTTTGGGCGGCAAGTGGTTGTGCGGTTACGCCGAGGTGTTGGCGTTTGAGGCCAGCGAGACCAGCTGTGACGGCAAAGACAACGATTGCGACGGCCAAACGGACGAGCAAGTCATTGCCAAACCCACGGATTGTAAACGCCAAGGCGTGTGTGCTGGCCTTGCGGCACCGACCTGCGCCGGAGCGACGGGATTCAACTGTGGCTACGAAGCGGCAGGGGATTATCAGGCGGCCGAAACAAGCTGTGATGGCCTCGACAACGACTGTGATGGCCAAATTGACACCAACTTGGCGGCGGCGGCGTTGATCGGCAAGGCCACTTGCAAAGCCAACGGCGTGTGCGCCAGCGGCAGCGAAATCGTATGCAGCGGCGGCATTGCCGTGTGCAGCTACGCCAAAGTAGCCGGCTTTGAGCAAGTCGAGCTCAGTTGCGACGGTAAGGACAACGACTGCGATGGCCAAACCGACACCTATGTCGGCAGCGATTTGCCCCTGCACGCCACCGATACGGTGGGCTGCCAGACCAAGGGCGTGTGTTCAGCCAAAGGCGCGGTGGTCAAGATCTGCAAGGCTGGCTTATTCAGTTGCGACTACGCCAAAGCCCAAGGCTACGAGGCCAATGAGTTGCAATGCGACGGCAAGGACAACAACTGCGATGGCCAGATCGACAATATCGCGACTAAACCGGCACTTGCGGCGTGCGGCACCGTGGGAGTCTGCGCCGACGGCCCGCTGACCTGCAAGAGCAACCTATGGCAATGTGATTGGCCGGGCATGACAGCCAAAGGCTATGAATCCTTTGAACAATCCTGCGACGGCAAGGACAACGACTGCGACGGTGCCACCGATGAAAGCGCATCGGCTGCGCTCAATTGCCTGCAGGCCGGGGTGTGCCAGTGGGGCGTGGAAGCGACCTGCGCGGTGGGCAAAGCCAAATGTGACTACAGCCACGTACAGGGCTTTGAAGAGGTGACTGAAACGGTGTGCGACGGCCTCGACAACGACTGCGACGGCAAGACGGACGAAGCAGAGGCCCTGAACGGCAGCAAGGCAGGTTGTGTGGTCGGTGTGTGCAAAGGGGTCGCCACCACCACCTGCGAAAAAGGCAAGTGGTTGTGTGACACCAAGGCGGTCGTTGGCTACGAAGACGTTGAAAAGACTTGCGATGGCAAAGACAACGATTGCGACGGCCAGACTGACGAATTCTTGACCGACGCCTCGGCGTGCCCCTCCCAGGGCTTGTGCGTAGCTGGGGTCAGCGCGGTGTGTGTCAATGGGAAATATCTATGTAATTTCACAGCTATTTTGGGATTTGAGGCCGTAGAATCGACCTGCGACGGCAAGGACAACGACTGCGACGGCAAGATCGACGCCGGCTTGTGCGGCCCGGCAGCCACCTGCAGCGGCGGCGATCAATGTGCGAGCGGCGCCTGCAAGGCCTTGTTTGGCGGCTCAAGCAAGGTGTGCGCCAACGCCAGCACCCAATGCGCCGCCACGAGTTCCGGCAAAGTGGTGCTGGTCGACGACGGCGCCGCGCTGTGCGCCACCAGTGCAACGCAACAAACGTGCAGCGCAGGCACTTTGGCCGAGGCCAAGGCCTGTCCGGCCGACAAGCCGGCTTGCAGTAGCGGCCTGTGCGTGGTGTGCACCCCCAATGCCAAAACCTGCGACGGCAAGGACAAAACCAAAGTCATCCAGTGCAGTGCCGATGGCTTGACAGCGCAGCCGGCCGCAACTTGCGCCGGTGGCGAAAAATGTGCGGGCGCGGGTGACTGCGTGCCGGTGGCTGGCTACACGCTCTCGGATTCGACCGACGCCGTGGTCGCGCATGAATTGGTGGCCCTAACCGGCGGCGGTTTTGCTGCTATCTGGGCGATTAACGCCGGCAATGTGGGCGAGTTGCGAGTACGCGTGTTTAGTGCAGCAGGTGTGGCCAAAGCGGTCAGCAGCATCGGCCACGGCGCCAGTAAGCCGATCAAGGATGCCAAGCTGGCAGCGGCAGCGGTGGGCAGCGGTTTTGCCGTTGCCTGGGAGACTCAGAGCGATGGCAAAGATATCGCTCTTGGCATTTTCGACGCCAACGGCAAGGCCATCGGGACCCCAGTCCTAGCTAACGACCCGGACACCGCTGGCGATCAAGGCGAACCGGCAATGAGCGTAGCAGGCGGACTCATTCACATCGCATTTTCTGGTGAAAATATTGACTTTTTGGGATTTGGCATAGGCCTGCGATCGTTCGACGCGACCGGCAAACCTACGGCCACGGCAAACCTAGTGGTCAACGACAGCCAGTCCGTCACCGACGGTGCCGACGGCGACCAGACCCAACCCGCGATCGTGTGCAAGATTACCGGCGAATGCGCGATCGCCTACACCCACGTAGCCGCCAATGGCAAGGGCAAGATTCGGGCCCGTATTTTGAGCGCGGACGGCCAGTTAGCCGACGCGGTGGCCACGGTGAGCACCGGCACCGTGGCGCAAGATCAACGCACGCCGACACTTGCGTGGGTGGGCGCAACACTACTGGTGGCGTGGTCCGCCGAAGGGGTCGAAACTGGCCCGGGTTACGGAATCGCGCTGCGGCCGCTGACTGCCACCCTGACGCCATTGAACGGGGCGGCGGTGACACTGGCCAACGAGGCGGCAACGGGCAATCAAGGGCAGCCGCAATTGCGCGAGGTGGGCACTGGGGCGGCCTTGGTGTGGGGCGTGCCGGGTCTGGGCTCAGTTCGCGATTTTGCCGCCAGTGGAGCGGCTGTGGGTGCCGAAGCCACTTTTGCGGTCAACACCACCGCAACAATCGCGGTGCAAGCGCGGCTGACGGTGCTGATCGACGGCAAGCAACTGCTGCAGTTTCTGTCCGATAGCAAAGGCACGGCGGCGGCGGTGAGCCAGGGACTTTTCCGGTAGAGACGCCGAGCCTAGGAGCGTGTCGGAGTATTCCGACTCGCTCCTAGCGCCGTCTGGCTCGACGGCGGCAACTGTCCAAAACTGCACGGATTCACTCCGGGCAGTTCTTGGACAGTTGAGAATATCTGAGAAGCGAGGAGACTGTCGGATCGCAATAGATTCATTGCGTATAACCGAATAGACATTCTATAAACGATTGATTTCCGACAGGCTCCTCGCTCAGTTGATCGGCTCGCTGAACAGCTGACCAACGGACGCCGACACCGTTAAATTCCCCAACAAGATTGGAGCGGCCTGACGCCAACCCGCAGGCAATTGAGCAACTGCCGCAGGCTCGCGACCCCCGAACCAAGCGCTGAGACGCCGAGCAAATCTCATTTGATCGGCTAACTAGAAACTCGGGGCGCGCCGCCCCAAACCCCACGGGCGCCCGGAGGCCCGGTCGCCATGCAGCACCCTGAAAAGTTTCATCTATCGAGGGTGCCGCGCGCGGCGTGCTGCAACTCTCCGGAGGCCCACGACGATGGCGACCTTTCACTTTGAACCCATCTTGCACACCGACCACCACGACGACGGCACCCCGTGGCAGCACCTGACCAGCGCCCATGTGGCAGTAGAGCGCATCGGCGACCGCACTTTTGTCCACGCCGCACCCGAGGCCTTGCGGTTGTTAACGGCGACGGCGATGCGCGACATCGCCCACCTGTTGCGTTCGGGCCACTTGGCCCAGCTGCGCCGCATTTTGGACGACCCGCAGTCCTCGCCCAACGATCGCTTTGTGGCGCTGGATTTGCTCAAGAATGCCTGTATCGCCGCCGGTGGGGTGCTGCCGATGTGCCAGGACACCGGCACGGCGGTGGTGATGGGCAAGCGCGGTCAGCACGTCCTTACTGATGGCCACGACGAGGAGCATATTTCCCGTGGCATTTTCGATACCTATACCGGTACCAACTTGCGCTACAGCCAGATGGCGCCGTTGGACATGTATCGCGAAGCCAACACCGGCAACAATTTGCCGGCCCAAATCGAGCTGTACGCCAGCGACGGCGACGAATACCACTTTCTTTTCATGGCCAAAGGCGGCGGTTCGGCCAACAAGAGCTACCTGTATCAGGAAACCAAAGCCGTGCTCAACCCGGCTTCGCTGCTCAAGTTTCTAGAATCCAAGGTCAAGTCCTTGGGCACTGCCGCTTGTCCGCCGTATCACCTTGCGGTGGTCGTCGGCGGGACTTCGGCCGAGTACGCGCTCAAGACCGCCAAGTTGGCGTCCGCGCGCTACTTGGACGACTTGCCCACCACCGGCAACGAATGGGGCCGTGGTTTTCGCGACCTGCAGCTTGAAGGCCAAGTACATGAAATGACACACCGTCTTGGTATTGGCGCCCAGTTTGGTGGCAAGTGGTTTTGTCACGATGTGCGAGTCGTGCGTCTGCCGCGCCATGGCGCGAGTTGTCCAGTGGCGATCGCGGTCAGTTGTTCAGCAGATCGTCAGTGTTTGGGCAAAATTACCCGCGACGGCGTGTTTATCGAGGCCCTAGAGACCGATCCGGCGCGTTTCTTGCCCGAAGTGGTCAATGCCGCCGATGCCGGCGACGTGGTCCACCTTGATCTGAATCGACCAATGGCAGAAATTCGCGCCGAACTGAGTAAATATCCAGTAAAAACACGGCTTTCATTGAATGGATCGCTGGTCGTGGCCCGCGATATTGCCCACGCCAAGCTCAAAGAGCGGCTCGATCAAGGGTTGGGTCTGCCGCAGTATTTGCTCGATTGCGCGGTCTACTATGCGGGACCGGCCAAGACACCGCAGGGTATGGCCTCTGGGTCGTTTGGCCCGACGACCGCCGGCCGGATGGACAGCTATGTTGCGCAATTTCAGGCCGCTGGAGGCTCTTTGGTAATGCTGGCCAAGGGCAACCGCAGCAAGGCAGTGACCGAGGCTTGCGAGCGCTATGGCGGGTTCTATCTGGGTTCGATCGGCGGACCGGCAGCGCGACTGGCTCAAGACTGCATTACCAACGTGCAAGTCCTTGAGTACGCTGAATTGGGCATGGAAGCCATTTGGCGCATTGATGTCGTTAATTTTCCAGCATTTATAGTGGTGGACGACAAAGGCAATGACTTTTTTGCCGATTTGACGGGCGAATCCTTGGGCCATCAGGTGGGCATCCTGCCCTAGCGGTGTTGCCCATCGACTGCAGTTCTTGAAGGCTCCCATTTTTGCCGCTGCCTGACTTTGGGGCCCGTGCTTGAGTTTTTGGCCCTCGCGGTTAGGCTGCAGGTACGGAAACCGCATTCCGCTGGTGTTGCATGGCGCCGCAAACGCTGCCGATCTTTGGTCAAGCATCTGATATTTTGCAAGATTCCAGTTCAGACCTGGCCGATGACCGCTGTGTGCGGCAAGCGGCAGGCCAGCCGCTACTGCAACCGGTCCCGCCCATTGTCGGGGCTGAGTCGGCGCCAGAGCTATCACGCACGTTGGGGCACGGTGTCTCTACTGGCGCGTCGTCTTTGGCCGCTGGCGCACCACCACTGGCCGCTGGCGCACCACCACTGGTCGCTGGCGCACCACCACTGGCCGCTGGCGCACCACCACTGGTCGCTGGCGCACCACCAC
>SHZD01000247.1 GCA_009692465.1 Myxococcales bacterium
CTGCTAGATCTTCGGCAAATGACGTCGAGTCGCCCGTGGAGAAAGTGTCGTGGTAAATCCAGCCGACCCCGAGCGCGATAATTACGATCAGTGCAAGGTTCACTTTGCTGATTGCTGGATTAGCGAGTTCTCCGGTTTTCATGTGGTGCCTATCCTTTTCAGTAGCAAAGTGTACAACCGAAAAGTGACACCCACCGAGTGACACCCGCCAAAAACCAGCCAAAAACGAGTGACACCCAGCCCGTTTTTCGCCCCGTAACCTTCTAATTTCATTCAAGAGCGGGCAACGGGACTCGAACCCGCAACATTCAGCTTGGGAAGCTGACGCTCTACCATTGAGCTACGCCCGCGCACCACCGACACCCAACCGGCGCCGGTGCCGCAATTTTGGTCGCCGCTGGCCCCGCTGTCAACGCCCTGCGGCGGACACCTTAACTTGCAGACGCTTGCGCTCCACCTAGAGCAACGGCCCCTGAGCATCGTCGTGCGGCAAGCGCTCCGGCACCGCTATCCCCAAATGCTGCCACGCTTTTGCCTGCGCCACTCGCCCGCGCGGCGTGCGCGCAATGTAGCCCTGCTGAAGCAAGTAGGGCTCATAGACGTCTTCCAGCGTATCGCGGGCCTCCGACAGCGCCGCCGCGATCGCCTCGATACCGACTGGCCCGCCGCCAAACTGGTGAATTAACTTACCTAAATACGCGCGATCCATCGGATCCAGACCGGCGGCATCGACTTCCAATTCGTCTAGCGTTTGCGCCGCCATCGCGCGCGAAATCGTGGTATGGCCATCGACAGCGGCAAAGTCGCGCACGGACTTGAGCAACCGGTTCGCAATTCGCGGGGTTCCGCGCGACCGTTGGGCGATCTCCAGCGCGGTGTCGCCTTCTAGTGGCGTTTGCAGGCGTTCGGCCGACCGCGTCACCACCACGGCCAGCTCAGCCGGCGAATAGAACTGCAGCCGCGCCACATAGCCAAAGCGGTCGCGCAGCGGTCCGGTCATCAGCCCGGTGCGCGTCGTGGCTCCAAGCAGGGTAAACCTAGGCAGCGACAGTGAAATCGTGCGGGCGTGCGGACCATCGCCGATGACGATATCGAAGCGAAAGTCCTCCATGGCTGGGTACAGATTCTCCTCGACCACCGAAGTAAGACGATGAATTTCGTCGATAAATAAGATATCGCCTTCGTTTAGCCCGGTCAGAATGCCGGCCAAGTCGCCCTTGCGCTCGATCGCCGGTCCCGACGTCACCACCATATTGCCGCCCATCGCCCCGGCGATAAGCCCCGCCAGGGTGGTCTTGCCCAGACCCGGAGGGCCGCAAAACAGCATGTGATCCAGCGGTTCGCCGCGCTGCTTGGCCGCTGCGATAAACACTTGCAGGTTGCGGACAATGCCTTTCTGGCCGACGTAGTGGGCAAACGACTTGGGGCGCAGCGCACGGTCCATCAACGGTTCAGCGGGCTGGGCGGTCAGCGGGTCGGCGGCGGATCGGGTGGCAAGTGCCATGCTGTGGATGCCCTTTGGCCGATTAGGCCGGCCGTCGCAATTGGGCCAAGGCAGCGCGCAAGGCCGGTTCAAAAAGCGCGTTGGGCTGGGCAGCTAGCGCGTTTTGCACAGCAGTTGCTGCCAGTTGCGGTCGATAACCCAAATTAATCAGCGCGGATTCGATGTCGCTCGCCAGTGAGGCGTTGACACTGTTCGTTGCGGCCGGCTTGGTGGCGACTGCGGCCAAAATAGGCAAACGGTCGCGCAATTTAACCACGATGGTCTCAGCTGTTTTCTTGCCGATGCCTTTGGCGCGGACCAAAGTTGCCACCTGGCCGCCGGCAATCGCAGCCGCCAGTTGCGCTGGTTCCAACGCCGACAGCAACGCTAGCGCCGCCTTGGGCCCGACGCCGGACACGCTCATCAGGGCCCGAAACAGGTCGCGGGCACCGGCAGTGGCGAAGCCGTACAAGGCGATAGCGTCTTCGCGCACTTCAGTTTGAATCAGCAGTTCGACATCGGCGCCGACGGCGTGGGCCAAGCGATCCGGTTCTGACACCGCAACCAGATAGCCGACGCCGCGCACGTCGACCACCAAGGCATCGCCGTCGATCGCCTGGCAAGTGCCGCGCAGGTAAGCGATCATCGCGACCGCCGCGTCGCTTTCGCTTGGTTCACCGCCTGCAGATACGCCGCTCGCGCTGGGGTCATCAACGGTGCCGCGGCCGCGATTTTTACGGACGGTCGCGCTTGCCCTGCAAACGTCTGTTGGCGCAAATGCATGACGGCGATGGCCAAGGCGTCGGCTTCATCCTCGGCGGGTAAGTCGGTTAGACCTAGGGTAGCCGCGATCATGTGCTGCATCTGGTGCTTTTCGGCGCGTCCTGAACCCACGATCGCCCGTTTGACGGCTGCCGGTGCGTACTCGAAAACCGGCAAGCTGCGCGCCGCCGCCAGCGCAATCGGCACCCCGCGGGCCTGGCCGAGCACCAGCGCCGTGCGCGGATTGGCATGGACAAACGCACTTTCAATCGCAAGGGCTTGCACCACGTGGGCATCGAGCAACGCGGTCATATTCGTCAAAATTTCACCCAAGCGTTCTGGCAATTCGCCGTTGAGCCGGACAACGCCACCGGCGAGGCGCTGCACCAGCTTGCCGCGCTGCTGGACCACCGCCCAGCCAAATTTGCGCGAGCCTGGATCGACCCCGAGTACAGTCATGTCAATAGTGTGTAAAATCATGGCAATACATGGCAGAGCACCTCAACTCAACCGACTACAGCGTAGCGCGAGTTGGGGATCTTGGCCAATCTGGGCTACAACAGGCCCATGCCCCAGACCTTGCCGAATCGGCCCCTATCGACGGCCAGCCCCCAGCCCAAAGCAAACAAGGCCCCAAGACCCGCCGCTAGGCGGTGGTTGCGGGTGCCGATTATCCTGCTGGCGATGCTGGCCCTAGGGCCTCAGTGTCGCCGAACGCCGCCTCCAGCGGTCTCGATCCCGAGTGCGCAGCCAGTGCAAGACACCGCTGCAGCGCCGTTGCCGCTGGACGCAACCGTTGTCGACCTGTTTGCCCACGCCACTGTGACGGGAACAGAGCCACCGGTGGCCCAGTCGCTGGCCAGTCTGCTCGTCACTTTGCGCCTGCAAGCGCGTGAGCCCAATCTAGGCAAGCTCGCGGAACACTTGACTGCTGAGTCGCTGCGCACGCTGCAGATGGACAGCGGTGGGCCGTTGCTGGTGCCGCCGTCAACGGTTTGGGATCGGCTGGAGCCCGAGATTGCCCAAGTCGAATTCAATGGCGGTCGCGCGGCCATCGTCAATCGCCACCGCAGCTTGCCGCTGACGTCGTGGTTCTTTCTGCGCACAGGGCGCTGGCGGTGGGAGTTGGCAGATAATCGCGAGTTACAGCCGCCGTGGCCCAATGCCCCCGATGTGCAAAATCGGCCACTGTCACTGGCAGAAGCTCTGACCGACATTGCGGGCAACGGCGCTCCGGAGCTGGTGTTTACCACCTCAGCGGGCACGTTTAGCTGCCAACTGCACGCCGATCTAGTGCCCGAATTGGTTGCGCATGTGGTGGGTCTCGCGACCGGCAAGCGGGCCAGCCGCAAGATTGTCGAGCGCAAGTTCACCAACCAGTGGCACTACGTGCGCTTGTACGACAACCAGCTGATCTACAAGCCTTTAGCCGGTCAGCGCATCGAGAGCGGCGACCCCTTTGGCCACGGCACCGGTCATGCCGGTTTTCGCATTCGCGACGTCTTTGACTTGCGGTTACGCCACAATCGGCCAGGGGTCATCAGTTTGGTCAGCTTGGGCCCGCACTCAACCAGTTCGATGTGGCAGGTGATTTTGCAACCGATGCCGCATCTGGATGATCGGGCGGCGGTTTTTGGCCACTGCTCCAATCTGGAGGTGGTCGATAAGATCAGTCGAATGGCCCAGAACTCGGTGCGGATTGACAAGGTGACGGTGCGCCGCTTGCCGCTTTGAGTCCTGCTGTTGGGAGCCGCGCCGACGATGCTGGTCCGGATTGGAGCGAGCGAGTCGGCTGAATAGTCGAGAGCTTAGGAACTGTGACAGAACCAGTTGTTCTGTCACAGGGTTCCATTTGCTTGCTAGGTGGGTCGCAAGCTTGCGACTTTGCAAGTCGACTCGCCGCTCCGGCAAGAATCAAATCGATCGACTTAAATTGTCACAGTTCCTTAGCGACCCACCAACCAAGCACTGGGCTGAGGTGCAAAATCGCCTTGATTTTGCGGCGGCCCCTATTCGTACATGGCCCAGTTGCACACCAGCAGGTGGCCATTGGTCCAGTTGTCGGCGTAGATGCGGTAGTAGCGGTAAGCGCCGGGCGATGACACCGGAATGGTCACCTTGGGCGGGTAGCTGCCGTTGCCATCTGCCGTCCACAGCGAGGTGTCGCCCGCCCACACCGCGGTCCAATTGCTATTGTTATTGCTGCCTTGCAGTTGCCATTGACTGACGGGCTTGTGACTGCCGCCGGGATAGCCGGCGACCCCGAACGCTTCGATCACCCGCGGCGCGCCGTAATCGACCTTGAGCCAGTGCGTGGTGGAGGAGTTGCTTTGAATGCAGTAGGTTGCCCAACTGGAAGAGCTGAGCAAGTTGAACTTGTCGGCCACGTTCTTGGGATCGCCGCCGGTGTTGGAATCGACGGAGAACGCCCAGCTCTGGTTCATAATGTCGATGCCGCTACTGCCGTCTAAGCGCGCCCAACCGGTGCCGGTGCAGCCGTAGAAGTGCGCCTTGGCAGTGTCAAAGTAGATGTATCCCTTTGTTTTTGCGTCACAAACTTCCGGGGCAATTGCCGCCAACGGGGTCTGAAAACCGCCGCTGGCTTTGAACAAGCCGGTGGATTCCACTTGCTTAGACGACAGGGTCTGGACGGCGATGCTCCAGCTGTTCAACTGGCCATCGGGCTGGTTGTCTTTGAACTTGCTGTCGACGATCTTGAGTTTCCAGTTGCCTTTGAGGTTGGCGCCGACCCACTTGCTCAAATCGCCGCTCACCAGCTTGTCGGGCGTCGGGTAGCTGCCTTTGAGCGATGGACCGCTGCCGCTTTTGTCGTGCAACACGTACGCGCCGCCCACGGGGTCGATCAGCGTGACGGTGATGCCGCTAATGCCACTGTTGGTGACGTCGATTTTGATGGTCAGGCTTTGGGCAATGCCGATGTCGGGCAAAGCGATGGTGTCGGTGGTGCCGTCGGGATTGTTGTCCAAAACTGCCATCGGCACCGTGGCGCTGCTGATCGTATCGGTGAACTGGTTGGTCAATAAGCCATTGGAAATGTCGTCCAGACCGTCTTTGGGCAAGGCTTTGGGGTCAAGCGCGACGATGCAGTCCAGCGATCCATCGGCTTTGATGCCTTTGACCACCAGCCCGGTGCCACACGACGCATTGACTTTGACTAAGACCGGCAAGTTGAGCAAGTCGCCGTAACTGCCGGACTTGGCTACATCAGCCAAGCTGGCCGCCTTGGCGTAGGCATTCAGATCGGGGGCATTGAGCAGGTTGGCGTAGGCTCCGGTTTGCGCGACTTTGGCCAGAGCCGCAGTCAGCGCGTACGGGGTCAAATCGGGCCCACCGACTAGGTCCGTGTAGGCGCCCGAGGTAGCAACCTTGGCCAACGCGGCACTTTTAGCGTAGTCCTTGAGCACAGACGGAGCCACTTGCGCTGGGCCAATGCAACCGGTGCAATCGACGTCTTCGGCAATGGCGGCCCTTGCAGCGAACGCGACGCTGCGAAGGGGGACCCGCGCCAGTTCGGGATCGGGGGCAATTTCCAGGCCCAGCCACAAGCTGCCCCACGCAAGGGTCTTGGCATCGAGGGCAGTCTTGGAGCCGAGCACCTGGGCAAAAGCGCCGTTTTTGACCGCCAAAACGGTGGGCGGTTCGCTCCACAGGGCAGTGCCACCGGTCTCCTGGGCGTACAAGCGAAAAGTGGCGACGTAATTGCCATCGGAAACCCCGCCGCCGCTGGTGGACACCAAAGCGCCGCTGGCGGCCATGGTCGTCGGCACCGCGGCGCTGGCAGGAGCCCCCACGCCAAGGCCGGACAAACACACGACAACAAAGCCCAATACCCGCATCTGCCACCCGCAATTGTGCCGCATGATCGCCTCTGTGCGCTGCTCGATTGAGCTACAGCAATTTCTGGGAACAACGGCTAAATGTCAAACGCTTGCTCGCAATGGCGGCGGGTGCGGCGGTGGGACCGGCGGTGGCGATGGCACCGGACCTAATCAACGTGCACCGAATCGGCCAATTCGAGCACCAGCGCTTGATCGGAAAATCCCGCGACCGCGCCGCGGGTACGCCGGACCAGCATCACGGTCCACGGCCGCTTGGGACTGCGGGCCGGCAACTCAGCGACCAGCGCAGCCGGCACCGAAAAATCGCCGTCGTCGCGTAGTCGACAGCGCAACCACGCCGCCTGCCCTTCTTGTTCAGCGCCGGCCACCAATTCCAGATCGGCAGTGCCATCCACCGAACCCCAGCGGACCCGCAGTTCGCTATCGGCGGAAAGGCCTTGCACTACGCCAGCGCTGGTAGGCTGTTCGCCGACAAAAGTAATCCGCACTGGTCGCGGCACCTGCACCCGCGCCGAAAAAGGCGCGACGCCGTCGCCACCGGTCGAGTTGACAATCAGGGCCCCGGCGGCCAAGAAACTGCGGCCGTGCTCGACCGCCGCATCGTAGCGCACCCCGCGGGTGGCATCGATGACCGAAGGCAGCAGATGAATTTGCAAGGGTAACATAAGATTACCAGCCCGCAGCTCGAGATTGCCGACATCGAGCAGTTGAATCCAACTGGCCGGGCGCACCATCGGCGACGCGGCGGCGGGCGGCAGGGCATGCGCTTGGCGGGCGCAAGTATCCACAGCGATTGCACTGTCCATGACGGGCGGCTGACCGGCCAGCGCGTCGACCACGGCGCGATCAGCGGGGTCAACATCCGCAAACACCGCGACGGTGCGCAAACGGTCGTCGGTCGGGGCACTGCCAAAATCGGGTCGGCCATTGTCAAAGCGAATGACAACCGTGGCCACCCGCAGGCGCGGCGCACCGGCAGGCTCGGTGGCCACCGTGGCGGCGACATCGGCTGGTTCGGCGCGGTCGCAGCCACTGGCCGCCGCAGCCAACGGGCCAAGAACCGATAAAAGTGTTGAAAATTTTAGCAAACTTGCCCAAACCGCGCTGAGGTAGCCGCGGCGAGCATGGCACAAACGCCACCGTGGTGGCACACTTTTACCGCGGCGGGCGACTAGGAGCCTGTCGGAGTATTCCGACTCGCTCCTAACGCCGTCTGGCTAGACGGCGGCAACTGTCCGAAACTG
>SHZD01000248.1 GCA_009692465.1 Myxococcales bacterium
AAGCTCCTTGCTCCTTGTCGAGCGACAGCGAGCGCCAGCGAGCGACAGCGAGCGACAGCGAGCGACAGGGCACTGGCATCCCAAATCGGCGGTCGCGGGGAATTTCGGTGGTGAATTTGGGGTGGCTCGAGATGATTGGGCTCGAGATGATTCGGCGGCGCCGGTCGGTCGAGAACCACAACCCCAACACGCTGGAGACGGCGTTCATGGAAGACCTGCGACCGTGGCTTTGGCGTCCGCAAGGCATGCTGGTCATGAACCTGCTGCGGCGCATGGTGCACAACACGTTGGCGATTTTTCGGTCCGTGACGACGCGCGCAGAGCCCAAGCGCGCCATCGCTTGGCCAGAACTGCTGCAAAGAACCAACGCCGCGCTCATCCGCACGACGCAGGCAATGGTGGAGGGCCTTGCCCGGCGCGAAACTGTCTTAGGCTGATGTCGCCGGAGGCGTAAGCCGGCCGCTAACGCCAAAGATTTGCAGCACATTGCCCGCTTTGCGGATTTGTACACCCAAGCGGTGCCGACCGGGGTGCATGTGTAGATCTGCGTAAAGTTAGGGGTTCTGAGGCGGGTACGGTCAAGCGAGGCGTATCGAGGTCGGGCAACAGGCTTTTTCGGGGCGAGGTCGATCGGGCCTAGCGTCTGATCCACGAAGGATGCACGCTGTGAGCTAACCTGCAAAGATGGCGATGTGCGGCTCTTGGCCGACTCGCAATTCGTCGCACCTTGCACTTGCCGTGTGCTCGGAGTTTCATCATGGCCGACACGACTATCCCCAATCCACCCACGCCGGCAGGGCATTTTGCGCGCACTGTCATCGCGGCATGCATGGCCTTGGCCGGCTTGACTGCGCACGGTTGTGTGGCCGAACCCGGAACTGCTACCACGACCGCCTCCGCGGACGCCGCGGACGCAGCGCCGACCGACAGTTCCGGCGAAGTGGCCGCAAACGCGGACGGCGGCAACGCCGCTGTGGGGTCAGGCGATGGTGGCGGCGACGCCGGAATCGTCACCGACACCGCCAGCACCGATGCCCTAGCCGGCGCGGAGACAGCCGCAGTGCGGGTACCGCCGACAGCCCTGGCGCCGCAGACAGTGTAGGCAGCCCCGACAGCGCGCCGGAGGCGACCGTCGAAGACAGTGGGCCGGTCGCCAGCGACATCGGCGCCGATGCGGGCCCCGTGTGCACGCCTACCGTGCCGCCTGCTGAAGTCTGCGATGGCGTCGACAACGACTGCGATGGCACGACCGCCCAGCCTGTTGCAGGCGCCAAAGGGTTGTGCGACGACGGCGATGCTTGCACTGTCGACGCCTGCGACAGCGCCGGCGGCAAGTGTGTGACACCCAAAACGATTGCCTGCGACGACGGCAAGCCGTGCCCCGACGACTTCTGCGCCAAGCTGACCGGTTGCGCCGTCGCGGCCAAGACCGGCGCCTGTGACGACGGCCTGCCCTGCACCGACGGCGACACCTGCAAGGGCGGCTTTTGCGTCGGCGGCAAGGCCAAGGTCTGCGACGACGGCAACGCCTGCACCTATGACACCTGTGCGGCGAAAACAGGTTGCGCATCCCTGCCTTGCACCGGACCAAAGTGCGCATTCTACTGCAACGACGGCGACGCTTGCACCGTCACCGACTACTGCACGGGCGGCACCTGTACCCCCGGCGTCGCCAAGTGCACCGACAACAACCCTTGCACCACCGATGGTTGCACGCCGGCCGACGGCACCTGTCTGGCGCCTGTGGCCATTGCTGGCTGCAAGACTTGCGCGAAAGCCAGCTTTTGCAACGACAACAACGATTGCACCACCGAAGCGTGCACGGCCGGGGCGTGCGTCTGGACGCCGATCGCCGGCTGCATCCAAACCGATTTCGCCGTGTTGTCGTTCGTGCCCAAGGCGCCCAAGATTCAGTTGCCTAGCCCCGACGACTCTTTCGCGTTTGTTGTCCAAAATCTGGGCAAGCCGCCCATCAACGGCATGACGAACCTGAGTTGGGCCATCGTGGCCTCGCAAGACGCAGTGGTCGACGTCGCTGATGTCAAGCTCGCCGGAGCAACTTGGCCCAGCGTCAACCCCTTCGCGCCAGGCGTGACCCAGGGCAGCTTTGTCGCCAAGTTGGGGCTGCCGTTTTTTAACCAGGCGTCTCCTCTAGTCTTGGCCGCGGTGCTAAACGCGAAATTCATTTGAGTTGGCTTGAGCGGCGGCGGCGACTTCGCGGTGGCGAACAACAATACGCTATGCGTCGCCAACCCGTTTGTGCCGCAGGAACTGAAAGCCGTGTCGGTCACGGTCCCCGGCGGCAAGTTGACGGCCGCTGCGCTTATCGAAGGCATTTCGGTTGAGGCCATCAACCAAGGCAGCGAAGCTGGCCATCTGTCGGTGAAGTTCTTTTTGTCCAAAGACAACAAGCTCGACGCCACCGACCTTGCGGTCGAAGAAGGCATCGTGTGGGGTTTGAGCAAGTGGGGCGGCGTCACGGCCGCCAAGCCGATTGCCTGCGACGACGGCAACCCGTGTACCGACGACGCCTGCGCCAAGGCCACCGGCTGCACCACAGTGGTCAAGACCGGCCCGTGTGACGACGGCGACGCCTGCACGCAAGCCAGCGCTTGCGACGGCGGCGTGTGCAAAGGCGGCGAGGTCAAGGGCTGTAGCGATGGCAACAGCTGCACCATTGACAGCTGCTCGCCGAAAACCGGTTGCGCATCGGTGCCTTGCGCTGGCGATGGCTGCGGCAAGGGCTGCGACGACGGCCTTGCATGCACTTTGGCCGACCAGTGCGCCGCGGGCACCTGCAAGGCTGGACCGACCAAGTGCAACGACAACAACGCCTGTACGACCGACGCATGCGAGGCGAAAACCGGTGCCTGCAGCGTCGCGCCCATCGTCGGCTGCAAGGCGTGCAAACTCGCGGCTGAATGCGACGACACCAACGACTGCACGACCGACACCTGCGAACTGGGCGTGTGCGCGTGGACGGCCAAGTCTGGCTGCATCGGACCGACCGATCCGTTCATCAGCAAGCTGCAAATGCTGGCGCCGAGCGTCCAGGCGCCCGGCGCCGCGATGGCCAAGCTGTTCCTGACCAACTACGGCAAGCCGATGGTGACGATGGGCGTCAAAGGACTCACCTTCGAACTGTGGCTGTCCAAAGACACCACGATCGGCGCAGACGACATCCTGCACGACACTCAGGGCTGGCCGTGGAACAAGGCTCTCGGCGCTCCGAACTCCATCGAGTCCTTCACCGACATCGCATTCGACTACAGCGACCTCACCAAGGTATTTGCTGGCCCGCAATTCGCCTGCGTGCGCCTGATTGGCGGTGGCGACGTCAACCCAGCCAACAACGACGCCTGCGCGCCGATCGAGGTCAAGTTCCCGGCGTGGACGCTCGACAGCCTGGTTTTGCCCAAGGGCGACTTGTTCGCTGAGGCCCAGGTCATGGTGGAGTTTAGCGCTTCCAATGCCGCCACCACCGAAATGGGCAGGCCGGTCGGCATCTACCTGTCGCAGGACGGCGCTTGGGATGACAAGGATGTTGTGATCCAGATTCCCAATGCCAACGGCGGCATGAAGGTCAAGGCAGGCACCACCGTCAATGCGAAGGCCTACCCGTACCTGCCGAACACTGCCACGCCCGGCAAACCGTGGATCTGCGTCGTGGTCGCGCCAGCCCTGCAAAAAATCGAGGCCAAGTTCGCCGACAACGTGCTGTGCAAGCAACTGGACAACCTGCGCAATCCGGTCGACCTCGGCGTGGCAGCGGCCACCATCGGCTTTATCGACCCGGCCGGCACCGGCTACGCCAACCCGCCATTTGGTGGCGACTACAAGTGTTCCCTGCAGGTCTCCAACTCGGCCTACACGCTGGCCAAGGCGCCGCTTTCCGTGCGCTGCTGGGTCGCCACCACTGCCCCCGCCGGCCAGTTCTTTCGCGGCGACATCGGCTGGGGGTTGCAGTGGAAGACGACTCAGGACGTCCCCGCCAGCTACCTGCAAAACGGCTTTGCCGTGATCGGCAAGGTCAACGACCTCTCAGTCGGCGTCTCGGCCAAGCTCAAACCCAATACGGTCGGCGTGTACAATGTGTGCGCTCAGCTCAATCACGATGGCGCGCTTGACGAACTGGTGGTCACCAACAACTACGCCTGTGGCAAGATCACCATTATGGGTTGGGATGTGTTCGTCGACCTGCCGTATACGGTTATCGGCGGCGCAGTCGGCAAGCCGCAGCCGACCAAGCTGGTCCGCAACGTGCCGCTGGCGATGCAGATCCGCATCTGCAACAAGGGTAACGTCACGCTGACCAACCCGACCAAACTCAAGGTCCGCGCCCTGCTGTCCAAGGACGGCGTGGCCTCGGCTGACGATGTCGTCATCTGGGACAAGAGTGGCATCCCTGGGTACACCAAGATTGGCCCCGCGGTGTCGCCGACCGTGTTCGATTGCGTCAACTTGTAGTGGGACCAGAAGTTGACGCTGCCGCTGAGCGTGCCGACGGGTGGGTACCAGTTGCTCTATGACGTCAACCACGACCAAGTGTATGTGGACCCGGAGGCCAACAATGCCGTGGCCAGTGCGTATGTGGTGGTGGAGTAGGGGCAGCCTAGTGGGTGTGGGCTCGCGGTAGCTCAGGATTCCCCATTGAAATTCTCTGCGGCCCCCGATTTGGGATGCCAGTACCCTGTCGCTCGCTGTCGCTCGCTGTCGCTCGACAAGGAGCAAGGAGCATTTCGACTGAGGCGTACTCGCACCGATCGACACCTACCCATTGTTCAACCATGTTGATACATTGAGTAAACTTGACATTTCGCTCCAGTGCACTGCACGCTATCGCGCGCGACCCCTGCGTTCGCTCAGTGGCCAACTCATGCCTGAATCGATGCCCCCGCAGCTGCACATCGCCCTACTGCGCGGCATTAACGTCGGCGGCAAGCACCTGCTGCCGATGACGCAACTCGCTAAAATGCTTACACTCGCCGGCGCGACCCCAGTGCGCACCTTCATCGCAAGCGGCAACGTCGTTTTTGGCTGTCCCCACGGTCAAGCTGAGCGGGTGGCTAGCGAGGTCGCAGCAGCGATTGAACAAACGTGTGGTTTTGCCGCGCCAGTCGTGATTCGCAGCGCAGAGCAGTGGACTGCGATGGTGCAGGCCAATCCGTTTGTAGCTGCCGGTGGCGACCCGCAGACGCTGCATGTGGCCTGTTTGGCTGCCGTGCCGACGCCCGAGCACCTGCTGGCCTTGGATCCCCAGCGTTCAGTCGGCGACCGCTGGGCGGTGGTCGGTCACGACATGTTCCTGCACTTGCCCAACGGCACGGCGCGGAGCAAAATAACCACCGCGTGGCTCGATCGTGCGCTGCACACCGTCAGCACCGTTCGCAACTGGCGCACAGTGTTGACCTTGCAGCAACTGACCAGCGACTGCGGGAGCGGCTCGTGGACCTAGACCCCGAAAAGATGCGGCTCAAGCGCATGGAAGAGCAGTTGCAGGCGGATCGCCGCAAGCTCGAAGAGGAGCGCCGCCAGTTTGACCTCGCTCGACGGGACAGCCAGCCGCTGGGTTCAGGTCAGGCGCCTGCAGCACCCATGCAGTATCCCAGCCCACCGCAGCCGCAGTACTCCCACAATCCGCCGCAGCCGCAGTATCCACAGAATTTTGCGCAGCCGCAGTATCCACAGAATTTTGCGTAGCCGCAGTATCCACAGAATTTTGCGCAGCCGCAGTATTCGCAAATTCCAGCGCAGCTGCAGTATCCACAGAATTTTGCGCAGCCGCAGTATTCGCAAATTCCAGCGCAGCAGCAGTATTCGCCCAATCCGGCGCAGCCGCAGTTTCAGCCACCGCTGCAGCCGACCTCGGCGCTGGTGCCGCCTACGCGATCTGGCGGCTTGGGCACCACCGCTGCTCTGTTTTTGGGCGTGGCCGGTGCGGTCCTGTTGCTCGGAATCGGGCTACTGGTCGGCCGAGCCTATTTGGCTGCGGATTCAGACGAAGCCCAACGCCCACCTCTGCTTGCTCCACCCAGCGCCGCGGCGGCGAATGTGCCCACCGCAGTGGCAAGTTTGGCGCAGGTGCCTGCACCAGAGCCCGTTCAGGCGCCGGTCGCGGTACCGTTGGCTGCCAATGCAACTCAGCAGGTCGTTGTAGCCGTGGCAACGCCGTTGGCGGCAACTCCAGGCGAAGCGGTGGCGGTGTTGACCCCAACCACAGCAGTGGCGCCAGTGCTGGACGAAGCCGCCCAAAAAGCCGCCGAAAAAGCCGAAGCTGCAGCCAAAAGAGCCGAAGCCCGCGAAAAAAAGCGCCAACAGGAAAAGGTCGCCGCCAAGAAACAAGCCGCTGCCGACCGCGCCGAAGCCAATCGATTGGCCATCCAAGCCCAAGGCACGTCGAGCAAGACGCTTAAGGTGGGCTATCTGCGTCAGGCGGTGGCCAAGGATCCGGGCAACGCGCTGTATCCGCCGTTGTTGCGGCAGGCCGAGGGCGAACTGCTCGCTGAGCAAACGGCGCAAAAGAAGCGCGAAGCTGAGTTGGCGGCGAAAAAGGCGGGGGACGTCCAAGAAGCGAATCGCTTGGCCAACTTAGGCATGCGCTCGGCGAGTAAGACCATCAAGATCATGTACTTGCGCTAGGCCATCGCCAAAGATCCGCTCAATGTGCTGTACCGGACGTGGTTGCAGCAGGCCGAGCGCGAGTTGGCGGCGGAGTCAGCGGTCAAGCGGCCGCCCGCTGCGCCACCGTGGATGCATCCAATTTCCGAGTTCGATAAGCAGGCGGCGCTGCGGTTGGCTGCGCAGGGCAATAATGCGACCAGCAAAAGCCTTAAGGTCGCGTATTTGCGTCAGGCGGCCGCCAAGGATCCGACCAATTACCAGATCAAGACCTGGCTGCGGGTGGCGGAGCAAGAATTGGCCGCCGAAGAGGCGCGCAAACCGGGGACGCCTCAGGGGCAAGGAACTGTCCCAGAATGAGTCATGGTGGGACTGGTTCCGTTTGCTGGCTTTGTTGGTCGCTAAGCTCGCGTCCCCAAAGGCCGACTCGCCGCTCCTGTGTTGCCCAGATCGATCGAGTTAGTTGAGGACAGTTCCTAAGAGGGTGTATTCAAATATGCCGTTTCGAGGTTCAGGAGGCGCCCGGAAGGCAAGGCGGCGGTTGCCTGACGACCGAAACGCACTCGCAGTGCGTTGCAGGGAGGAAGACAATCGCCAACGCAGCATGCCGGGATGCATCCTGAACCGCAGTAGGCGTTTTTTGAATACGCCCTC
>SHZD01000037.1 GCA_009692465.1 Myxococcales bacterium
GGCCGAAACACGGCAACGCTGCAATTGGCTGGCCTGTCGGCACACCGACTCGCATTTTGATGATGTCGACGAGCAGGCGCACGCCCCGGCTGGAGTTTGCCACGGCGAAAGCGGCTTGGTAGGACTGGGTGTTCGGGCGGTTACCCCAAGACGCCTCAGGTGAGGCGTCAGGATTGCCGCGACAACCACTATAATGGCTGTGTTGGCAAGGGGTTATAGGATGCGTGGCCAAATGAGGGGGGGGGCAACTGCAAACGACCGTACGGGCCATCCTTGCTCTGCTCATTGTGCGACGTATCCAGATGAAATCGCAGTGGGTTGGCGATAGGCCAACGGACTGCTTTAGGGACCGACGCACAGCCGAACCCGTGCCTTAGGTGCGGCAAATCGCCATTGGTGAGTCAAGCCGGTGATCGTTGAGGTGGGGTTTTGCAAGTTAGCTGTTGAAATTACGCTGCTACTGAGATTTGCAGCCTTTCACTGCCGACTTGAATGGGGGGGTGCGCAACGTCAGATAGGGGTTCTGGCGAGCTTAACTTTTCAGGCATAGGCAGCACTGCAAGGCAGAAATGGGCACAGCAAAGGCCGCGCACCCAGCCTTTGCTGTGGCCAAGCACCGTCGGCACATGTGGGGGATTGTAAATTGCTCGCGCCGCCGGCCCGTACAATCGGCACCAGCTCCACTCTGCGCAGGCGGAGCCAATTAGCGTCGGGCCTGAACCAACTGCCCAAGCACTATGGAACTGCGCCGCACCGACTCACAAGTAGTTGAATAAGACCCACGCGTAGTTGAATAAGTACAGGCAGTTCTCGGCCGGTGCAACCGGCTGGCAGCCCCAGTCAGCACCAGCAGATCGGAATTCTACCGCGGGCCGATCACCGAAAACGGCAAGTACGGCAACAACGCCTTGGGCATGGCGATTGAGCCATCGGCCTGCTGGTGATTTTCCAATACCGCGATCAAACCGCGCGACAGGGCGATCGCCGTGCCGTTCAGCGTGTGCACCAAACGCGGTTTGCCTCCGGGCTCAGTCCGATAGCGAATCTGCAGGCGGCGGGCTTGAAAGTCCGTGCAATTCGAAGTCGAGGTGATTTCGCCCCACGCACCGCGACCAGGCATCCACGCTTCTAAGTCAAACTTGCGGTAGGCCGGAGCGCCTAAATCGCCTGCACAGATATCCATAACGCGGTAGGGCACTTGCAGGGCGCCAAATAGTTCTTCTTCGATGGCCAGCAGTTCGGCATGGTGCGCCTGAGACACCGCCAAATCACCGGCACAAAAGATGAACATCTCGACTTTAGTGAACTGATGGACCCGGTACAGTCCGCGCGATTCGCGCCCACCGGCGCCCGCTTCCGTCCGAAAACAGTGCGAAATTCCGGCGATGCGAATCGGCAACCGCTCCGGTTCAATGATCGTGTCAGCCAGCATGCCACCAATGGTGATCTCAGCGGTGCCAATCAAACACAGGTCGTGACCGGCCACCGTATAGACCTGGCTCTCGGTGCCGCGCGGATTAAAGCCAATACCTTCAAGGATATCGGGCCGCGCGAGGTCCGGCGTCACCATCGGGGTAAAACCCCTGCGGACCAGAACATCGATGGTAAACCGCTGCAACGCCAGATCGAGCAGAACCATCTCGTTTTGCAAGAAATAAAACTTCTGACCAGCCACTTTGGCGCCGGCTTCAAAGTCGATTAGGGCAAGTTGTTCAGCGAGTTGAACGTGATCGAGCGGGACAAACCCTTCGCTGGCAAAATCGCGGCGCACCCCGACTTGGCGCAGTTCGCGGTGGTCCTCATCGCTGGCGCCAAGCGGAACATCGGGATGGGTCAGATTGGGCACCTGGCGGGCCTTGAGCTCAATTTCAGCCTCCAACTGGCTGACTAGCGCGGCGAGATCTGGCTCCAAACCCTTCAATTTTTTGCCAATATCCACTAACCACGGCCGCTCATTGGCGCGCACGACGCTGCAATCGGCAATCCCCAGGTCGCTCGCCAGCCACGTCGGCAGTGCGGCGAACAATTCGGCGGCGTCCAGCGTCGGCTTACCCGTCTGTTTGGCTACCGTGTTGGCGACGCGACGGGTCTCTTCCAGCCGAACTAGGGCCTGACTGCGGGCCTGACTCGCCAAGACTAGGCCGTCAATATCTACGACAGCATTGCGGTTTTGCGCATTTTGCGCCACCGCTTGGGCATTGGCGACGACATAGCGAAGATCGAGCATGGCCACTGGCAGAGCGACCGCCGCGGCCGCAAAGGGCGGCCAGTGTAGCGGCATTGCTGGCGAGCGGGAACTGGTTTGCTTACAGGTTGTCAAACTACCAGTAGCGGGCTGACCGTTGCCGGTTGGCGACAGACTTGCGGCAGACAGCGAGGTTGGGGTGACCCGCGACTTACGGCCCCAACACGCTAATCAGCCAGCCGACCAACGCGGCGCGGTGCGGTTGGTGGCCCAGCCATTGCAGGCCAAGCTGCTCGCCATCCACCAGTTTGCGCCCTAGGGGCAACTGCCCAGCCAGTCGATCGATGACCAGTTGGGAGCGCGCCGGTCCAGCCAACCACACGTATTTTTTGGCCGCTTGGGCCGTCCAGTCGCGATCTTGCGCAGGCGCGGCGGTCGCGGTCGGCGGATCGACCAGCGCCACCGCCTGCACCCGGTCGTCGGCCAGCATGCGCAGGACTTCGTCGCAGCGATCGCCGATGCCCACCAGCACTGCGCGACGGTTGCGGTTTTCCGGCAGAGCCAGCAAGTCATCGACGACTGCCAGCGCGGTGTTGCGGGCCGCTCCCACGTCTTCTGGCGGCGGCAACACCACGGCGGCGCCGAGATCGCGCTTGATCCAGACGGCCTCAATGGTATCGCGCAGGTGCTTGATCTCGCCAAACTGAGTTGGCGTCGGGGCGTCGATCACCAACCACGCGGTCGAGCGGCGTTGCGGCAACCACAGCTGGGCAGGCGCGCCAGCCAACTTGGACAGCTCGCCATGGCCAAAATCGGCGGCTGATCGCGGCGGCAGAGGTGGTTCGGTCGCGAATGGCGCAGTGTCTATGGGCGAGGTGGCATCAGCTGGTTTGGGGTCTGGTCGGCGTTCTGGGACCACCGGATCGCTGGACCACAGGAGCCATCCCGCGGCGGTTGCGCACCCAACGGCGATGGCGGCGGCTAGTTTGAAACGTGGCATCTGGACCTCTGCAGGCTCGGCAAGTGTGGCGCAACCTCAGCCAATTCCCCAGCGAAAATGAAGCGGCGTGACGCTGCGGGTGCGCGCTCGCGACCCTAGGGAAGGCAAGGAGAAGCCCTGGCCGCGATCCCCCGCTTTGGGCGCATCTGTGCGTCGCGGCGGCGCCTTTCTCCTTGCTCCTTGTTGAGCGACAGCGAGCGACAGGGCACTGGCATCCCAAATCGGGGGCCGCGGAGAATTTCGATGGGCAATCCTGAATGGCAATCGCAGTGGTGCGGCGCGCCTTTGCGCCGCTAGGTGGGTCGCTGCGCCGGCGTCAATCCAAGCGCCGCAACGCCTCAACCGGCGGTCGGCCGGCCGCGCGCTGCGCCGCCAACCACGCTGCGCCAAAGGACAGTACCACCGCCGCCGCTGCGGCCAGCACAAACGGCCCTGCCTCAGCATGGACGGGCAAACGCGAGATCAAATAGACTTGCGGATCAAGTGGATAGCCGACGGAGTCGAGGAGCCAGCACGCCACTGCGCCGACCAGTAGTCCAATCGCTGTGCCCGACAGCCCGACCGCCAGCCCTTGGGTCAGGAACACCGCGGCTACCGAGCGTCGCGTAGCGCCCATGGCGCGCAAGATCGCGATATCGCGGGCGCGTTCGTGGACAATTACGGCTTGCGTCCCAACGACGTTGAGCGCTGCCACCAAGACAATAATAAACGGAAACAACGACATCGCCACTTTTTGCATGCGCGCGGCGTCAAAAATATTGCGGTTCATCTCTTGCCAATCGATGACGCGGTACTGGGTCTGGGCCCGCAAGCGCAACTGGCGGGCAGTGCGCAATCCAGCTGCCCAACTGTCGACCGCCGCCACTGCGTTGCTCGGCGGGCTGGCGGCGTCCAGACTGGGCTGGCGCAGTTTTTCGCCCAATGTGCGTGCCGCCGTCAGCAGTTCGGCCAAATCGGCCGGCTCCAAGGCGGCGGCGAAGCGCTCGGTGTGTTCGCTGGCCAAGATCGGATCGGTGACCCGGGCCTCGACCCAGCGCGCGATGTCGCCGCGGCCCAAAAAGCGCTGAGCGGCGACAAAATCGACCAGCGCCAAGCGTTGATCGTGATCGTGAAAGCCAGTACGCACGATCGCCGCGACCCGAAAGCGACCCGAGGCGCTGCTGTCGCTGCCTTCGCTGGCGCGATCCAAACCGCGCAATGGCGACACCGCGCGAATTTCGTCACCCACCGTTACCCGCAGGCGCTGGGCCAGGCCTTCGCCGACTACGATCGCTGGCAATTCGGCCGGCAACGCCTGCCAAACTTTGTCCGCAGAGCCTGGGTCTTGCCCAGATTGGTTCCGCACGCCCAGCGTGACAGCCGAACCGTTGCTGGCGAGAGCCGCCACCGCTGCCGCCATACTGCCCAATTCATCGCCCGGCGGCGGCACAAAAGTCGCGGAGTCGCCATGGATGACCACCGCGGCCGTGCGGCCCTCGGTCAGGTGCACGCTTTGGTCGCGCTGAGTGCCGTCGGCCAGCCAGCGCAGGGTGTAGGTGCCCGGCAATGCCTCCCAACTGCCTACAACCGCACAGTGTTTTCGCACACCGCTGCGCAAGGGTTCCACCAAGTCTGCAGACTTGAGCCACACCGCCTCAGCCGGGCCACTGGCGTTGCTGGTGCCACAGCGCTGAGCGTCGAACACCACCACGCCGCCCAACGACGAACCGGTGGCCAGGATCGGCTGCCAGTGAACCTGCGAACCGGCGACGATCGCCAAGTGCCGGCCGCCGGTGACCCCGTGGTCGACCTGCAGATTCGTGCCGGTCAAGGAGAATTGAGGCACTTCACCGCGCACATCGATGACACCGGCGACCAGCGCCCCAGGCGGCAAGTTGCGCAGGGTTTGGGCGCCAACCCCGCGCACCACAGCGCCGCCGCGACCGTGGGCCGCCGACAACATCATATCGTCGTAGGTGGCGGGCCCCGCCGAGCGCACTTCGGGCACGCGCTGCAAACGGTCGACCACTTGGCGCCAGTCCCGCAAGTCGATGCCGCGCTGCATCACCACCAAATGCGGGTAACTGGCGAGAATTCGCTCCTGAAACGCCACCTGAAAGCCAGTGTTGACGGCCAGCACCACAATTAGCGCCGCCACCCCCAGCGCGATGCCTGCGACCGACAATCCCGTCACCAGCGACAAATGGGCGCTGCGACGCGACCGCAACAGGCGCGCGGCCATCAACATCTCAAACCAGCGCAGGCCGATACGGCCCGGCAGGTGTGCAACGGTGGCGGTGGGACGATCGACTGGCGGCGGCGGTGGCATCAAAGCAAAGCTCAGGGCAAAGGAGTACAGCCAAGCCCACAACGGCGGCGCGGCCGCATTTGACGAATGCAGGCGGAAGTGGCGATTCTGCCGCAAGCGCGCGCACCTTGCCACGCCGCGAACGAGGACGCAAGCCGGTGAAATTACGCGCCGCTACTGCAGTTTTTTGGTGTTGGGCCGTCGGAATCATCGGTAGCGCTGGTTCGATTGGCTGCGGCGACCCCCCGTTGGCTGCGGCCGTCACCGTGCTCGATACCGCGGCGGACTTTGCCCAATCGGGCCTCGATGGCAGCCAAGCCGATGGCCAAGCTGCCACCGATGCCCTCCTTGCGGACGGCCAAACGACAGGCATTGATGGTGCTGGCGACGCTCAACTGGACCTCGCCGACGCCAATGCCGTTCCCACGGCCGCCGATGGCACCAGCGACGCTCCAGCAGGCGCCGACGGTGGTGGTGATGCGGCGCTGGCGGCCGATAGCGGCATGCAAGATTTCGCGTTCACCGGCAGCAATCCCGCCGTCGGTTCGGCAGCGTTGCCAGTCTCTTTTGCAATTAAGTTAACGTTTTCAGCGAATCTCAAGCCAGCCTCGGCCACCAAGACCACCATTACGGTCACCACCAACGGCGGAGTCGCTTTGCCGTGCAAGTTTGCAGTTGCTGCCGACGTGCTCACGATCACGCCAATCGCGCCCGCGCCATTTGCCAGTCGAGTAACGGTCGTTCTTGGCACGTTGGTTCAGTCGTTTCAAGGTGTTCCACTGCAAGAGACCCAATTAGCCTGGTATACCCAAAGCTGGCCCGATCAAACCGCTTATGCCCAATGGGCAGAGATTTTGGCGCCCACCGTTCGCCAAAACATCGGCGGCCCGACCGATTACCTGCGCAGCGCCGATTTAGACGGCGATTGGAACTGGGCCAACAACGTCACCAATGCCGCGAGCACACCGCTTCTGGCCACGATCAGCTGGTCAGCCATCGAGACGCGGTCCCACCTGTATTTGACCTACGTGTACTATTGGCCGGCTCGCGCTGGCATTGCCCCCGGCGTCCCGCTGGACAACGACGCCGCCGGCGCTCAAGTCGTAGTGGAGCGAAAATCGGGGCTGCCGGTAGCGATTCAGAGCTTTTTCAAAGCCAAAGTCGACGAGCAAGCCTGGTTATGGATCGCGGCCGAAAGCGGGTGGCCGAATAAAAGCAAGTTTATCCGAGCCGTTGTGCCCCGCGACCAGATGTTTATCCCCACTGACGCTAGCGGGTGCAGCACGGTGCCGCCCGCACTGACTTGCAAGCGCCGCTATCCGGCGTACTTGACCGCGGGCAGTCACCAGAGTTGTGTGTGGTTCGACAAGGGCGAAGTGGCCGACCAGCAATGCGTTGTCAACGATTTGATCAAGGCCAACCTTGCGCTTGTCGTCTACGGTCCAGCCGTCAACGCCACCGCGCCCGCCGCCCCGACCACCAGTGAGTCTGCCGCCAGTTATGTGCTGGCGCCGTTGCTGGACAGTTGGTGGCCGCACCGCGACGAAGCGGGGCCTAGCGCGCTGTTTGACGATACCCAGTTCGTGTACATGCCGCCCGCGGGCCGACCGGCGGGACCGGCCTATGGCTTGGGTTCCAAGAATCTGACCGCGCAACAGGGCGATTTCGCCCGACCGCCGTGGGCGTGGCGCTGGAAGCCCGCGACATTGTCTGGCAGCTACTATGATTTGCCGCGCGGTACGGCGTTTTTCGATCCGGCTTGGCAGTTGTGGCAGCGATTGGGCGCCGAGACGACTGCGGTTGCTCCCTATAACGACGCGACAAAACAGGGTTTTTCCACCGATTACTGCTTCAACCCGTATTTGGGCATCGATGTGCGCGCCACTGCCGCTTGTCAGCCCTAGCGAGTGCCGCTTGTCAGCCCTAGCGAGTGCCGCTTGTCAGCCCTAGCGAGTGCCGCTTGTCAGCCCTAGCGAGTGCCGCTTGTCAGCCCGAACGAGTGCCGCCTGTAATCCCTAACGATCGAGCCGAAAACCCACGACTTGCGCGCCAATCGACGCATTGACAGCCCGCGCCAAAGGTCTATTGTGTCGCCGCTCATCGTCCGCAGGTGCTGAGCGACGCGCTAGGTGCTGGGCGACACGGCCGGTGCGGTCGGCGGCAAGCAGGAGAAAACGCAATGCAGTTCAAGGCCCTTGTCAGCGACCCGATTGCCAAAGAAGGCGTTGCGGTGCTGGAGCAGTCTGGTATTTTCGCTCGAGTCGACGTCCGAACTGGGATGTCAGCCGAGGATTTCAAAGCGATTTTACCCAATTATGACGCCTTGCTGGTGCGATCGATGACCAAGGTTCGTGCCGATGATCTGGCCCATGCCCCGGGACTCAAGGTGATCGGTCGCGCTGGCGCTGGCGTGGACAACGTCGATGTCAAAGCCGCAACTGCCAACAAGACGCTGGTCATGAACACCCCCGGCGGCAACAACAACGCTGTCGCTGAATTGGTCTTGGGCTTTCTGTTCGCTTTGGCCCGCAAGCTCCCCGACGCCAGCCTGTCCACCCGCGACGGCAAGTGGGAAAAATCGCGGTTTGTCGGCGGCGAAATCGAAGGCCGGGTGCTGGGTGTCGTCGGCGTGGGTGCCATCGGCCGCATTGTGGCGCGCAAGGCCCAAGGGCTGGGGATGACCGTGTTGGCCTACGATCCGGCCTTGGAAGCGGCCAAGATTCGCGCTCTGGGCGCCCGGCCCTTGGAATTTGACGAACTTTTGGCCCAAAGCGACGTGATCACCGTGCATGTACCGCTGTTACCCGCGACCCGCGGCCTGTTTGGGGCTGCGGCCTTCGCCAAAATGAAGCGCGGAGCGTGGTTAGTTCACGCGGCGCGCGGCGGAATTGTAGTGGAATCCGACCTGTTGGCGGCGCTGCAAAGTGGTCAGATTGGCGCGGCCGCTCTCGACGTGTTTGCCGAAGAGCCGGTGCCCGCCGATCACCCGCTGCTGCGGCATCCCAACGTCATCGCTACCCCGCACATTGGGGCGTCGACTCGCGAAGCCCAGGACAAGGTCGGGGTGCAGATTGCCGAGCAAGTCGTGCGCTATTTGCGCGACGGGATCGCCGAAAATGCCGTGAATTTAGTGGCTTGAGTGAGTGTGGCGGCTAGAGAGATCTGGTGATACGGTAGTTCTTCGGGGCTGTAGCCCTCAAGCGCCGTGACGACCGTGGTAAACTCCCAACAACTCATTGGCTTGGCCATCGATACCTGCAGCAGGTGTCCCCACCCGTGGCCGCGCGGCGTGTGCCCGTTGTGTGCGCCCGGTCCGATGCAGCAGCCGCCGCCAGCCGATGCCACTGCTCCCGCCACCGACGAAGATGTCGAAGCCGCACTGCTGCGCGGCCTGCGCATGCAACCGCCGGCCTTGGTGTTGCGCGGCGGCGAAGTGTTGCTGCGAAAAAATGCCCTCGAGTTGCTAACCGCCTGCCGCCAAGCTGGAGTCAACCGAGTCGAAGTGTGGACCGCCGGGACCCTGTTGGCCCGCCCGGGACTGGCAGCGGCAATTGCCCGCGCTGGAGCCACTGAAGTCGGAGTGGTGTTGTTTGGCGACACTGCAGAAGGCCATGACTTTGTAGCGCAAACGCCCGGACACTTTCAAAAAGTCTTGGCCGGCGTACAGCGGGCGCGCCGCGCTGGATTGCAGGTGCGGGTGCTGGCGCCGGTGCTGCGACCGACGTTTCGCGGTTTGCACAGTTTGGTCAAGAAGGCGGTGCCAGCGGGCGTACAGGGCCTGTATGTGTGGGCGCCCGCCGGTCCCGATCGCGCGGCGCATCCGCTGTTAGCGCCGCTGCCGATCATGGCTCCATTTGTGCAAGCCGCGCTGAACTTGGCCAAAACAGCAGGCCTGTCCGTGCGTTGTGAGGGCATCCCGGCTTGCCAATTGGACAGCCACGCCGGGATTGCGGTGGCAACGATGCCTGCGATTGGCGCTGGTCCGGCCCAGACTGGCGAGTTACCCTTTGATTTTGGGCCTATTTGTGAACAATGCAGTTGGCGGGGCCGCTGTGTTGGGGTATCAAGGGCGCGCATTGAAGCTCACGGTTGGGTGGGTTTCGCAGCCCGCTCGGACCCCGCCCAACTGGCAAATTTACCAGCATTGCGCTAGGTTGAGTCGAATCCAGCACGTAGGAACTGTCCCAGAATAAGTCATTGTGGGACTGGTTCCGTTTGCTTGCTTTGTTGGTCGCTAAGCTCGCGTTCTGAAAGGCCGACTCGCCGCTCCTGGGTTGCCCAGATCGATCGAGTTAGTTGAGAACAGTTCCTTAGGCACCCTCTGCGCGCAAGCGCCTTGCGACCGGGCGCAACCCAGCCTCGCGGCCCTAAACCGGACTAATTTGGTCCACTTTTGCCGGTCCACCGTGCAAGCTGTCTTTACATCTGCCACAATGGTCAGGCGTGCGCCCGCCTGCCCCCGGCCGCCGCGCAACCGACCCAGCCGCGTCACACCAGCCGCGTCACACCAGCCGCGTTACTCTGGGTGCGCGGACATTTTGCGCGAACCCGCTGAGCAGGCCGTAGCCAGCACCGCGCATGGCAGTTGCAATGAGCACCGAACCGAAAACCATCGACGGCAGCGACATCGACGGCATCGCCATCGACGGCATCAACATCGACCAATTGGTCCGCGACGGCATCCTGAACAAGGATGAAGCGCTTGCGCTCGCCCTGAGCCATCAGGCCGAAACGGGCATGGCGCGGCTGGAAGCCTTGCCGTCCACCGCTGGTGATATATCCAACGAAAATAAAGACTTAGTCAAAGAGGCCGCTGCCCATCACAAGCGTCATTGGGTGCGGGTGACGCGGTTGTGCAACCAGCGCTGCACGTTCTGTCTGGACTCGATGAACCAAGACGGGACCATGATCGACGTCGACTCGCTCAAGGCCTACATTTTGTTGGGGCGCAAAATGGGTCGGCAGCGCCTGATCTTGTCGGGCGGCGAGGCCAGCGTTCACCCCAAGTACATCGATCTCATCCGCTACGGTCGCCAAGTGGGCTACGACTGGATCCAGACCGTTACCAATGGAATGATGTTTAGTTACGGTCGGTTTGCCAAGGCGGCTGCCGAAGCAGGGCTGAACGAAGCCACAGTGTCGATGCACGGCCACACGGCGCACTTGCACGACAAGTTGACCGGCACTCCGGGGGCTTTTGTCACTGGAATCAAGGGCATGCAGAATCTGCAAGCCACCGGCAAAGTGGTTGTCAACGTCGATGTGGTGATCAACAAACAAAATTACCGGGTCTTGCCCGAAATTATTGAGTACTACTACAAGAACTTGGGCATCCGCGAGTTCGATCTGCTGCACATCGTGCCCTTTGGCCGCGGTTTTGACGAGCACCGCCACTCGCTGTTCTTCGATCTGAACGATGCGGTCCCGTATTTTCGCAAGGCCTTTGCCTGGGCCAATAAGCCCGATTTGTACTTGTGGACCAATCGTTTGCCGGTGACTTACTTGGAGGGTGCTGAGCGGCTGATCCAAGATCCACACAAGCTGGCCAGCGAGTTCGATGGCGGTCGACACAATTTTGAGGGGTTCTTAAAGCGCGGTCTCAAGCCCGATTGCCACGGTGAGCGCTGTGATTACTGTTTCTTGGACGGACCGTGTCGGCAGACCATGTTTCCGTACCGGCAACACCTGCAGGCTGGCACTTTTGGGCTGGTGCAGCGCAAGGCGACCCAAGCGTGGTTGGGGACCCCGGCGCGCGACAAATTCGCCAGCCAAAAACCGCAACGGGTGATTCTGCAAGCGCATGACGCCGATCAAGCGGTGGCGGCGCTGGCTGAACTGGGCTTTGACGGCGCCAGCTTGACCGTGCAGCTCGATGGCGGTCAGCCGTGGGCTCCGCTGTTTGCGCAGACCGAGCGGCCGGTGGCGCGGGCCATTGTCGCCGGGCTAGCCGACGTGCAAGCGGCGCTGACTGGGCCGCTGGCGGTGCCGGCTCCGACTCAAGTGCAAGTCCAACTCGACCGCGACGTCGCCCAATGGCTTGTGCAAAACGTAGCCATTATCCACAAGTTGGGTGAGCGATTGGTGGCGTGCTTGCCCAATCACGCGGTGTTGTCCGCTAGCAAGGGCAACGATCCGGAGCCAGCGACGTTGCGGCAACTGGCCACGCTGGGGGTACGCCTCAAGAACGTGCCGCAGTGCATGGCAGGGGCGCCGGTTGAAAGTGGCGATCATCAACTGCTCGATGCCGGCATGCTCGACGCTTCGGGCGACTTGAGCCTGGATCGGTATGTTGAGCACTACACAACCCACGAATATTACGCGAAAAGCGTGCGTTGTGGCTTGTGCGCCGAGACCGAGCGCTGCAAAGGCTTGCACATCAACTATGTGCGCAATCACGGCTTGGCGCTGCTCACCCCGCTCGATGCCGAGGGCAACGTGGTGGCCGATGCCGGTAGTTTTGACCAACTGACGGAGCGGCTCAAAGACGCCAATGCCGGTCGGACCAAACGCGAGCAGCAAAGGCTGTTTGGTGTGCACAAGCCGGTTGCGGTTGGCGAATTGTCAATCGCCCAGTAAGCTCTTTTGAGTGCCTACCCAGTTCTTTGCGCCCTCTACGTTCTTTGAGTGCCCACCGTACTGAGGTGGACCCTCGCTTCGATCCCCAGTGAGACAGACTGCACGCATGGCCAATATCGGCTACATCCAGATGGTCCGCCACTGCAACCAGAATTGCGGATTCTGCAGCAATCCGGAGACGCCCTTTTTTCACGATCTGGGCCAAGTCCATACGATTGTGGATGATTTCGTCCAACGCGACTATTTTGGCGTGATCATGACCGGCGGCGAACCGACGCTCAGTCCGATTTTGCCCGATGCCATCGCCTACGCCCGCAGCAACAACCTGCATGTGCGCATGATCACCAATGGCCAAAAGCTTGCCGATTGGAATTACTGCGAATCATTGTGGAAAGCCGGGCTGCAGCACGTCCATGTCAGCATTCACAGCTACAAGGACAAGCTCGAGGACTTTCTGACCGGCACTCCGGGGTCACTGGCCTGGGCCGAAAAAGCCTTGGAAAACCTGAGCAAGACCGACATCACCGTCAACATCAACACGGTGATCAACCGCTACAATTGCGATCACCTGCACGAGACGATTGATTGGTTTATCGAAAAGTTCCCGTTTATTCGCCACTTTGTGTGGAACAACCTCGACCCGTCGATCGGCCGCGCCACCACCAACAATTATTTTACCGCGCGGCTGGGCCAAATCGAAGTCAGCCTGAATAAGGCGATGCGGCGACTGCATGAGAGCGGTCGCAGTTTTCGCGTCGAGCGGGTGCCGCTGTGCTACATGACTGAGTTTGCGCACTGTTCCACGGAGACCCGCAAGATCGTCAAGAGCGAAGAGCGCATCGTTCACTTTCTCGACAACAAGGGTACCGTTCGCCAAACCGAGTGGGGTCACCTGTACGCCGACGTGTGCGGGCAGTGCAGCCTGCGCGCCATTTGCGGTGGCCTGTTTGATCGCGGTGACGCCTATGATCCCGCTGAATTGGCGCCGGTTTTTCTCGATGCCCGGCCGATTATCCAGCGGATTGTCACCGATTTGCAGAGCGATCCGGCATGGCGCGTGGCTAAATTCAAAAATCTGGCGACGTTACCGGCTGCCCATCAGGGCCGATCTTCAGTGGGCGAGCATCGTGCAGGCCAGGTGCAAGCGCCGTCCGGCGAACGCTTGGTCCAACCCGCCGAGGACAAGCGGCGGCGCACTGACCCCAGTGCTCGCGATTGGACTCCGACCGCCGACGATCGCGCATTGGGCGCCAATTGGCACCCCAGCGACGACGAAGACGATGTCGATAGCGGTTTGCGCGTACCGGACGAGCCGTTGCCGCCCGCGTCCGTCACGGTCGCGGGCCATTCCCTGTCGATTGGCAATCGGGCTCCGGCTAGTTCAGCTCGAGCTGGGGTCAAATCGGCTGGGTCTGGGCTTGAAACTACCGCCGACCTCAAGTAAAAGCCCGCACGGCGCAACCGGCGACCGGCCATTGAGCGTCACCCCCCTAGGCCCTTCTATCCGCGCTTTTTTGGAGACCGCTCGATGACGCAAACAACCGGCACCGCGACACAGCACACCATTGAAACGTGCAACGCTGCCACCTCAACCGTAACTTTAGCGCTTGAAATGGGCTTGTACCCGACCGAAGTGCTGTATGGCGCCGCCTATATCTTTATCGATCGCGCGTTTGTGCTGCTCGACAAGGACGAAGGCCAGGGGCGGATCGGTCGCTGGTTGGTGCACTTGCGCGGAAAAACGCCGCTGGATGATCAGCAACTGCGGGCGCTGTCCGGCGAATTTGGCAATGAGTTGCTCAGCCAAGCCTTGCGCCGCAAGATCGTCAAGCAAAATCAGAAATTGATTGAGGAAATCACCACTCAAGCCATTGCCGGTGCGGCTGGTGGAACATTGCCGACCGACTTTTTGGCGACCGACGACGACGGCATGGACTTTTTGGACGATCCGCTTGGCATTGCCGTGCCGTGGGAAGAAAAGTTCAAGAAAAAGAAAGACGAACCGGCACCTGAGGCCAAACCGTAGTCAGTCCGCCCCCAGCCCCAGTTACGTCTTGCGCTGCCCGTGCACGCCCTGTGAGAACTCATGCCTGACGCCGCCCAACCCAGCCAGACCGTGCTGTTGCACCGCGCCCTGTATATGCAACAAGCGATCAAGGAAGCTGCTGAAACATTTGCAGACTTTGCCAGTTTTGCCATTACTCGGCAGGGCCCGCACTACGCCGTCGCCATCGCCGATATCGACGCCGAAGCGGACGGCGACGTGGTGGCCGAATTCTGCAACTTTGCGCTTTTCAACACCATGCAGAAAAAGCGCAGGAAAGTGCAGGCGGTTGCTTAGAAACTGTGACAGAACAAGTTGTTCTGTCACAGGGTTCCATTTGCTTGCTAGGTGGGTCGCAAGCTCGCGACGTTGCAAGTCGACTCGCCGCTCCGGCAAGAATCAAATCGATCGACTTAAATTGTCACAGTTCCTTAAGCGACTTGCCTTCGATGGCAATCGGACCGCACCTGTTCATCGGGCGGCACGTCTTGCCCGCCAGCCCCGTTCGTAGCCCCATTTGCCGATCACGCCGTTCACTGGTGTCGTCGGCCTAGCCTTGCCGTCCGTTTGGAGTCGCCGATGTCGCTTGCCGAGGTGGTTCAATTATCCAAAGTCAAAGCCGATGCGCTGGTGCCGTTTAACCACCGCAAGGTCGGCGATCGCTACTTGCTCAGCAATGACTTTGGCGACCATACATTTGTAACTCCCAAAGAATTTCAAAGGTTTATTCAAGCAGAGACCCGTCCCGGCGAAGAACTGCACGAGCGCTTGATCGCCACCAATCTGCTGGCCGAGCACGTCGACGTCAAACTACAGGCGGCGCGCTGGCGCAAAAAGAAGCAATACTTGTTCTATGGCCCGACGTTGCACGCCTTCGTGTTGACCCATCGCTGCAATCACGGCTGCCAGTACTGCCACAGCTCGATCGTGGGCATGGAGCGCACCGACACCGACATGTCGATCGAAACGGCCGAACGGGCGGTGGACTTGGCGTTTCAAACGACTAGTCCCGGGGTCTCGATCGAGTTTCAAGGCGGCGAACCGCTGGCCAACTGGGAGGTCTTGCAGCATATCGTCGAGTACAGCCGCCAAAAAAATGCGCTGGCTGGCAAAGCGCTGTCGTTTTCGCTGGTGACCAACTTGAGCCTGATGGACGACGATAAACTCGACTATCTGTTGGATCGCAAAGTGCAATTGTGCACGAGTCTGGACGGACCCGCCGACTTGCACGACAAGATTCGCATCTACAAGCAAGGGTCGTCGCACGAGCTGGTTACTGGGTGGATGCGCAAAATCAATCAGCGTTACAAAGACATGGGGCTCGATCCCAACCTGTACCGCGTTGAAGCCCTGCCCACGATCACCAGACCGGCGCTAACCCGCTGGCGTGACATCGTCGATACCTACGTCAGCGTCGGCTGCCGCGCGGTGTTCATGCGCAAGCTGGACCCGTTTGGCTTTGCGGCGCGCTCGGCCAAGACGTTGGGCTATTCGATGGACGATTTTGTGGCGTTTTACATTAATGCCGTTGAATACATTATTGAACTCAACAAGCAGGGCACCCAAGTGATGGAGCGCCACGCCGCCATCATGCTGGCCAAAATCTTGGACGACGCTGAGCCCAATTACCTCGACTTGCGCACTCCGGGCGGTGCTTGCATTGGCCAAATCGGCTATGCCCCCGACGGCTCGATCTACAGCAGCGATGAGGGTCGTTTTGTGGCGTCGATGGGCGACGAAATGTTCAAGCTGGGTACGGTCAACGACAGCTACGACCACCTGATGACCAATGCGCAAACGCGAGCGATGGTGATGGCGGGGCTGAACGACGGGCAGCCCGACTGTGTGTCGTGCGTGTACAAGCCGTGGTGCGGCCAGCAGGTCGAGTACAACTACAAGACCCAAGGGTCGCTGCACGGCCGCATGCGCGACAGCAACTGGTGCAAGAAGCACAAGTCGATTTTTGACTACCTGATGGCCAAGGTGGAGCGCGGCGACCCCGAGGAAATGCGCATTTTCGAGCGCTGGACCACCAATCGGGTGCTCGACCACTTCTTGCAAGAACGCGCGCCGCTGTAGCCCTTGGTTTTGGCCTAGAGTCATTGCCGAAAATCCTAATCCGCTGTAATTTACCGGCCTGATTATCCAAGCCGCCGTCGCTGCCCAGCGCTGGTGTTCGCTACGCGCAACGCAATTTGCCCACCCCATTCCGAGGGACTGACCATGGCCACCAGCTACACCACGATTCCAGAAGCCTTTCTCGCCCGCACCAAAGGTTCGCCGGGCTCGCTCGCTTTTCGCTTTCCGACCGAAAGCGGCTGGGGCGACATGACGTGGGGACAATCGGGCGAAAAAGTAAAGGAAATTGCCTGTGGCCTGCGCTCGCTTGGCGTAGCACCCCAGCAGCGCGTCGCCATTGTCGCCGGCACGCGTTTGGACTGGGTCTTGTGTGATCTCGGGATCTTGTGCGCAGGCGGCGCCACGACGACCGTGTATCCGGCCAGCACGCCCGACGAGTGCCAATACATTTTGCAAGACTCCGAATCAGTTGTCATTTTCGCCGAAGACGACAAATCGGTGGCCAAGCTGGCCCAAGTTCGCGACCAACTGCCGGCGCTGCACCATGTCGTCACCATCGACGGCAAGGCCGGCCACGACGGCTGGGTCATCACGCTGGCTGATTTGCAGGCCTTGGGCCGCACCTGGGACAGCGCCAACAGCGGCGCCTACGAAGCGGGAGTCGGCGCCTGCAAAGGCGAGGATTTGGCAACGCTCATCTACACTTCAGGCACCACCGGCAAACCCAAAGGCGTCGAACTGACCCATACTTGCTGGGTCTACGAAGGCGAAGCCATCAACAACATGGGCCTGCTCAAGGCCGACGATTTGCAGTACTTGTGGCTGCCGCTGGCCCACTCGTTTGGTAAAGTGCTCGAAGCCGCGCAGATTATTATCGGTTTTCCGACCGCGATCGACGGCCGCATCGACAAGCTGGTCGAAAACTTGGCGGTCATTCAACCGACTTTTATCGCCGCGGTGCCGCGCATTTTCGAGAAGGTCTACAACAAGGTCATCGCTGGGGCCAAAGCCGGAAGCCCGCTCAAGTACAAGATTTTCCAGTGGTCGCTCGGGGTCGGCAAGCAAGTGTCGGCGCTGCGTCAGAGTGGTCAACAAGCCGGTGGGCTGTTGGCGTTTAAGTTCAAGATTGCCGATAAGCTGGTGTTTTCCAAGCTTAAGGCCCGGTTTGGTGGCAAGGTTCGCTTCTTCATTTCCGGCTCCGCACCGCTGTCGCGCGATATCGCTGAGTTCTTTCACGCTGCGGACATCTTGATTTTGGAGGGCTATGGCTTGACCGAAACGAGTGCGGCGAGCTTTGTCAATCGGCCCGACAAGTTCAAGTTCGGCACCGTAGGCCAACCGGTACCCGGCACCCGCCTGAAGATTTTGGAAGGCAGCGGCGAAATTCTGATTTCCGGACCGGGCGTGATGCAGGGCTACCATCACCTCAAAGACCAAACCGACGAGACCATTTGGACCGACGAAGACGGCACCCGTTGGCTCAAAACCGGCGACAAGGGCGAACTGGATGGCGAGTTCTTGAAGATCACCGATCGGATAAAAGAACTCATCAAGACCAGCGGCGGCAAATACGTGGCCCCAGCGCACATTGAGGGCAAAATCAAGGTGGCGCTGCCGATCTCGGCTTCGGTGTTGGTCCACGGCAACAACCGCAACTTTTGCTCGGTGCTGGTCGGCTTCCCCGAGGAAGAGCTGGTGCCGTGGGCGGCGACCCAAGGCATTTCCGGCAAGCCCTACAGCGAGATTTTGATCGCTCCTGAACTTAAGGCGGTGGTGCAAGGGGCGCTGGACCGCGTCAATTCGGACTTGCCAAGCTACTCGACCGTCAAGCGCTTTGCTATTCTTCCCAAGGATCTAAGTGTCGATGGTGGCGAATTGACGCAGAGCCTCAAGGTCAAGCGCAAGGTCGTCGAAGGCACCTACAAAGAGGTGCTGGACGGCTTTTACGCCGGTTCGATGGAAAACATGTAGGGCGCTGGCGTGGCCGTTGAGCGTTGGCTTGGGCCCGTGCTTGCGATCCCACATCCCAAATTCACCACCGAAATCTTCCGCGGCCGCCGATTTGGGATGCCAGTGCTCAGTCGCTCGCTGGCGCTCGACAAGGCGCAAGGAGCTGAGCGATTGAGCCGTACTCGGGTACGGCGATTGAGAGAAGCGACGCAGCAACGCAGAGATGCGCCCAAAGCGGTGGATCGCGGACATGCCGTTTGCTTGCCCGATCTGGCATTTGCCCCCATGATGCGCGCCGCCGAATCCGCTCGGCTTGTGGCCTGTAATGGAGTTTTCCTGCGCAGCGTGTGACAAGACCTACGCGATTTCGCCGCGAGCGTTTGGGCCGTTGCACGACACCCGCACTCGCTGTCCCAACTGCAAGACTTGGCTGATTATCACCCGCAGCCCAGATGAGTCGACCACCGCGGTCATCGATCCAGCGGTCGCGGCGTCGCAACAATCGCTAGCCGATAGCATTTCAGGGCAATTGCCCTTCGCCGATGCCCGGCGGCCCAGTACTTCGGGCCATCCACAAGTCCAGCGTTTGCCCAGTTCGTCGCGGCACCCTCAGGTCGCGCTGCCGCCGGAACCCGACACTGCAGCCCAGGCCAAAGCGATGCCCGCCTTTGGCCTGCATCCGTCGGCGCCGACCGCTGTCGATCCGGCGCGGCCGCACCGCCAGCATACCTCAAGCGGTTTTGAGCGGCTCGATAAGGGTCTGGATCTGTTTGCCTTGCCCGATCCGGCCACTCGCCACATCGATCGCAGCCGCCGTGCTCAAATCGGGCAGGTGCTGCAGGATTTTTCGATGATGGTGCGCTTGGACACCGTTAAGACCGATCGCAAACGTCAGGCCGCTATCGGGCTGGTGCTGCTGGCGGTTGGGGCTGGCATCTGGTGGGCCGTGCAGCAAAAAATGGGCTATGACGCTCAAGTGGATGCCGCCAAAGAGTCCAAGAAGCTGACGATGCATTGGATTCTGCAAAGCGCCGAGGGCGAGTTTGTGCCCGTGCTGGCCCAGCCCGGTGACCCGACGCCAGTCGACGGCATACCCAAACAGTATCTGATGTCGGCGCTCGGGCGGCAGATTTTCTACAAGGCGCGGCCGGCGGCCAAGCCCAAGTAGGCTCGCCTTGAGCGAATGGGCCTTCAGCAGCCGGCCCGGCGGCGCCACAGCCAACCTGCCGCAAACACGAGCATCAGCAGCCCCGCCCAGCCGCCTGCGCTCGGCGCCGCTCGGCATCCTGAGCTGGATCCCTTGCTGGTGGTGGCCGCCGTGGTGGCCATGGTGCCTGGGGTGCTGCCGCCATCCAAATTGACCAGCGCATCGGTCCCGCTGCCCGCATCAGGACCGCCGTCGCTGCCTGCGCTGGCGTCCGGCGTTTGGCCGCTTGGCGGCAACTGCCCGTCAATCCAGCCCTTTTTCGGCGTGCAACTGGGCGGCATTTTCCACTTGCCCGCCACCGTCACCGGTTTGGCGACCGGCGGCGGCGTCCAAGCCGAAAAGGGCTTGAGGACCAAGCCTTTGGGGATGCTCGGCGCCCCCGGTTTGGCCCCAACGATGGCGGCATCGACCACCCCAAGATCGCCCGTCGCAATCGGAATCGGCGATCCAGACTCCTCTTGCACCAGCACCACCATTGCCGCGGGCGTCGGCGCAAACAACGGGTCGATGATTGAGGTGCTGCCGACTAGCCACGAACCCAAGGTTGGCAGGGTCATGCGCGTGCGCAACTCACCATTATTCCAGCCATCGATGCATACCGAATTGAACTGAACATCCAAGTCGGGTTTCACTTGCGGTAGCGTCGGCGAAAACGCGAACACGGGGTCGCGGTCCATTTCCTGCGCCGAAATACGCATGACCAACCGCGTCGTCCGTGGAGTCTTGGCCATGAAATTGCTGACCAAAAACAGCGGGTCGATGATGCCCTCTTTGAACGACTTGGCCAGCGGCTGCCCCGAGACGGCGATGGCCTCCAGCTTCGGCTTGGACAAGGTCAAGCCTTTGACTACACAATCATCTTGCGCGCCGGCCTTGGCCCAATAGCTGCCACAGGCTTTTAGCGCCCCAAACACTTCGGCTTGGGTGGCGTTCATGAAAATCGGCCCAGCAGCCATAAACGCCGGCTGCAGCGCCTCCATGATTTCGCTCTCGAGCGGCATTTTGGACGCCGCCAAAAACTGGGCAAACTGATACAGCGTTGCCACATTGCCCAGTTGGGCCACATCGAAGTCCTGCAGTGGCGACAGCTTGCCGATGTTCTGACCGGCCAGCGACGCTTCTGTCACAAAAGCGTGGCCGCCGGCCTCGTCGATGGCCGCCGCCAGTACTTGGGCGTAGTTCTTGGGGACATGGCAGGTCGCCCCTGTCTTGACGGCGCTCAGGCACGCCACCGGCGTCTGCGGATCGAGCAGCGTCAGGCGCAACGGATTGATCACCACATCAAAGTAGTTTTTGACCACTGCGCGGCCATTGCCCGCCACCGTGACGGTGATGGTCATGTCGTCTTGGGCGGCAATCGAAGTCAGGCGCAGCGGCACGCACGGCTCGGCGTCGTCCATTTCCAGCGTTACCGGCCGAATCGCGTTGACCCCTTGGCCATTTTGCAACTTGATGGCGACGAACACATCGCCTTTGGTCGCATGCAGTTGGATGATCGGCTTGGCTTTTTCTGGTGTCGCGTAGCCGGCCAGCGTCAGCCACTTGTGCAGGGCGTCGGCGTCGCTGCCCTTGATCACCGCATAGTTGTAGGGCCCGGTCGAGCCTGAGTCGAGCACCTCGACCCCAGGGACACTGGGCGGTGGGCCGGCATCCTGCACAGCTATGCCGGCGGCGTTGCCAACATCAGCCCCGTTTGCAGCGTCCGGACTGGTCTTGGCCTGGGCCTCACAGCCCGAATACGGATCGCGACAGTTTTCCGCCGCCGCCGATTGCAATGCGACCCGAAAACCCAAGCGGGCATCGAGGGCATCGAACACAAACTTGGTGCCAACTCCGACCTTGGGTTGTTTGGGCAACGGCAATACCCATCCAAAATCTTTGGCTAAACCGGCGTAGACCACTTCAATCCACACGTAGGATTTCTGGGTGGCGTCGTCGCGAAAAAACAGCACTCGCTCCGCGTTTTGCACCACGGTTTGGGTGGTGTCAGTGGTCGGCGGCGAAAAGCAGCCGCCGCACGCCCAGGCCTCGGTGGCGGTCACGGCGATCAGTGCAGATGCGAATGAGGTCAGGAGAATTGTTGATTTCATTGGATTCCTTGGTGGTCGGCTCGGCCGCCTAGGGGATCGGGGTCAAATGGAAGAGATAATTCGGGCCGTCGACGACATCGCCCGAGGAGTTGTCGTTGAGCAGCCACACCGCGGTCGCTGCGGTGGGATCATCACTCAAACCCTCAAAATTCGGCACGTTAGCTAGGACCGGGGTCACCGAAACCGCCAAATCGGCGTGCACCTGCGGCACCACATCGCCCGAGCTGGTGGCCTGCAGCGGCAAGCGCAGCCAGCGTACGATGCCGTAATAGCGCTCAATTGCCCATAATTCTGTCGCCTTGTTCGGTAGTTCGCGGCAACTCAGCGCCGAAATGCGGCCGACCGTGCTGGTCAGCAGGATCCGCAGCGGCGTCCAGCCCTTGGTCTGCAAGTCGTAGCGACCGACCGGTGCCCAGCGCTGGCCATTTTTTTCGATGACGGTCTCAGAAACGGCATACAGTTGGCCATGGGCAAAGCACAGACCTTCTAGACCGCGGTTGTCGTCGGCTTTGATCGCCCACAGGCTGTACGGCATGTCGATTTGGCCGTCGATCTTGGCGGTGCCATCGTCGATTTTGCCCAAGAAAATGGCGTCACTCTCACGGTTCTTGACGTGCTTTTCACTGCCAATCGCGAAGCGGTCCTTGGCGATCCACGTCAGGCTCTCGCCGTCACAATCTTCGGGTTTACCCTTGAGATCAAAGGTCTTGTAGGTCAATTTGCCGTCAGCCAACACCTTGTCGACGCGTGCCAGCAGCATTTGCCGCTCGGGGATCATCCACAGTCGGCCTTCACTGTCGCGGGCAAGGTCGGAAATGCCACGCAATTGCCCAGAATTGTCGGCGTAGCTGGCGACAACGTGCAGCTGCACTTCGACACTGACGGGCGGTTCGGTCGGCTTGATGTCGCGCCCGCAGGCCAGCATCAAGCTCACAAGCAGGTAAAGTCGGGGAAAGGTGGGCAAAAACAGCAGACGCATCGCCACTGCAGGCTACCAGCAACCACGCGATCGGCGCAAACCGCCCAGACGGCTCAGGCCGTCGTCAGTTCTCTTCGTCGCGATTGGGCACCGTATGGCGAGCGGTCGGGATGATCTGCAGGCGCCGCAGCGGAATGCGGTTGCCGGTGCGCTCGCATAGGCCATAGGTGCCGGCGTCCATTCGTGCCAGTGCGGCCATGATTTCATTGAGTTCTTGCCGTCCACTGTCGTCCAGTTGCTGGTAGACTTCGTCGTCTTCGGCGTCAGTGGCCATATCTTCGAAATCCCGGCCCGGTTGCAGGTCGGTGTGGCGCAGGTGGGACTCCAACTCAGTGACTCGGCCATGCAGCACGGCCAAGCGGTCTTCCATTTGTTGGCGTAACGGGGTGTATTCAGGCAGCATGATCTACTCCTTATTGCACCGAAATTGCACCGAAATTGCACCGAAATTGCACCGAAATTGCACCGAAATTGCACCGAAATTGCACCGAAATTGCACCGAAATTGCACCGAAATTGCACGGAAATTAGCACCGAAGGCCGGCAATTGCGGTTCTGGCACTGGCTATCCACCAAACCACGCCGACCCCGGCCAGATTACGGCCAGTTTCGGCCGCGGCCAGCGAGCGCCAAGTGCCGCTCAGGCCCGCCCGGTGCAGGTCGGCCTGATTCCACAGTAGCCCGCACCATACTCCTTGCGTCACGTCTGTGTCACCTGCGGACCGGTAGTTGCGTGCCAACGCTGGCAGCCACGGCCCATGCAGGCCAGAGTCGATTGATTTATCACAGAAACTCAGCGGCGAGTGCCCACCCACAGCGCAGGCGAGCGTCATTGTTTTCGTTACGCTTTGCCGACCGCCGCCTGCCAATTGGCGCGCAACGCCGTCGTTTGGGCGAGGGGATTGGGCGCAAACACCCGATCTTGCCGCCACGCCCCCTGCGCCGCCTGCAGTCCAGCAAACCAGCCAATGCCGACGCCAGCCAAGATCGCGGCGCCAAGTGCGGTTGTTTCAATGACTTGCGGTCGAATCACCGCGCATTGGAGCAGATCCGCTTGGGTCTGCATCAACAAATTGTTGGCCGCGGCTCCGCCGTCGACCCGCAGCTGGGTCAAGCGTTGGCCCAAGTCCTTTTCCATTGCGGTCAACAGATCGGCGCACGACAGGGCAATGCCGTCCAACGTGGCGCGCGCCAAGTGCGCTCGGGTGGTGCCGCGGGTCAGTCCGCTGATTAAGCCCCGGGCCTGCTGATTCCAATGCGGCGCGCCCAAACCGACCAGCGCCGGCACAAACACCACCCCGCCCGAGTCCGGCACGCTAGCAGCCAGTTCTTCAATTTGTGGAGAGTTATCAATAATTTGCAAGCCATCGCGCAACCACTGCACCGCGGCCCCGGCGATAAACACCGCGCCTTCGAGGGCATACTCCACCCGATCGCCGATTTGCCAAGCAATGGTGGTCAGCAGGCCATGGCGCGAAGCAATCGGTTGGTCGCCGGTGTGCATCAACAGAAAGGCCCCGGTGCCGTACGTACATTTGGCCATCCCAGCCGTGATGCACAACTGGCCGCACAGCGCCGACTGCTGATCGCCGGCCATGCCGGCAATCGGGATGCCATCGGGCAACCCACGCACCCCTCGGGTGTGACCGTAGACCTGCGCGCTCGGGCGCACCGTCGGCAGCAGGCCAGCCGGGACCCGCAGCAGGTCCAACAATTCGTCGCTCCATTGGTGGCGACCGATGTCGTACAGCATGGTCCGCGAGGCATTGCTGGGATCGGTGACGTGGACCGCGCCACCGCTCAGGCGCCACACCAAAAAGGTATCGATTGTGCCCATCGCAAGCTCGCCGCGTTGCGCTGCTTGGCGGGCTCCCGGGGTATGATCGAGCAACCAAGCAGCCTTGGTGCCCGAAAAATAGGCGTCGATCGGCAAGCCAGTCAATTCGCGTACCCGCTGGGGCACGCCAGATTGGGTGTTGAGGCGGTCGCAGACATCAGCGGTGCGTCGGCATTGCCAGACGATGGCGTTGGCAATCGGTTTGCTGTCGCTGCGCTGCCAAATTACCGTCGTTTCTCGCTGGTTGGTGATGCCGATGCCGGCAATTTCGCTGCTGGTGACGCCCGTTTGCGCCAACACCGCGCCGATGGCCTCCACAACGGAGGCCCAAATCGCTTCAGGATCGTGCTCAACCCAGCCCGGCTGTGGGTAAATCTGCGGAAATTCACGGTTGACTTTGCCGACCACCCGCAATTGCCGGTCAATGAGTAGCGCGGTCGAGCCGGTGGTGCCTTGGTCAATGGCTAAAATGTACTGGGACATGGGCTTCTCCAAGCAATGTCCGGTGTGTAGTGCAGCAAGGGTCGTTTGGCAAGCTGGTTTGACACCCCCAGCCCGCAACTTCAAGATGCAGACTTGCCGCAGCGTCGGCACTTGGGTAGCTCATGCGCACGTTCGCGGTTCGAATTGGCCTTGTTGTGCTGGCGCTTCTAGGTCCAAGTTGTGGCGATCCGCCGTTGGACGCCGCGGCAGCCACTGCTGGGACGGCCGCTGCGGACGCCGAGTTTGGAAGCGATGGCCTTAGCGGTGGCGCTGACAGCAGTGCCAGTGGCGACGGCACTACGGGCGCTGGCGATGCAACCACTGTCAGCGATGCCAAGGTGTCTGCTGATTCTGACAGCACCATCGCTGGCGACACCGGCGGCTGCAAGCCCGACTGTGCCGACAAAAAGAAACAATGCGGCCCAGACGGCTGTGGCGGCAGTTGCGGATTTTGCGCCTCCAACGCGGTGTGCGGCGATTTTGTGTGCAAGGCGATCAATCCCACCGACGCCTGCAAGGCTATGACCTGCGGCGCCAATGCCGCGTGCGTGCTCGGCGGCGACGGCAGCGCCAAATGCGTGTGCAATGCCGGCTATGGCGGCGACGGCATCACCTGCATCATCGCCGACTGCCAGACGGCCAACGGCGGCTGCGACAAGAATGCAACCTGCACCGAAGTCAAAGGCGCCGCGCCCACCTGCGCCTGCAAGACTGGCTTTGACGGCAGCGGCAAGATCTGTAAGGACATCGACGAATGCGAAAAGAAAACCGCGCAGTGTGCCCCCAAAGCCGTGTGCAAAAACACCGACGGCAGCTACGAATGCAGCTGCGACAGCGGTTTTGAGGGCGACGGCCTAGCCGGCTGCACCGACATCGACGAATGCAAGAACGCCACCGCTAAGTGCGGCAGCGACCAAGTGTGCGACAACACCGTCGGCAGCTTTGTGTGTTCGTGCGCGCCCGGTTACACCAAGAGCGCCCAGGGCTGCAACGACATTGACGAATGCACCGAAAAGCCGTGCAGCGATAAGGCGACTTGCAAAAACTCCGCGGGCAGCTTCACTTGCACCTGCAACAGCGGCTGGCAGGGCGACGGCAAGACGTGTACTGAAGTCGATTTGTGCAAGACCGTCACCTGCGGCGGCAACGCCATCTGCCAAAAAGGCGGCGACGGCAAAGCGACTTGCGTGTGCGTGCCCGGCTACTTGGGCGACGGCAAGACCTGTACCCAGGCGGTGGTCGACATCGTGCTTTTGGGCGTGTTTGTGGCGCCCCTGATGGCCGACGGCGATTGCTGGGACAGTTCGCTGATCAGCGGGTGCAACAACCCGAGCAAGGCCGCCCAAGACGCAGTGGCCAAAGCGATGACGGAACTGACAGCAGCCGTTGGAACCAGCACTTGGGCCGCCAAGACCAGCGCTTTGGAAGCGGCCTTGCAAGGCTTGGGCAACGGCAGCGCCCGGCCTGACGCCTATGGCGATGCGCTGCTGCAGCCGAGCGGCGCCAGTATCGGGCTCAGTGAGGTCAGCGATTCCAACGCGCCGCTGTGGAGCAACGTCAAGTGGAGCAAGGTGTTTTTGTCGCCCACCACCGTGCTCAAGGTGACGTTGGCTGACTCCGATTTGGCGCTGGACGAGGAGATCGGCACCGTCTCACTGCAAGTCGCTGACTTGTCCAAGGCGTTGGCCGCCGGATCGGTAGCAGTCGCGATTCCGGTGCTCAAACAGGAAAAGCAAATTTTGGCCGTCAAGGTGTTGATCACGGCGTGGGTCGGTTGCGGCGACGGCAAATGCCTTAGCCCCGAAACGGTCACCACCTGCAAAGCCGACTGCGCGACCACCGGACCCAAGTGCGGCGATGCCAAATGCGACAGCGGCGAGACCGTGGCCAGTTGCCCGACCGATTGCAAAGTGCTGGCGGGCAGTTGCAAGGCCCTGTGCGGCAAGCAATCGGCGCCCAATGGCTGTTGGTGCGACGACTACTGCGAGACCGCTGGCGATTGCTGCCTCGACAAGAAGACGTTGTGTTCGTTTGGCTGCAAAGGCAAGTGCGGCCAAAAGAGCCAAAGCGCCGATAACAAGGTGTGTTGGTGCGACGAAGCCTGTGTGACTAATAAGGATTGTTGTACAGATATCAAAACCATGTGTCCCTAGCCCTTGGCTTGAGGCTAGGAGCGTGTCGGAGTATTCCGACTCGCTCCTAGCGCCGTCCGGCTCGACGGCGGCAACTGTCTGAAACTGCACGGATTCACTCCGGGCAGTTCTCGGACAGTTGAGACTAGTTGACTGGCTAGGAGCCTGTCGGATCGTAATAGATTCATTGTGTATAACCCGATAGACATTTCACAACCGATTGATTTCCGACAGGCTCCTAGAGCGCCAAACCGATTGCTGCCGGCGCAAACGCCGCTGGCCGCGGGGTGTAGCCCAAATCAGGGGTCCCGACACCAAAATGCGATTGGTTTCTATCGGAATTGGAGCGGCGAGACGCCCCGGGCGCGAGTTCGCAACCCACCAAACAAGCCATGAGCACCGAATCGGATGGAATCTGATCGGTGCTCTAGAGACCCGACCAATTAACGTCGAACCTCCAAGAATTCCCAAACAAAACGGAGCGGCCTGACGCTAACCCGCAGGCCACTGAATAAGTGCCGCAGGCTCGCGACCCACAAAGCAAGCACTGAGACGCCGAGCAAATCTCATTTGATCGGCTAACTAGAAACTTGGGGGCGCCGCCCCCAAACCCCCGCGGTGGTCCGCAGCTGCGGCCCACATTCCACATGCCGCTCAAGGAGTTTCATGCATCGTGGGTGCCGATTTGGCGGCATGCGGAACTCTCTAGCTCGCTTCGGCCGGTCGCTTGCCCAGATCCTGTTCAATCGCCAGCCGAATGCGCTCGACCCCGTAGCCACGTTCGACCGAAGCAAACGGCACCTTGGCACCGCGGCAAGCATCGACAATTTTGCCGCACACCGCGTGGTTGATGTACGACTGCAACACGATCACGAACTCGACCCCGCCGGCGCGAATCTGATTGGCTAAGGCGTCGACCTGACGAACCTGGTCGATCCCTTCCCAGCTTAGCCCAGCGAATTCAAAGCAATGCTCGATGCGAGCGCGGGCGTCTTCGCGCGGATCGCCGCCAATCAGTGCCGCTCGCTTGCCGCGCACCGCCGACCAATGGGCCCAATCCGCCGCGGGTCCGGTTTGGCGATCCGGGGCTTCCTCGATCTCGTCGCCCTCCTTGATCGCCTTGCGCAGCGGCTTAAAGCGGGCGTGCTTGCCCAACAGCTCCAACTTGGGCCGGCAGATGCGCACCAAGCGCGGGTCGGTGCGCGCCACTCCTGCCGCGATCACCGCATCCAAGTGCTCAATAATCGGATCGTCGCCGCCGTCCTCAGCCAAAAGGGCTTCCAGTTTGGCGATTTCACGTTCGGGGTTGGGCTTGGTCGGCTCGGCGCGCACCGCGATCAACTCGTTCAGGAGGGTCAGGTGGTCCTGAGCGTCCTTGAGCCAACTGTCCGACCGCGAACCATGTGAGCGCGCCAGACCGTACACGAAACCGGGGGCCTCCTCTTTGGTGTAGCGCGACAACGCATTGAAAAGATTCTCGATTTGTCGATCAACGTCCAGTAGCGTGAGGATCGGCAGCGCCGGCGGCTCTTGCAGACAGCGCGCCCGTGCGGCTAGATGCGCGATAACAGGCACTTGAACGTCGGCAGGCAGCGAGCGCCACGTCTCTTGCCGCTCCGGCCGGGTACACCGCACCAGCAGTTTGAGTTCGGTGCGCACGGCCTCGTCCGTGTCGAGAGCAGCCGGGATTTCGCCCAGTTCAGCGCGCACGCTCTGGGCCAGCGGCAACGAAAACACCGGCGGCGGTGCCACGACGGCTGCATACTGGCCGCTAAGTTGGGCCTGCAGCCGATGGCGCTTGAACTCATCGACGGCGACAAACGGCCCACTGGGCGACCGGGCGACCGCGCCGTACTCGCCGGTAATCCGATCGCGCAGTTCGCCGTCCACTGCAGCCGGCCTCGACTCGCCGCGCCGAAAAGTCGGGCGAATTTCTGGCTTGAGGCGCACACCGCCCAAGCGCAGCGAAACTACGGCGTCGATCCAGCGCGCCATCAATTCGCGGCGTCTGTCCGCGAGTTGTTGTTGAATATCAATAACTTTAGCGTCTTGCCAGCAATCAGCGCGCCCAGCAATGGCGTGAGCAAAGCGGCGACTTGCGTCCAATAATTCATCCAGTTCTAAATCGATGCGCTCTATGACTTCAGCATGGTCGACGGCCGCTGCCGGCTCACGCGCCAGCCACTCGCGCACGATTTCTAGGGTTTTGACGGTGGAAGAGTCTGAATTCATGGCAACTCCTGCAAACCAATCCGGTCCGTGCGGCCGCCCTCCAACCCCAGGGCACGACTTGCCAACAGAGTGCCACCGTCCCCGCCGCTAGCGCAAAACTACCAAAGCGATGTGCCCGCAACACGGCGGTTTTGTGCGGCGTTGCCGCTGGTGGAAGTCTTGTGCATAGCGGCTTAGGCTTCTAAGATGCGGGTCTTGCTTGGCCGTCGCCAAGTCGCTACCCGCGTTTCGCCTGCGCTGCCATGATCGACCCCCTGCGCCGTCACCATCGACATCTCGGAGCCTGATGCGCCAACAGTTCATAGTTGCACCTGTGTTTCGCCGACTTGGCCTCTTTTTGCTGTGTGGGGCCGCGCTGACCGTTGCGGTGTCGGCGTGCAGTATTGGCGACCAAGTCAGCGCGGACGCCAGCGTGGCCGACGTCAAGACGGCCGAAGCGACCCAACAATCCGAACTGCCCGCCGCATCCACGGCGTCCGCGGCGGCGTGGCAGTGCCCCAATGGCCACGGCTGCCCGTGTACCGCCGACAGCGACTGCGGATTTTCGGGACTGTGTTTAACCTCCGCTGCCGGTACCGCCGCCTGTGCGACGCCGTGCCCTGTCGGGGTGTGTGGCGACGGCTCAGTGTGTCGATCGGTCACCGAAGGGACGGCGCCTGGGCCGTGGTGCGTGCCCAAGTTGGCCCGCCTGTGCGATCCCTGCGCCAGCGCCAAGGACTGCCAACAACGCGGTCACCCCAGCGCCGCGTGCATCAGCTACGGGGTTGTCGGCAATTTCTGCGGCGTCGCTTGTCAAGGCGATAGCGACTGCGGCGGTGCCGGTTTTGGCTGCCGGCCCGTGGCCAGTACCGACAGCGGCAATGTCTTGCAGTGTGTGCGCTTGGCTGGCGGCGAACAGGGGCAATGCGAGTGCAGCCCGCGGGCGATCGCCGAAAAAAGCCAAACGTCTTGCGGCATCGGGACCTGTAAGGGCGCGCGCGGCTGTGGTGAATCCGGGCTGAGCTTGTGCGACGGCGCCACCCCGACCGGCGAAGTGTGCAACGGCAAAGACGACGATTGCGACGGCGCAACGGACCAATCCAGCACCGGCATTGCTCTGTGCGACGATGGCAAAGCGTGTACCGCCGACAGCTGTGACCCTGCAGCGGGATGCCAAAATCAAGTTGTGAACGGCACAGCTTGCAACGCCGACGGTTCGCTGTGTACTGGACCCGATTCGTGCCAAGCCGGCACCTGTACTGCGGGTCCCAGCAGCGATTGTAACGACAATAACTCTTGCACCGACGATAGTTGCGTCGCGACTAGCGGTTGCGTCTATGTTTGGATCGACGGCAAAGCCTGCAACGACGGCAACGACTGCAGCGACAAGGACACGTGTAAGCAGGGAAAATGCAACGGAATCATCAAGATCTGCGACGACAAGAATCCGTGTACCGCTGACGTATGCTTAGCTGGCGCCTGCACCGCAACCGCCGTCAACGGCGCACCGTGCACCGACAGCAATCCGTGCACCGGCGCCGACACCTGTGCGCTGGGGTTGTGCAGCGGCCTGACCGTGACCTGCGACGACGCCAATCCGTGTACCGGTGACGTGTGCGACAAGGGTGGCGGGTGCACCAACTTGCCGATCGCGGCAACGGCATGTGAAGACGGCAACTTATGCACCAGCGGCGACTTGTGCACTCAGGGCGTTTGCGTCGGCGGTTCCGGCGTGCCGTGTGCCAGCGCCAATCCGTGTGTGCAAGCGCTGTGCGCCGCCGCTACCGGCGATTGCGGCCAAAAACTGCGGCCCGATGGCTTTGGCTGCAGCGATGGCAAGGCTTGCACCGGCGGCGACGCTTGCAGTAAAGGTTCCTGCGCTGGAAAAGTAGCTTGCGATGACAAAAATGCTTGCACTGCGGATAGTTGTGACGCGAGCGGCGCATGTGTGGCGGCGGCGATCAACGGCGGCAAATGCGACGATGGCGACAAATGCAGCAGCGGCGATGGGTGCGCCACCGGCCAGTGCGTCGGTGCCAGTGCGCCCAGCGTGTGCGACGACAATAATCCTTGCACGGTCGATAGTTGCGGCGCCAAGACCGGCTGCGCCCATACCAACAAAGCCGACGCCAGCGTCTGCGACGACAGCTTGGGCTGCAACGGCAGCGACAGCTGCAAGGCCGGCCAGTGCAGCGAACACGCCAGCGCATGCAAGACCTGCACCACCGACGGCGACTGCACCAGCGAAGACGACGGCAATGTTTGCACCGGCAAGGTGGTGTGTGCGGCCAAAGTGTGCAGCTTGGACAGTATGACCGTCATCGCCTGCGATCACGGCGCCGATACTGCGTGCGCGGTCAACACCTGCGCCAGCAAGACCGGCAGTTGTGCTCTGGTCAATTTGGCCGATGGCGCCACGTGCAGCGATGGCAACCCTTGCACCAGTGCTGACGCTTGCAAAGCCGGGGCCTGCGCTGGCCCCAGCGCTTGCGACGACGCCAATCCCTGTACGACCGACGCTTGCGCGGCGACCGGTTGCACCCACAAGGCAGCGGCGGGCGCAAAATGCGACGATGGCAGCGCTTGTACCACCAGCGATACCTGCGCCAGCGGTGGCACTTGTGTCGGCACGCCGACCGTATGTAGCGACGACAATTCGTGCACTGACGACAGCTGCGACGCCAAGACCGGCTGCAAAACCGCAGACAACAGCAAGACTTGTCAGTTAACAGACTGTAAGCAGGGCCAATGCGCCGCGGGCGCCTGCATCGATAGCGGCAAGACCGGCTGCGACGACGGCAATCCGTGCACCACGGACACTTGTGCCGACAAGGCCTGCCAAGTCGCGGTCGCCACGGACGGCAGCCTGTGCCCCGACAGCGACGCTTGCACCACCAAGGAAACCTGCACTGGCGGCAAGTGCGCCAGCCAGGCCGTCGACTGCCCCGATGCCGCCACTGCCTGCCAAATCGAAACGTGTGACGCCAGCAGTGGTTGCGGCTTTGCCCTGAGCAAGGACGGCACCAGCTGCGACGACGGCGATGCCTGCAGCAGCGGCGACACCTGTGCCGCCGGCAAGTGCAGCAGCAAACCGGTGGTCTGCGACGACACCAACGCGTGCACCAGCGACAGTTGCGATGGCAGCAGCGGCAAATGCGCGTTTGCGGTGCTCGCCAGCGGTTCGTGCGACGACGGCAACTTGTGCACCATCACCGATGTGTGCGCCAAAGGTAGCTGCAGCGGCAGCGCCAAAATCTGTGACGACGGCCTAGTGTGCACGGCCGACGCCTGCGACACCAAGGCCGGCGGTTGCGCCACCCCACCGGCGGCCGATGGCACCCCGTGCGACGATCAGAATGGCTGCACTGAAAACGACGCTTGCAAAGCCGGCACCTGCAAGGGCGAGATTGCCGCCGATGCGGTAACCACCTTGGCCGGCAGCGCCGACGCCGGTTTTGCCAATGGCACCGGCAGCAGCGCCAAGTTTGCTGAACCTGTCGCCTTGGCGGTCGATGCCAGCGGCACCCTGTATGTGTGCGACGCCGCCAGCGGCTCAGCGCGCATTCGCAAAGTCACAGCGGGCGGCCAGGTGACGACTCTAGCCGGCCAAGGCCTAGACGGCTGGGTCGACGGCGGACCCACACTGGCGCGCTTCTGGCGGCCCAGCGGTATTGCTCTGGCCAACGATGGCAATTTGTACGTCGCTGATCGCTTCAACCAACGCATTCGCAAGGTCGATTCGGCGGGCACCGTGACCACACTGGCCGGCGATGCTGCTGAGCCTGGTTTGGGCGATCTCAAGGCGCCCGGCGATTTTGCCGACGGTCAAGGCACTGCGGCCAAATTCGACGAACCAGCGGGCATTGCGTGGTCGGCTACGGACAGCACCTTGTATGTGGTCGAAGCCGCCAATCACCGGGTGCGCAAAGTCACGCTCAATGGCACGGTGACGCTGGTCGCCGGCAAGGACGGCGGTGGCGTCAGCGATGGCGACGCGCTGCAGGCCACCTTCAACGCCCCAACGGGCATCGCCGTGGGCAGCGATGGGGCTATTTTCATCGCCGACACCGGCAACCACCGCATTCGCAAGCTGATCGGTGGCAAAGTCACCACTGTTGCGGGCGGTGGTATTGGCTACGCCGATGCGGCGCTGGCTAATAGTTTATTTAGTGATCCTGCTGGTTTGTCCTGGTTTGCTGGCTCGGTGTTCGTCGCTGACTCCGGCAACGGCAGCGCGCGCAATGTGGCGATTAGTGAAGTCAAAACACTGGCCGGCAGCGGGGTGCCGGGCTTTGCCGACGGCGGTTTTGCCGCGGCTAAGTTCAAGGGTCCGCGCGGCATCATCGCCGCTAGTGCGGGTCTTTGGTACGTCGCCGACAGCGAGAACTTTAGAATACGCAAGCTATTTTCGCCGGCGACCGCCTGCGGCAAGTGAACCATGCCCCATCTCGTGCCGTCAGCCTTGTGCCTCAACCCCTCCCGGTCGCCCAGCGGCGACGTGGGGCATCCGCGTAGACGCCCGCGCTTAGGCAGCATACACTCTGGGCCCTTTGCTAGGGTCCGGACGGCATGAAGCGCTGCGCCATTTGCGGCACGACCTACGAAGGCAGCGAGAAATTTTGCCGGCAAGATGGCACGCCGCTGCAGGCCGATAAGGCTAATTTAGTGGCCCCACCCGCCGTTGCACAGCCTGTCGTTGGCGCCGTCGTCGCACTGGCCCCGGCTACTGCGCCCGTTTCTGCGCCCGTTTCTGCGCCCGTTTCTGCGCCCGTTTCTGCGCCAGTTTCTGTGGCCAATTCTGGCTCGGTCTCAAGCCCCAATTCTGGTTCGCTCTCCGTCGCTACTTCTGGCTCAGTCGCGGCCCTCAGTTCTAGCTCGGTGCCCGGCTCTGGCCCGATCGCAGCACTTGGTGCGGCCGGAGTTGGCGCGACGTCAGCGCTTGCGACTAACGCTACCGGCCACACGGGTCGCGTTTCGACCGACGAAACGGCGACGGTGGTGGGTCCCATTCCAATCGATCCCGACGAGACGCCGCCCCTATTTGGCCGGCTCGAACAGGTAGGTGGCCGGCTCGAACAGGTAGGTGGCCGGCTCGAACCGGCAGTTGGCCGGGCTCATTTGGAGGACGGCGCCACCCCGCCGATGACCGCGATGCCGCAGGTATCGGCCAAACTCGCGGCCCTTCAAGGCAAAACCCAGCCGCCGCCCCTGCCAGCCAAGACCACGCGCAAACAAGCCTTGCCGCCGGATTTGTTCGTACCGCCGCGCAGTTCGCCGTCGGGTCGTAGCATGGCGATTCCGGTGCAGCCCGATCCCAGCCTGAACACTACCCAGATTACGGCGCTCAGTGACGATGACCCAGAAATTCGCAATAATTATAGCGGAAAAACCATCGACGGTCGCTACCTCATCGGCAAGCTCATCGGTCACGGCGGGATGGGCGCCGTGTTCGAGTGCGAGCAAGTCCACCTGCGCAAGCGCATGGCGATCAAGCTGCTGCACGAAAACTTGGTGCAGAAAAAGGCGCTAATTGCCCGCTTTCAGCGCGAGGCCCGCGCCATTTCACGGCTATCGAGTCCACACACCGTCATGGTCTACGACTTCGGGCGCTGGGGGGAGTTGTTTTTTCTTGTCATGGAGTTGCTCGAGGGCGAGCCGTTGGACGCTATGCTGGAAAATGCTGGCCCGTTGCCCGCCGAGCGGGTGGCCCGCATCGTGCTGCAAATGTGCGATTCGCTGGCTGAGGCCCACAAAAATGGGATTGTGCACCGTGATCTCAAGCCTGAGAACGTGATCTTGGTGCGCAATCAGGCCCATCCCGACTTTGTTAAGATCCTCGATTTTGGTTTGGCTAAGGTCCAAGGCATCAACGACGAAGACCAAGTCCACAGTCAGCGCGATATTTTCGGCACGCCGTTCTACATGAGTCCCGAGCAAATTCGCGCCGCTGCGGTGGACGGCCGTTCGGACATCTACGCCGTCGGCGCCTTGATGTACAAGATGTTGACGGGAAAGCCTGTGTTTGCACACAAGAATACCTTTGATATCCTCAAGGCGCACCTGATGGACGCGCCGGTCAAGATGGCGACGGTGGCGCCCAACAATCCGGTGCCGCCAGCGATGGAACGCATTGTGCTCAAGGCGTTGCAAAAAGATCCGTCGATGCGCTTTGCCTCGATGGATGAAATGGCCCTGGCGCTGGCCCAAACGCTGCGCTCGGGCTTTCGCGAAAGCGGGATGGTGCTGGCGGCCGGCACTTTAGACCTCGACACCGCGGTGCCCAGCGCGACCAGCCCCGCTGCCAAGACCACCCGCGGCGAGCGGGCGCCGCGCAATAAGGCGATTCGCCAAACGAATCTGTCCAACATTGCCAAACTGAGCGATATTTTTGACCCCGATGAGTTGCTGCAGACGACCCGAGCGGTCGAGCGTTCGCGCCTGCGCTTATTTGTTGGCGGGATCGTCGCCCTGTTGCTGGCGGTGGCGGGGCTGTGGTGGTGGACGTCCTCTAGCCCGGCCGAAGTCGAGCAAGAACCCAACGACGACTTGGCCCACGCCAACCGGCTGGGCCCCAACGACCAAGTGCGCGGGGTGATCGGCAAACGCAAGTCCGATCGCCTCGGAGACCGCGATTGTTTTGTGTTGCCGACCGGCACCGCCGGTCAAGACGTCGAAATCAGCGTTGTCGGCGTGCCCAACGTCGATTTGCAAGTGGTGGTGTACCCCGATGGCAGCAGCAAGCCGATCGCGGTCAACCACCGCGGTCGCGGCCAAGGCGAGCTCGTGCGCTTCTGGGATCCGCTGCAGCGACCCACCCTCGCCTGCGTGGAAGAGGCCAATCAAGCCGGCCAGACGCCCAGCGAGAGTCTGTCCGACCAATACACGCTGGCCGTGACCAAAAACGCACTGCCGGACACGGTCGAGCGCGAACCCAACGACGCCGCGCCAGGCAATGAGACCAAGGTCGGCAGCACCCTGACCGCAGTTCTGGACGGACCGGCTGACCGCGATGTGTTTGCCGTGCCTGCTTCGTGCGAAGGCCGTCTGCTGCGGGCCCAATTGCAGGTGGTCGGGCCGCCGACCGCGGCAGGTGCCCGGCTGGAGTTGTATGATGGCAGCGGTCACCTGATCGTGACGCATACCGCCAAAGCTGGTCAATTGCGCAGTGAATTGGCGTTTGTCGGCACGGCCCAGCAGTTGCCCGACCATGTCGTCGTCGCGCGCCAACCGGCCAAAATGGGCGACGTGGTGACCGATGACCTGCCCTACACCTTGACCTTTGTCGTGCAAGACTTGGCCGATCAAGCGGAAATCGAGCCCAATGATGCGCAGGACAGCGCTCAGCATCTGGTTTTGGGGGCTTGGCATACGGGCGACACCGGCGATGGTGCCCAAACCGACTGGCTGCACATTGGCGGTGGAGATCCGGGCAGTCGCAGTGCGCGCATCGAAGTTGCGGCGGTCAAGGGCGGGCTCAACCTGCTGATTCGCGACGTCGGCAGCAAAGCCGATTTGCGTTCGGTGGCGGTGACGGACGCCCAAGTTAAGGAAATCGTCATCAACAATGCCACTGGTCAGGGCTTGTTGCTGCGGGTGACCGCGCTCGATGTGGCGGGTCGCAAACGTCAGACGGCGGGATGGCGCCTGCGGGTGCGGACTTATGCAAGCGGTGCAACTCCTTGAGCGCGATTCCCCGCTTTGGGCGCAACTGGCTTGGTGATGTCGGCTTGCTTGACCGCAAGCCTTGTGTGGCGGTGCTCCAGTCCCCAGCGTTGACACGCCTAAGGGCCCGTGCAAAATCAAACCGATTTTGCACTTGGGCCCATTGCTTGTTTGGTGGGTCGCTAACTCGTGGCTTTGCAAGCCGACTCGACGCTCCGTTCCTATCGCGAATCGATCGAGTAATTCTTGCACGGGCCCTAACC
>SHZD01000038.1 GCA_009692465.1 Myxococcales bacterium
ATGACGATCCGTCCGTTGGCCAAACCAACGCTCGCTATACGCTGACCTTCGCCAAGAAGGGCATGCCCAACTCGCGTTCGGTGCAGTTCTTCATTAATTACAAAGATAACAGCAACTTGGACGGCATGGGCTTTACGCCATTTGGCAAAGTGACCGAAGGCATGGACATCGTCGACAAGCTCAACACCGAGTATGGCGAAGGTCAGCCCGGCGGCAACGGCCCAAACCAGATGCGGGTGCAGTCGGAAGGCAATCGCTACCTCAAGGCTGAATTCCCCAATCTCGACTACATCAAATCGGCGACGATTCTATAAATTTGGATGAAATTTTGTTCCTAGGTGATTCGGATGCTATCGCGCCGCGGCGACCAAATGCCGGCCGACATGCAGACCCAGCGCGTAGATGCCAAGTTGCGGCGGCCCACCGATCGACGTTGGGTACAGTGAGCCATCGGCAATCCACAATCCTTCGACATGATGGTGCTTTCCCGTCGAGTCCACCGGTCCGAGCCGCGGATCGTCGTTCATCGGACACGAAGCCATCGGGTGCACTGCCGTGGGACCAAGGAGTTCCACGTCGACCGTCGCCAGATTTTTGAGTTGGCCTGGCGACGTGAGCACCAGCGGTTCTGGTGTCGGAATCCACACTTGACGCGCTCCAGCCGCAAACAACGCTTCGCCAAGACGCTGCAGCCCGGCCCGCAATTGCTGCTTGTCTGGTTCCGTGAGGCGATAGTCGACGCTCACGCCTGTGTCGCCCGCAGGTGTCACGGTTCCGGGTGTTTCGTCGTGCAGCATGGCGCAAAACACCGCTAACCGTGGATAATTAAGCATAAATTCGCGATGCTGTGCCGCAAAAGACGGCATCAGCGTCGCCGTGCCCATCGGGTGGCCAAAAGCGGGCACGATCCAAATCCGCGATGGCGAGCTAGAGTGGTCTGATGGGCGAAGAAACTCAGTACATTCAACGGTTTGAGGGATTCCAAGCCACGCATTTACAGGGTCATCGAATACACCTGCCGCGACTACCGCCGGGTGAATGTGCAGCGATTTTCCAGTGACCGAGTAGGGGTCAGGTACCTGAGAGCGCAGCAGAAGCGCCGGAGTTCCGGTTGCCGATGCAGCGACGGCGATTTGATCAGCTTGAACGGTAAGCCAACGCTCGCCCTTGTCGCCAGCCTCATCGGTAACGCAGGCCTGCACCGCAACTGCACGATTTGCATCCATTTCAATGCGCATGGCCGCAGCGTGGTGAATCACAATCGCGCCGCGGTCGATGGCCCGCGGCAAGAGAACTTTGGCGGCATTGTTTTTGGCGTCAAACGCGCAGCCTAGCTCGCAAAACCCACTGCCGACGCAGCCTTCGCGGTTATGGGCTAGCCCTGACCACCGCCAGCCCAGTTTTTCGCACGCCGATTGAAGGAGCCGATTGTGGCGGTTCCAGTCCGATCGGGGCACGACTGTGAGACCCAACATCGTCTCGGCCTCGGCAAACAGAGCGTCCCATTGGGTTGGCGGCAAGTGTCCAAGACCACGCCATTGGCTCAAGACGTCGCGATCGATGCGTTTGCACAGATTGAGGTTGTGCAGCGTCGAGCCGCCCACCCCTTTGCCTTGATGCAGGCGAATACGCCGGTCGGCGGTCGTGCGCCCCGCCGCGTCCCAATACAGCAGCGGCAGCATTTGTTCTTCCCGTTGGGTCATATCCTCGGGTGTGAACCAGCCGCCGGCTTCCAAGACGACCACGCGCAGGCCCGCCTCGGCCGCCACCATCGCAGTCGTCAAGCCGCCCGCACCGCTGCCGACGACGCAGACATCGGCTTTGAGGCGCGAATTGCGCGGAAACTGCCGAAGATCATGAATCAAATGGCCACCTTCATGCTCTTACCCGATCGCCAGCCCTGCCGGCAGACTGCCCGGCGGCGCGTGCAATCGATCCCAAGATGGGCGCGGCGGCCTCGGCTGACTGGCCACCAAAGGCCCACTGTAGGCCAATGCCGCCCAGGTCTGGGGCAGTTGATACGCGCCCAGCATGACCAGGCTAACCAAGCCAACGTGGGCGTCGCGCAAGAGCTGCGGCTGGCGACCCAACCACTGGACAAATATCAACCTCGATTCACGGGCTAGGCCGCTAAAAGGCGCGAAATGGCCACTGATCATCGGTGTGTCCGCTACACATGCGAGTAGCAACGCGACGTCCTTGCGCAGATACGCGGGCATCTTGCTGACATAGTTGTCGATAGCCTCAACTACTGGCAACCAAGGCCACGCCGCCGGTCCCACAGGTGGCAGCGGTGGCAATAGTGCCTCACAGGCGGCGTGCAGCGTCCCAGCTTGCTGTTTATCAAGTGACTGCCCGTGCCAGTTCGACAACTCAACAGCCAGATGCTGGCGGCCAATGGCGGTGAGTGCGACGGCAGCTAGCCCCATGCCGACAACAAATTTCCGCCGAGGCTGTGTCTTGCCGCCCAACCCCAGTCGATTTCGCAACCACGAGGGCAGGCTGGCATCCCAGTTGGCCCTAGACGGCAGCGCTTGCGGTCGACGCACGGTATTCCAAAACAGAACAGTATTGGGTTCATGCACATGGCGGCGCGCATGGTCCAGTAGGGCCGCCAAGGCCTTTCCGGTGTAAACCGGTTCTGCTGGAAACCCAGCGTCTTGCGCCGATTCGACAGCGGTCAGCGCAGCGGGCGTCGGCCAACCATAGCCACGGCCCACTTGTGCACGATCGAGGACGATGGCACACGCTGCAGGCAGTGACGGCGAACCGAGGCGGGCGCACAACTCCCGTCGCAACTGGTTCTGCAGGCTACGCAATCTGTGAGAGCTGGCCAGAATTGGCTCGACAGCCAGCACCCCGAAGACCGTGGTTTTGACCCCAGCGAGACCCAAACCTGCTGCCAGTCCGACCGCCGTCCCCCCTGAGCCAAAAGCGACGTAAACGGCTGATGGAACGGGTATTTCACCGTTGGCGATGCGCACGCCGACTTGCAAGCCACCGCGCACCATTCCCAGCATGCCGACAGGGTGAGTGCCGCCGGCGGGGATCACCTGACTGGCGCCGCGGGTGCTGCGCAGGAGGAGCGAAGGGGCAGTCAAGGCTAGGGCGACGCGGCCTCGATAGAAAGTTTGCGCCGTCGAATAGGAAACCACGTAGCCCAAGCTGTCCACAGCGCCTGCAGTCAATGGCTCCCAAAATACATGTGCTTCCAAAGACTTGCCTAGCAACTGTGCCGCCGCAGTGCAGGCGACCAGGTGTCCAGAACCGATGGCTCCCATCGTCGCAAGTCGCTCGACGTTGCAAAACTGGGGATCGGCCAATAAATAATCAAGTTTACGGACCTTGCTGCCTCCGAGCAGCGGTGTCGTGGCATCGTCGCGAACGACCCACAGCGACTGCGCGCCAAGGTCCAAGGTCGGCGAATCAATTTTTTGAACGACAGGCGCCGCTTGGGCCCAGCCTAGTCGCGGCTCAGCTTCCAAGCTGGCCAAAAAAGTTAAAGTATTATCAGTCACTTTTGCGTCTGACTCCCGCGGAGCAGGTTAGACCAGGATTGCCCATCGAAATTCTCCGCGGCCCCCGATTTGGGATGCCAGTACCCTGTCGCTCGACAAGGAGCAAGGAGCATTTCGACTGAGGCGTACTCGTATACGCCAATGAGACAGTCCTGCGAACTGTCTAGGACAAAGGCGACGACGCGACGCACAGATGCGCCCACAGCGGGGGATCGCGGTAGACAAGAGCCGCGCTCATGCCACCATACCCGCGCTTGCCACGCGCTGTCATCCCCACGGGCCACCGGCATCGACGCGTTGTAGTTTTCGCCCCAGCGGGCCTGCGCTAGTCTGTGCAGGTTCAACTGATACAGGCAACGCCAACCATGACCGCCGATTCGCCACAAACTGACGCCCAAGTGTTTGATTTAGCTGGACAACTTGCGCCGGCATTTGAGCTATTGACCGGCGCTTTGCCCTTGGATTCCGTGGTCGCCGCCGCCGACGTCAAAGATCAGCTTCGACGCTTGGTGGTGGCGTGGCCCGGTGCCCAAATGGTCCTTGTCGAACGCCAAGTTGGCCTGCCGCTCAGCCCCCTGGCGCCGCCGCTGATCGTGGTAAGCGGCGCTGGTGGCGTGGGCAAGACTGCGCTGGCTGTGGCCCTGGCGAGTCAATGTCAGCGGCCGATCGCTCGATTGCGCATGGACCAACTGCAGCGAGTGCAAAATGCCAGCGGTTTTCTGGCCCACGCGGGTCATCAATTGCTGCAAGCGGAGGCAATTGCCTTAGTCGATATTCCTGGACTTGCCGACACCGCCGATGGGCATTTATTCAGTGCGTTGCGCGAGTTTGTTCATCGGCGGCAATTTCCAGTGATCATTGAGTTCACCCCATCCGGCTGCGGGTTGCCGCTGTGGCTGCGAAAGGCCGACATGATCGCGGAGTTGCCGCATCCTGACGTCCACAATCGTGAATTGCTTTGGGAACTCCATCTCCCGGTTGAATTGCCACTGTCGACCGATATCGATGTGCCGGCGTTGGCCGCAGGTTGGTCCCTGAACGGCGGGCAAATCCAGCGCGCTGTGGCTGTCGGATGGCGATTGGCCGTGGCACTGCAACCCAGTCAGCCGGTGATGACCATGGCGCAGTTGCGGCAAGGTGCACAGGCGCAGCAGGCGCCGCTGGTGCCTCAGCGTCGGCAGCGAACGCTCACATTGGACGCCATTGTTGCCAGCGACGCTACCCACGAGCAACTGAAAGCGGTCGCGCTGGCCCTGCGCGGACGTCCGGCGCTGCGGGCGCAGTGGGGTACCGATGTGCAATTGGACAACAATAATGCGTTGTTCATCTTGCTTGAGGGGCCGATTGGCTGCGGCAAAACTTGGACCGCTCACGCCTTGGCGGCATCGGCCAGCGCTCAACTCGTGCCGTTGCCAGCGCGTTTGATGACCATGGACAACGATTTGGCCCGCCAACGCTTTCTGGCCGAAGCCGCTGCCGCTGGGGCTATTGTTCTGTGCGACGACGCGGAGGCTGGCTTTGCGCGCCGACCCGCCGACAGTCACGGCCTGCAAGACCTCCAAAACCAACAACAATTGGCCGAGTTGTTGCGCGATCTTGAAAACTACGATGGCGCGGTGCTGTTTGCGACTGGCGTTGTCGGCAGTCTCGATCCGGCCTTGCTGCGCCGTCTGCATATTCGTGTTTCATTTGATGAATTGAACCCGGAGCAGCGTGCGCACTGCCTGCGCCGGTGGGTGCCAGAGCGCGCTCCGCTTGCCGCTGATGTCGATTTTGCCGATCTCGGCAAGAAATTCGATTTGCCGCCGGCGCGCATGCGCATCGCCATGACCCGCGCCGCAATGGCTGCCCATGCCGAAGGCAGTCCAACCTTGACGTTGCGGCATTGTGACGCGGCGCTGACGGCTGAGGCCCACGCCGCCGGCAAAGTCATTTGGTCGGGTGCGGGGCGCAAGCCAGAACGGGTGGTGGACGACCTGCCGCCGGACCACCCGCTGCGGCCGATTCGTCGCGTGTAGAGTCTTTGAGCACACCCAACTTACCAACACCAATGGACTACTGCCATGAAACACTTGCGAGTCGCTGCCGCCGTCCTCAACACCACTCCACTGGACTGGGATGGCAATGCAAAGTGCATCTTGCAGGCGATCGCCTTAGCTAAGGCCAATGGAGTCAAGATCTTGTGCCTGCCAGAGCAATGTATTACCGGCTATGGTTGCGAGGATGCTTTTCATGCTCAAGCGGTCCATGAAACTGCGGCCAAGCTGCTGTGCGAAATACTTTTACCAGCGACGACCGGCATCTGCGTCACCTTTGGCCTGCCGGTTCTGTGCCGCAACGGGTTGTACAATTGCGCCGCGGTCGCGTGCGATGGCAAGTTGCAAGGTCTGACCGCCAAACGGTTTTTGGCTGGGGATGGCATTCACTACGAGCCGCGCTGGTTCAAGGCGTGGCCGGTTGGCCAGCGGTCGGTTGTCGAACTGGGCGGTCAGTCTGTGCCGATCGGCGACCTGCACTACACGCTCAACGGTCTGCGTTTTGGTTTTGAGGTGTGTGAGGACGCTTGGGTGGCAAACCGCCCAGGGGCCCAACTGTCGCGCCATGGCATCGATGTCATCTTGAATCCCTCGGCTAGTCACTTTGCCTTTGGAAAACAGCAGATTCGCAAGCAATTTGTCATCGAGGGCTCCCGAGCGTTCGGCGTGACGTATGTGTATGCGAATTTGTGCGGCAACGAAGCGGGCAGGGCAATCTACGACGGCGGTGCGATCATCGCCTCGGGTGGCGCGCTAGTCGCTGAGGGACCGCGTTTTCCCTTTACCGACGGCTATGTTCTGGCGGCAACCTGTGACGTTGATCGAACGCGGTTGGATCGTGCGCGCACGGTTAGCTTTGAGCCCGATCAGGACGACAATGATGCGCTTCAGGTCAAAATCGAGTGCGATATCCAGCTGTACGACCGCAGCGCCACTGGTATCTATTGTTCGTTGACGCGCCCCGAGCCCCTGACCGTCGACGCCGAGACGCAAAAACTCTGGGATTTTGCCCGCGCTGTCGCCTTGGGCTTGTTTGACTACCTGCGCAAATCAAGGTCACACGGTTATGCGCTATCGCTGTCGGGCGGGGCAGACTCGGCGGCTTGTGCGTGCTTAGTGTCGGCGATGTTGGAGTTGGCTCGTCAGGACTTGGGTGATCAAGGTCTGCGCGAAAAGCTGGGTTATATTAGCCAATTGCAAAACTGCACCACGATCGCAGAGCACATGAAAGTCCTGCTGACGACCGCTTATCAAGCGACGGAAAACTCGGGCGCTGTGACCTCCAATGCCGCGGCCAAGATTGCAGAGGCAGTGGGCGCGACCCACCACCAGTGGTCCGTCCAGCCGTTGCTCAACCACTATCGCGAGATCGCCGAAAAAGCGCTGGCTCGGCCGCTGGACTGGGCGCACGACGATATCGCACTGCAGAACATTCAGGCCCGTGTCCGTGCGCCTGGGATTTGGTTCTTGGCTAATGTCGAAAACAAGCTACTTCTCACGACTTCCAATCGGTCGGAAGCCGCCGTGGGCTACGCGACGATGGATGGCGACACGTGTGGCGGACTGGCGCCCTTGGCTGGAATCGACAAGCACTTTTTGCGGCGATTTTTGCGCTGGCTCCATAGCCCGGACAAGCCGGCGTTACCAGGGCTGACACCAATAGCTGCGCTCAGTTACATCAACGCGCAACAACCAACTGCTGAACTGCGGCCGCCCGACAAGCTGCAGACGGATGAGGACGACTTGATGCCGTACGACGTCCTTGATTGTTTGGAGAAAGCGGCTATTCGCGACAAGCAACTGCCGACCGAGGCTCATCAGACCGCGTGTGAGCGCTTCCCCCAGTACGACGCCCAACGGATGGCGTTTTGGGTGCGGCGCTTTTTTACGCTATGGTGCCGTAATCAATGGAAACGCGAGCGTTATGCCCCAAGCTTTCATCTGGACGATGAGAATCTGGATCCGCGCAGTTGGTGTCGCTTCCCGATTTTGTCCAGTGGTTATGCCAATGAACTTGCTGAGTTGGCGATGTCGGTGCGCTGACGGAACGACGTCGCGGAGCCCAAAGTGGAGCAACTGCGGAGCCCAAAGTGGAGCAACTGCGGAGCCCAAAGTGGAGCAACTGCGGAGCCCACTACTGTGCGGGTTGCGAGCGCTCGATCCGCGCTCAACTATACACAGTCTCCCAATTTCGAGATCAACCTTGGATCGGAGCCGTGAGTCGGCTGCACAGCAGACGCGAGCTTGGCGACCCACCCAGCAAGCACGAGAACGCCGATCCGGCACATGATGCCGGACCTGGGCGATCGAGTATGGCCGTGAATTAACCGCCAGCCGTGTTGTTTCCGTTGGAAAATTCCCAGAGAAGACCCATCAACAACGGCAAATTAGGCTTGAACCTCAAACTCGACTTCCATACTGCCGTCGTAGCCTGCGCCATCGCCAGGGGCAGAGCCTTCGGGCTTGTCGCTGCTCATCAGGCCACTGGTGGTCGTGCAGCGGGCTTGGACCTTGTGTTTGCCAACCGCAAGCGCGACATCAAAGTGCCATAGCGCCCAGATGTCTGCCCCCTTGTTGTAATCGAACACAGCGGCTTGCCACGCGCCGCCATCGACGCGCACGTCGACTTTGGTGATGGGATCCGAACCGGCGTAAGCGGTGCCTTGGACCCGCGTCTTGCCGAGCTTCAAAATGCTTTCGTCGGTTGGGTACTTAATGAAAGTATTGGGCTTATACGGCGCCGGATCCGACCAGCCTTTGGTTTCCCAATACCCCGCATAGGCGGCATCGACAAAATCAATAGCGGTCATCCACTTGGGATTCTTCATGCCGTAGCGGCCCGGCACCAATAGCCGCACCGGAAAGCCGTGTTCCGCCGGCAACGGTTGGCCATTCATCCGCCACACGACCCACAGGGGCTTGCTGACATCACTCGCCGGCAGTCCGGTCGTGTAGCCGTCAAACGCCGAAATCTTGATAAACGGCAGCTTAGGTACGGTCAATCCGCGTGTTTCCAGCAGCTTGGCCAAAGGCAGCCCGGTCCAAACGGCATTGCCGATCGCTTGTCCCCACGGACTGGTGCCGATGCACACCAGAGTATGTTCGCGGTCGAGTGCGGAGATGGCCTCCAACTCCGCTAACGTAAAGGCTGTCACCGGCTTGCCGGCGTCGAGGATCTGCAGCTTGTAGGTTAAGGCATCGTAAGCCGGAGTGCCACAACAACTTGTAATATAATGCTTTTCATTCGAGGTGACCGCAGGCGTTGGCAAGGCCTGATTAACAATGCCCTGTGCTGCCGCCGCATCGATCGAAGCAGCATCGGCCGCTGGCTTAGCCCCAACATCAACCTCACCGGCAGCAGCAGCGTCGGCTTTTCCGGCATCGGTTCGGCTTGCCGTCGCCGAATCTCCAGTCTGGCCGTTGCCGTCGACTGCATCAGTCCCGCCTGTAGCGGCAGGCGCGGCGTTGGGGGCTTGATCGCCGCACGCGGCAACCGCCAATGCCCCGATCGTGATCAAGACCTCGCGTCGCGACGGCAGTTTCTTTCGTCCTGATCTGGATTCATTCATCGGGCAGTCTCCGGCGTCGCCTTGCAGGCCGGCGCTAGGATAGCGGGCCGGGTCGCGCAGTGCCATGTTCATTGTTGGGAATTCTCCGTGGCCAGCACTGGCTGCATGAACACCGGCAGTTCCTTGTATGTTGATAATTTCAACATGTTGATTAAACGCACACTTTCCAGCCGGAGCGCGATTGGAAAACACACGTAATGTCAATAGCTTGCTGGGTCAAGTGCGATTGGCACGGCCCTTGCACGGTAGGTTGGCGTGCCGTAGCCTCGCTGCGGCGAAGACCCTTTCCCTGGAGGATACTATGCTCAAGTTTTGGACAGTTTCAGCGCGCCATCGTTTGGTCGCCGGCACGGTGGCCGTCGCAGCGAGCGTTGCCGCGCAATTTGCGAGCCCGCAGACTGTGTTCGCCTGTGGTGGCTGCTTTTCACCGCCGTCGCCAATCCCCGATCAAACCGTGGTCCAAGATGCCGAGCGCGTCCTGTTCGTCCGCGACGAAAAGACCAAAAAATCAATAGTGTGGGTCGAAGTCCGCTACTCGGGCCTGGCCAAGGATTTTGGCTGGGTGTTGCCAGTGCCCAAGCTGCCGGTAGTCGGTGTCGGTTCGCGGGTTGTATTCGACGCACTGGACGGTCGGATGCGCATGCGTTATTCGGTCAAGCAGCGCCCAGCCGAAAACTGCCGCGATCCCTACGAAGGCTGCAAAGAGCAGTACCAGCCCAATGTCTTCTCGGGCAGGCCGCCGTCTGGAAGTGCCGATACCGCTAGCGCCGACGCGAGCGCCACCGCCACCAAGGGCGCCGAGGTGGAAGTGTTGGCCTCTGGGACCACCGGGCCCTATGACTACGTCGTCATCAAGGGCAACGAGGCCACCGCGCTCAGCAAATGGCTCAACGACCGAGGCTACAGCACCCCAGCCAAAGCGACGCCGATCATTCAGTCGCACGCGAATATGGGGCACTTGTTTGTCGCGATCAAGCTGGCCAACGGTTCGGGCGTGGAGGCCATTCGTCCGGTCACTCTGGAAATGCAGGACGCCGAGCCTTGCGTGCCGTTGCGCTTGACCTCGATCGCTGCCGCTGAAGACATGAACGTCATCGTCACCGTCGGCGGCGTCGGCCGCGCCATCGTCAAGAACTACTTTGACGTGGTGCCCAACCCGATGCGAATGTCGTTTGCGAACGAGAACTTCCAGTATGTCCCATGCAGCGGTCCCACAAAATACGATTGTCGAATCCCCAAAAACATGCAGCAAGTGGCTGCCGCGGCGATCGACGAAGCAGCCGGGCACGCGTTTATTACCGAGTCGGTGATGACCGGTGCCGCGCTCAAGGAAATGTCGCCGCTGCAAAAATTCAACTTGCAGAATCTGTCAAAACTCAAAAATTATGACGAGTTGGCCGCCTATTTGCCGCAGAGTGGTTTGCCCATTTCGGACGAGATTGCCGAAACCCTTGAGCCAACTTTGCAACTGAAGAAGAATTTTCCAAAGGTCACGCCGGTGCAAATGCTCGCCAACCTGCGCTCATGCGGCCAATACTGGACGATGGCGTTTGGTCCACCGGATTGCGTCTTGGCCGGCCAGAATTTGACGCTGACCCACGCCGAGCTGCTCAAGATCGGTTTCGACGGGGTTGCTCTGGCTAAGGACATGAAAACAGGTATTATTGACCCGCTGTTTACGGTCGGCGAACTGCTCGGCCAAAGTGGCAAGGTGACCCGCTTGGCCATGCGCATCTCGCCCGACGAGATGGATCGCGACCCGGTGTTTGCCTTCAATCCGACCCTTCCCGACGTGATCCCGGAGCGCACTGTTGAGTTCAATCAAGTGTGTCCGACGGGTTGGTATGCGTGGTCTGACGGTGACTCGCAATTGCAAAGCTATCGCATTTCGATCGACGGCTTGGGTACTTGGGTGTTCACCGGCAACAATGCGGTCGATTCTCGCTTCAAAGACGCCCCTGCCGCCCTCGTCACGGTCATTCAGGAAGAGACGGGCAACCCGATCGCCATCGCTCAGGGCCAGATTGCCGTCGTCGATCAGGCAATCATTGGGGCCAAGCCCGGCTCCAGCAGCTTGCCCAAGGATTTGACCATCAAGGCGCCGGCACCGTGGACGCCACCCAAATCCGAGCCGCTGTACGTCAAATTAGGCCCGTGGAAAAAGCCCAACCAGTGGTGTACCCCCAAAGAGGGCTGGGTCAATGGCCAGTTGCCGCCAAAGACCACTGCCACTGGCGGCGACGCCGGAACGGATGGCGGCGGGGCGGACGCTGCAACGTCGGGCAATGTGCCTGGAATCGACGCCGCCGGCGGCTGGGATGACGCCCAAACACCTGCTGCGCAACCGTCGGCAGGTGGCTCGCCGGCCAAAAGCGATAGCTCGTGCACGGCCAATCGCACTGCGCCGTCAGCGTGGTTGAGCGTAGTGGCCGCACTCGCTTTGGCGAGCTTAGCACTCAGCCGTCGGCGCCAACGTAGCTAAACTCGATCGCCCAAGTCCGGCACCATGTGCCGAATCGGCGATCTCGTGCTTGCTGGGTAGGTCGCCAAGCTCGCGTCTGCTGTGCAGCCGACTCGCGGCTCCGATCCAAAGTTGATCTCGAAATTGGGAGACTGTGTATAGAATCCCGCGGACACCACAACGGCAGTCGGCTGCGGGTCCAAAAGGGTCAGCCGATGGTGAAGACCGCCGTTTGGGCGTCCGCACTGTCGACAACAGCGGCATCCGCGCTGGTTGATGGCACGTCCACTTCGGCACCCGAGGCGTCGGATCCGGCAACTTCAATGACGGTTTCGGCAACAGAGTCGGAAGGCGCGGCACTGTCGCCACCGGAAATTTCGACGCTGGCCTTGCTGTCTACTTCTGATAAAGAAACATCGGCTTGCAGTGTTTCTCCCGCTGTGGCCGCAGCGTCCATGCTCGCCGAATCCAGCCCAGAAGTGGAATCGGGCAAAGCAACTGTATTTGATCAATTTGCTGATTTTTCCTCGCTGCAACCGGAAAACACTGTCAACATGAAGACGGCCGCCGTTGGGCCTACTGCAATTCTGGTTAACCGCATGATGCCTCAACCTCGGGGTGATTTGCCAAATTGGCATGATTCTGCTGCGGGATCGGCCGGGTCGTGGCCGAACAGCAGGCAATCTTGTTTCGCTGGTGACTCAACGTCAACTGTCGGTGCGCACCGACCTTGCTTTCACTTGCCGACCGGCGGCGTTGTCGCTAAGGTGAGAACTGGCTTGCGCTTGGGTGCGAGTCACCTGGTCGATCATCGATCGGAGCCTATTGACGCAATGGCCCGCGAAGCTAAAATCGTCAAGTTTCGGTTGCTTGGACCCGCGAGTGTTGCGCTGTTCGTGATATGCAGTGCCTTTGTTGCGGCCCCAGCACTGGCACAAGTCTGCGCCTGCAAGAAGACGGCCAGCGGTATTTGCCAGCGCTGGCTTAAAGCCGAAATTCCGTGGTCACTCTACCTCGGCTCGGGCAAGGGCATCATCACCGATGACGCTCTTGAGAAGGCCTCCGTCCAAGCGTTCGCGGCGTGGGCCAATGTCAGCTGCAAGTTGTGCATGAGGCCTGATGCCGCCACAGAGTCCTGTAAGGCAGTGGAATGTGACGCTAATCCGCTAGGTATCGTGCCGAAATACATGGGTCGCGCCGCAGAGCCAATGCTCGCTAGCTCTTGCAACGGCGTCTACTGCCCAGCGGCGGCTCCGGGGACCTCCCAAATTGCGGTGATTCGCGATGCTGCACAGTGGCCAATGAGCACCGGCGTTATCACCGCCCCCATTTTGACTGTCACCAAGCAGGGCGAAATCATCGACGCCGATGTTCTTTTCTTTGATAACGGCAAAAGTTGGTGTCTCGACAAGTGTTTGCCGAACCAATATCCCCTCGCCGGCGCGTTATTGCAGGAAGTAGGCCATTTCTTGGGCGTCGGTTTCTCCCAACAGACTTTGTCGGTATTAGCGGCTAATTTCAGTGATAACGGGACCAATTTGCTGCCGACGCTTGGCATAGATGACGCCCAGTGCGTGTGCCAAATCTATCGCGCGGCGAGTGACATCGCGCAGTGCGAGGTCAAAGTCGAGCGCACCAGCGGCAGTTGCAGTGCTCGCCCGAGCCAAACGAATTCGAGTCAAGGTCCGCGCGGAGCTCCAGAGCAGGCACTGACGATTTTGGCGGTGGCTCTGGCCGCGCTGGTATGGCGTCGGCAGCACTCAGGAACTGTCCTCAAATAACTCGATCGATCTGGGCAACACAGAAGCGGCGAGTCGGCCTTTCAGGACGCGAGCTTAGCGACCAACAAAGCAAGCAAACGGAACCAGTCCCACAATGACTTATTCTGGGACAGTTCCTTACCGAGTCGCAGCACCTAGATGCCGTGGCAGCGGGCTGAATTCTTTGGCGCCGTGTAGCCGCAAGTAATCCTCCGCCACACCTGGGCACTGCTCAAACGCTGCACAGCTGCGACATGACTGCGGAAATACGTTAAAAAATGCCTCGATGTGGGCGATGCTGTAGAGGCGATCGCCGTTCAAGTCTTCCAGGTAGTGCGTCTCGCCAAAACCTGAACGGGCGACGTTGCGCAGGTTCGCATCACCCAGCGTGCACGGCGGCGTGTTTTCAAATGAAACTTCAACTCCGTTCGCTTCGCCGATCGCGATACACTGGCGAAAGTCGTCCGCAATTTCATGATACTGAAGAGCAATCCCCGGCCATGCTCCGCCCTTGCCGCTGGTCGACGGAAATACGAATTTCCACTGCGGCTCACAGCCCCATCGCGCAATGCCCCATTGCAATAGGCTGGAAAGCTTGGAAATGGTCAGTTTGGTCGCGACCGCATTGATCATCACCGCCACGCCGCAGCGCAAAAGCTCATCGATGCCGGCGACGATTGCGCTGTGGCCCTTGGCGGTGATTCCAGAAATCTCCATGCTGTCAACAACTTCGTGGGCATGAAGCGAGACGATGGCGCGCAACAGGCCCAATTCCGCGGTGGTGGCGCAAAATCCGGGTTCGTGCAGGCGGCTGCCATTGGTATTGATGTCCCACGTCATTTTAGCGGCATGTAGCGCCGTAATCACGTCCAGAAAGGCCGGATGCACGGTTGGCTCGCCGCCGGTAACAACCACTCTCTTCACGCCTTGTGCGTGTAACCATTTGACCCGGCGCAGCAATTCCGCTGTTGGGATCAGCCAAGCTTGTTCGCGCCCGCTGTTGCTGCACATCGGGCAGTGGTGATTGCAAATCTCGCCCAGACGAAACAGGGCAATCGATGCAGACGTAACCGGTGCCGATTCAGCAATACGGCGACGAAACAGGCGGCCCTCAGTGGCGTTGTCTGGCGTTGATGAGGTCATGGTTGAGTCCGGCGAACAGACAAGCGATCACCTTGCCAAAATGACAAGCCTACCGCAGCGCCCGTCAGGGCCAAAAGCCACCGCGGCCAAATGGCTCCCACCAAAGCTGCGATTGCAAAGGCCGCGGATGCCCACAGCAAGCGCTTGCCAAATTGCGGCGACAACGCGGCGGCTGCCAGAGCGTACATGCCCAAGTCGAACAACTGCACACCTGTTGGTGCAACGCCATGCAGGGCCGCTGCGACCCGAATGACTTCGGCGAAGACCATCATCGCTAGCAAAACAAGCAATGTAGTTCGGTTGACCGCAGTGCTGAGCATTTGCGCTCGACGCCAGTGCCCGACGCCCGCAGTCACTGCGATCGCGACGGCCCCCGGCCACAAGAGATTGAAATGGCTGACTTGGGTCATGCCCATTTCGACAGCAGCTTGGGCCAAACCAAACATCGCCGGAAATACCGCGGCCAGCGCCCAAACCAACAACCGGCGGCTGCCAGCCCCTCGGTCGCTATCGTGATCGCGCGCCAGTGCTCGCAGCGATTCCACGTCTGCTTGTTTTTGGGCTTGGCGAGCGCGTTCCACGGCGAGTGCGCTGTCCAGACCTGCATCCGGAAACAGCAATTGACCGCGCAACGTTTCTGCAAAATGGAGGTCGCCCTGGGACAGAACGTGCAAAGCAACCACCAAAATCGATGACTGCAGTCCGGTTTGCGCCGCCGAATAGCCTGGCCACAGCGCCAAAGCTTGCTGAAAGCCAAAGCGCACTTGACCAAACTCAGCATACAACTGGTCAGTCGTCGCGCCGTGTGCGATCGCGACACGCAAATCGAGCAAGTTGCGCTCAGCGGCGTGGCATAATTCCATTGCCGGTCGTCGCTGCAGGTACTCTTCCAGCGCGCCGGCAAATTCCATGACGCCTGCGTAGCGGTCACTTGGCTTGCGGGCCATGGCCTTGGCGCAGATCGCGCTCACTTCGGCGCTGACGGGCGACGCGACTGGTTTTAGATCGCAAGCGCACATCGCTTGAACGGCATCGGCCAATTGTGGTCGAGAAAACGGCGCATTGCCGGTTAGAATCTCGAATAACAGTGCCCCAAGCTGAAAGACATCGGTCAAAGTGGTCACCCCTCCCGGTTCGACGCTGGCTTGCTCCGGTGCCATGTAGGCAATAGTGCCTTCGGCCAGCCCGTCCTGAACTGGCCACGGTCGAGTAGCGCCGCTTTTATCGCGCACCTCGACGGCCATGCCCCAATCCAGAACGTACACTTCGCCAAACCTGCCAATCATAATGTTCACAGGCTTGAGGTCGCGGTGAACGATGCCGCAAGTGTGTGAAAACGCTAGAGCATTGCAAATCTGCAGTAACACGCGCAATTGGGCGTCCAACCAGTCGTGCCACCGTGAACTTTCGACATCGGGACGGTCCTCCATCCGAGTGGCCCATGTATCGCCTTCCACGCGCTTCATAATTAGAATTAAACGGTTATCGCCATCGACCCCTAAGTCGTACACCGGAACTATATTGGGATGCTGCAGGCGACCGGCGATTCGGGCCTCTTCCAAAAGTGCAGAAGCGTTGCGCGCAGCCCCTGCCAACGCGGACTTGACCGCCACTTCGCGGTCCAAGGACACCTGCCGCGCCGCCGTGACCGCCCCCATGCCGCCCAAAGCGATTTGATCGCCAAGAATTAGCCTCGCCGTACGTTTCGACACCGCTCCGGTTGGACTGGCGTTCTGAGCGTGGACCAGATAGCTGGGCAAAGAGTCGGGAAGCGCCAATATGGAGCGCTCGGCCAGTTTTACGGTTTGGCTTGCCTGCGCCAAGGGCTGCTGCGCTAGTACCTGCTGGGTAATTTCGGCCGCCAAGTGGTCATTGGCCGACGGCACCGACGCCGCTGGCTGGCTTGGCACCCCAAAGGCGCGCAGCTGCGCCGAGTTCAAGGCTGGCACCGCCATCCTTACGGTTGGGTCATTGGCCTTGCCCATCAGTTGCCTTTGAGCTGCGCGTCGTGGGAGGGGAAACCGAGCAATCGCGCCAGCAAACTTTAGACGGTGCAGGCCGATGGCACAACGGGCATCGCCCTTTGGTGGCGGACGTGGTCTCGGCGTATGCTTGAGGCGGTCCCGGATGTGGGGCTGCTGCGAGAGTCCGCCGTGCCGCTTGCTCATCGTCGCTTGCTCATGCTTCTGGGGCTTATTGGTGCTGCGGCGTTGACGGTGGTTGTGCGCCGCGCGAGCCGCCCAGATCCGGCCCGGCCTGTCGCTTCGCCGCCTCCTCAGGTGAATGCCACGAACTGGGCGACCTCGGATGCTTCCCAGGCAGCGCCAGATACATTTGCGATGCCACAAGTGGACGTCGAATTGTGGCGCTTACCATCGCACCTGCCTGGACTTGCTGCAGAACCGGCCCCAGCGTTAGTCCAACCGACAGTTGAGCCGGCGATAGCCGCAGTCGTACGCAGAGGCCAAGTCTCGCAAACAGATGCAATGCACGCCGCTCGTGCCGTTTGGCCAGCCTTAGCTGGATGTGGCGTTGCGCGCGATCGCTCGCTTGTCGTGACTTTTGCGCTGTCAGGTGGGCTCACCGTGGGCAGCTCGGCTATTTATGAGCCTACATTTCAAGGGGTTTTGTCGGACTCCGAGCGAGAGTGTGTAACACAGGGCTTGCGTTCCGTGGCAGCGCCAGTTGCCACCGACTGCCAAGGACAAGTCGATGTTCATTTTGGTGGAGCGCAAGGGCTGGGGGCGACCAGCCCGCCCCAACAGAACTGAGCAGAACAGCGCAGAACTGAGCAGAACAGCGCAGAACTGAGCAGAACAGCGCAGAACTGAGCAGAACCAAAGTAGATCTGAGCAGGTCAGTCCTTGGCCGTACCGACCTCTGCGCTTTTCTTGGGGTGCCGACCTGCGCAGTGGAACGGACGACCACGTACTTGTGCGCAAGAAACCTCAACACCGCTGGTATTCGACGCACGAGCACTGGTACCCCTGACCCGCCGGTTTGCCATGCGCCGGCGATCGCCCAATTCCAGGATTCCCCATTGAAATTCTCCGCGGCCCCCGATTTGGGATGCCAGTGCCCTGTCGCTCGCTGGCGCTCGACAAGGAGCAAGGGGCTTGACGACTGAGGCGTACTGGCGTACGCCAATGAGACAGTCCTGCGAACTGTCTAGGAGGAAAGAGCCGCAGTGACGCTGAGATGCGCCCAAAGCGGGGAATCGCGGATTTTTCTCAACCTTGACGCACTATCCCAAAGCGTCTAGCGTCATGCGACGCAACCCAACGAAGGCAACGTGGCTCGGCTTGACTCGCATGTGCACCCCAAGTCCAGTGATTTCGTGCGCAACCGCGCGCATATGCTGGACTTACTCGCCCAACTGAGCGAGCGGCAGACGGTAGCGCGCAACGCTGGTGGCGCAAAGGCAGCGCAAAGACTAGCCCAACGCGGCAAGCTGAGTCCGCGCGAGCGGTTAGAACGCTTGCTGGACCGCGACGGCGAGTTTTTTGAATTGTCGCCGCTTGCTGCTTGGGGCCATTACGACGACGAAGCGCCGGGCGCCGGCGTGATCAACGGCATTGGCCGCGTTTCCGGGCGCTTGATCATGATCGGCAGCAACGATACCCGGGTCAAAGGTGGGGCCATTTACCCGCTCGGCGCGGACAAGATGATTCGCGCCCAGACCATCGCCCGCGAAAATGGGCTGCCTACGGTGAGTTTGGTGGAGTCGGCCGGGGCTAACCTCATGTATCAGGCCGAGTTGTTTGCCCCAGGCCATCGCGGTGGTCGCGGCTTTTGCAATCAGGCCCGCATGAGTGCAGCCGGTTTGCCGCAGATCGCCATCGTGTTTGGCAACGCAACGGCGGGTGGCGCTTACGTACCCGGCATGAGCGACTATACGGTTATGGTGCAAAATCAGGCCAAAGTGTTCCTTGCCGGTCCGCCGTTGGTCAAAGCGGCTACCGGTGCGGATTGTGACGACGAAACGCTGGGTGGCGCCCACATGCACCACACAGTGTCGGGCTTGTGTGACTATCTGGCCCAAGACGACGCCGACGCCATCCGCATTGGCCGCCAAATTGTTGCCAATCTGACTAGCAAGCATCATCCGGTGCCCCGAGCGGTCGCGTGCCAGCCGGCCTACGACCCAGAAGATCTGCTCGGTATTGTGCCGTCTGATCTCAAAATTCCGTTTGATATTCGCGAAGTGATAGCCAGAATCGTCGACGCATCGGAGTTTGACGAGTTTCGCATAGGTTACGGTCCGACTTTAGTGTGCGGATTTGCCCACATCGAAGGCTTCCAAGTTGGCGTTTTGGGCAACAATGGACCCCTATTTTCTGAAAGCGCGCTCAAGGCCACCCATTTCATCCAACTTTGCTGCCAAAAACGCATACCTATCCTATACTTGCAAAATATCACCGGCTTTATGGTTGGCGTCGACGCTGAACGCAAAGGCATAGTCAAAGACGGCGCCAAGATGGTCCACGCCGTGGCAACAGCTAGCGTGCCCCAGTTCACGGTCTTGGTCGGCGGCTCGTTCGGCGCGGGCAATTACGGGATGTGCGGCCGCGCCTACGACCCACGCTTGCTGGTCACTTGGCCCAGTTCGCGCATCGCCGTGATGGGCGGCGAACAGGCGGCGCGGGTGATGCGGATCGTCCAAGAAGAAGCCATGCGCAAATTGGGCATCCAAGCGGACGCCGACGAGCTTAGCGCGATGGAAAGCACTGTAAAGGAAGAGTTTTTACGCCAGTCCGATCCTTATTTTGCCACCAGTCAACTGTGGGACGACGGCATCATCGATCCGCGACATACGCGGCAAGTTCTGGCTCTAGGCCTGGAAGCGGCCTGGCAGCGCGATGTTGCCGCCCAACCGCCTGCATTTGGTGTATTTCGCATGTAAGTGCGCATTTATATTCATTGCCGTTGCGAGTAGCATCAAGTCAGCGGATGGTGAGGCTCGTAGCCAGTCAGCCTCCGTTGGTCCCGCGAACTCTCACTTCGCCTCACGCAAGACCGAACCATAACTGAACAAGTGCATGTGCTTACCGTGCCACCGCCGTCTAGTAAAGGTCTGACCGATGCCGCCCATTACCCGCTTGCTGATCGCCAATCGCGGTGAAATCGCCTGTCGAATCGCTGCCACCGCGCGTCGCCTTGGACTGGTCTCGATCGCTGTGTACACAGATGTCGATCGGCACGCGCGGCACGTCGGCTTGTGCGATGAAGCCTACTTCATCGGTTCCGAGGGCCAGGGTAGCCCGTACCTGAATATCGACAAAGTGTTGGCCGCAGCAATTGCCTCCCAGGCCGACGCCGTGCACCCAGGTTTTGGTTTCTTGAGCGAGCGAGCGGAATTCGCGGCTACGATTGAGGGCGCCGGGCTAATTTGGGTGGGGCCGCCGCCGCAGGTCATGGAGTTGCTCGGGCGCAAGGACGCGGCCCGCAATTTGGCGAAGAGACTGGGCGTGCCGGTGATCGCCGGCGTCGAAAGTGGCGAAAGACTGCCGCAGGTGCCGCGCCAACGTGCTCGCGCACTAGACGAACTTGCCGCTTTGGCGGAGTGTGTTGGCTTTCCGTTGCTGATCAAAGCGGTAGCTGGCGGCGGTGGTCGCGGCATGCGCGTGGTTCGCGCCGTCGAACAACTCCGCGACCAACTCACAATTGCGGCAGAGGAGGCGGCCACGGCGTTCGGCGACGGCACTTTGTTGGTGGAGAAATTCATTGAGAATGGCCGCCACATCGAAGTCCAAATCGTCGCCGATAACCACGGTGATGTGATTCATCTGGGTGAGCGCGAATGCTCAATCCAACGACGACACCAGAAGATTGTGGAAGAGACGCCATCACCTGGCGTCGATCCCGAGTTGCGCGACCGCTTGACCGGTGCCGCTGTGCGCCTGATGCGCGGTGCAGGCTATGTCAGCGCTGGTACAGTGGAATTCTTGCTTGACGACGACACCGGCGAGTTTTTCCTGCTGGAAGTCAATACGCGCTTGCAAGTGGAGCATGGCATTACCGAGCAAGTGACTGGGCTGGATATTGTGGCGCTGCAACTGCACATCGCTCAAGGTCAGTCTCTACAGCTGGAGCAGCACGACGTTGTATCCAGCGGTCACGCTATCGAAGTGCGTATTTGTGCTGAGGATCCTCTGCGCGATTTTGCACCGCAATCCGGGCCCGTTGAACACTGGCAGCCGCCAGCAGGAACGGGAGTGCGGGTTGACCACGGCCTGTTGCCTGTGGACACGGTGCCTGTGCACTACGATGCGATGGTGGCCAAAGTGATGGTCCACGCCGCCGACCGCGCCAGCGCGATTGGCCGTATGGTTCAGGCCCTGCGCGAGTTGCGGCTGTTTGGCGTGGTCAACAATCGCACTTATTTATTGCAGATTCTGCGCAACTCCGATTTTGCCAGCGGTCGGCTGACTACCGGCTTTGTGGAGCGCCATCCGCCAAAAAATGCGCCCTGTGACGGCGTGGACTTGGCCGCTGCCGCGATTTGGCGCCACGGTCTCGGGCTACAAAAGCGCTTTCGCAATAACCCTTGGCGACCGGATATCACGCTGCTGCAGATTGGCGACACGACGCACGCTGTTGCACTGCAAGCCCACGGACGCAACCGGTTTCGCTATGGCTCTGAACTGTTTGAAGATGCCCTTCTGACGCGGTCGCCGTCGACGCCCCACGAATTGACCGTCACCGCTATCGCCCATCGCACGGCGCCCGCGGGTTCAGGCCCCGATACTGAATTTGGCGAAATTACTGTTGAAATTGGCCAAAATCGCCACACCTACTTCGTTTTTCGCCGCAGCGATTGCTTGTACCTTCAGCACAGCGATGGCCATCAATGCTGGGTCACTGAGCGTTCACTACTGGCTGAGCCTCAACGCGCGGCGCCTAGTCGCAGTGGTGTGGTTGCCCTTGGTGCCGCCGTGGTCACTCAGGTCCTGATTAGAGCCGGCGAGACCGTGGCCGCGGACCAACCGCTGGTTGCATTGGAAGCGATGAAAATGTTGTCGATTCTTAAAGCTCCGCGTGCCGGCGTGGTCAAAGCGGTGTACGCTGCGGTCGGCGACGCAGTAGCAGCAGGCGCGACAGTCGTCGAACTCGAACTTGAAGCGGCGTAGGCGATTTCGTTGTAATTCTCAGCTATTGAGCTAAGGAGAGGAATTCATGCCACGCAAAACCATTGTAACCTGTGCGCTAACCGGCGTGCTCACTGATCCGGAAATCCATCAAGTGCCGGTGACGCCAGACCAAATGGCAGATCACGCCGAGCAAGCCTGGAATGCTGGTGCTACGATTGTCCACATGCATTTTCGGGACCAGTCGCCAGGTCTTGGCCGGTTTCCGTCGTGGGATCCTGATGTTGCCTTGGCCGTCAGCCGAGCGGTGCGTGACCGGTGCCCGCAACTGCTGCAGAACTTTTCGACTGGCGTCTTTGGCGACGATGTTTCCGGCCCGATCGCTTGTTTGCGCGCCGGTCGCCCGGAGATGGCCGCGCTCAATGCGGGCACGCTCAACTACCTCAAGTTGCGCAGCGGTGGGCAATGGGCGTGGCCACCTATGGTTTTTGACAATCCTGTAGAGAAGATTGAACAGTTTCTTGAAACAATGGATGAAATCGGCATTATCCCTGAGTGCGAATGCTTTGATACTGGCATCGTGCGCAGCGTGGCAATGTTTCATCAGCGGGGAATGCTACACAATCCGGTGCACTTATCGCTAGTCATGGGTGTGGCTTCGGGTATGCCAGCCAACCCGCGCTGGTTGCCGTTGCTGGTCGATGAAATGCCGGCCGGTGCGCTGTGGCAAGTCATCGCCATCGGGCGCCAAGAGGTGTGGGGATTGCATCGGCGCGCGGTTGAACTGGGCGGCAACGTCAGAACAGGGCTGGAGGACACCTTTTACCTGCCCGATGGCACCAAAACAGGCTCAAACGGCGCGTTAGTCGCGGCTCTAGCGCGCACAGTTGAAGAAGCGGGTGGTGAAGTTGCCTCAATTGCCGATACGCGAGAGATCCTCGGTCTGCTGGCGTAAGGGCCACTGCAAAATCACGTCGATTTTGCCCATCGGCCCATGGCTCGCTTGGTGGGCAGCGAATTCGCAGAGCTCCAAGGCGACTCGCCGCCCCGCACCAACCGGGGATTTATCGAGTTATCTTGTCTGCAGACCTAAGAGGGCGTATTCAAAAAACGCCTACTGCGGTTCAGGATGCATCCCGGCATGCTGCGTTGGCGATTGTCTTCCTCCCTGCAACGCACTGCGAGTGCGTTTCGGTCGTCAGCCAAGCGCCGCCTTGCCTTCCGGGCGCCTCCTGAACCTCGCAACGGCATATTTGAATACACCCTCTAAGATGCCGACGCTTGTGGCTGTTCTCACGGCGCTGGTGCTTTTCGCTTCGGCGTGTCGGCAAATGCCAGCGGCAAGGCCCACCGAAGTCGGTGCCCGACGCTCCATTTTGGACGTTGGGCCGGTTGCTGCACCGCCGACAGGGGTGACCGCTGCCGATCAGTCCGCACCGGTGACCGCTGTTAGCGCATTGAGCGCGGCGGCCTCCGTCGACAATGCCTCTGCCGCAAGTGAGACAGCGGTCCGCGACGTCTTGGTATGGCGTTCCGACAGCAAGTCTGCACACTCTTGGTGGCTGCAAGGCGGCGATCAAACGTGGGAACTCGTCGCTGAGCGCAAAGGCCTGTGGTCCGCCGGCCGCGATGATATTTTTGGCCTTCGCCAAACGAAGCGCCGCGTTCAGGTCTGCGATCCAACAGCCTGTGCCGCGGCCGAAGGCGAATGTGTACCGACGCTCATCAAGTCGGGACCGTTTGAAGGACGCATCTATGACGCGACCTGGGTCGGCCTGCTCAGTGGACGGATCACGGCCATTGGCTCGCGCTTGCCGACGTCTACCGCAACAGCGTTGGGCTCGCCAGGTTTGTTGCATCGCGCAATCCCGGTGGGTCAACTGGACGAACACTTTTGGTTTGAAATCATCACAGAAACATGGTCTTGTGGCGCGATGAATGGCCGTACTGTCAGCGAAGCCCGTCGCGTTCTGATTCCCGATGGTCTGTTGCTGGCAGCCACCATTGGGACCACGGCAGCTGTCCTTTCCGCTGATGCTGCCGCTGCGGACGACCTTATCGCGGCCAGCTTTCCGCGCGCCACTGGTCATTTGGCGTGGCAGACCGTACAGTTGGCCGTTAGCGCTAGCGGCGAATGGCAACTGCAGCATGTATTTCGCCGCGATGAACCGACAGAAGCAGGGTTTGACATCCCTCGGCGCGCCACAGTGCCGGCTACCGCAGTGCCTGAAGAGTTGCGCCAACGTCTGGAGCGAGCTCCCGCTTTGGCAGCGATTATGGGGCAGCTTCAGGCTTCAGCAGATGCAGAGGCAGACTCGACCTACTGGGGCTGGTCAGAAGTCAACTTGGGTGCCACCCAGCGCGCCGCAGCTCAGCAACGATTCTTGTGCGCAAAGGATGCACCGTGACCCCTAAAAACCGCCACCACTGCTTAGCAGCTTCGGGCCTCGCGCTGGTGATCGCGTTCACCGCGATGAAAGCTGAGGCCCTTGAAGTTCAAGGCGAAGTCGGTGCCAATGCCGTAACTTCCACTTGGCAGGGCGACGGTGGCGGCGGCGGCCAGTTGCGGCTCGGTACGCGGTTTTGGCAGTGGTTGACTGTCGATTTTGCTGGTTGGACCCAGTATCTCAGGGTCGATCAGCGCAGCACAACGGGTCTTACTTTTGGGCTCGCGGCAACCTTGGCTGGTCCGCGGTTGCGCCCAACACTGCGCGTGTATGCGCTGCACCAACACGAAGAGGGTCTGGTATCGGTGAAGGAAAATCCGTGGGGCACGCTGTTCGGCATCGGCGCTGGCATTCGCCATCGAGCTGGCGGCGGCGTCCAAGTCTCAGCAGAAATGCCGATCGCCAAAGCGCGGTTTGGCGAGTGGTATGCCTATTTTGGGGCAAATACTACGTAGTTTCGAGATGTTAGCCTTGGACCGCGTGTGTACGTCGGCGGTACCGGCGGGATTGGCCTCAACTACACGATTGTGCTGCCATGAAGGCGCCCCGAGTGGCCACCGCGGTAGCCCTATTCTCGGCGCTGGCGCCAAGCTGTGTCGACTTTGACGTCATGGCCGATCACCCGTGCCCTCCGAGTGGCACCACCCTGACTTGGGACAATTTCGGCAAGAATTTCATGCAGCAATGGTGCGTAGCTTGCCACGGTGGACCCAATGGCTACAGTTCTCGGGCGCTCAATACTCTTGAATCTGTGCAGGCCAATCGCGAGCGGGTGTTTGCCAACGCCGCTGGACGCAACGTGGCCATGCCGCCCGGGCCCCAAGACCCGTCACAGTCTGATCGCGATAAGCTTGCGTTGTGGCTGACGTGCGGCGCCAAGTAAGGACCTGTCCCAGAATAAGTCATTGTGGGACTGGTTCCGTTTGCTTGCTTTGTTGGTCGCTAAGTTCCCGTCCTGAAAGGCCGACTCGCCGCTTCTGCGTTGCCCAGATCGATCGAGTTATTTGAGGACAGTTCCTAAGCGGTGCTTTGCCGACCGAACAAACGCCAACCCTTGAATTTTCGCTGCGGACGAGGCGACTGAGGCGCAACAACTTGGAGTTGCGGCCAATTTTGCCATTTCAACTCAATTGCAAGTCCTGAATTGGTCGAAAGCCGCGCCGCCACCGGCGTTGAAGTTGCCGTCACCCGTCTTGAAAAACAAGAACAGGGTGTGCTCGCCTGCCGGTAGCCCACTGGTGAATTGAAAAACCCCAGTCTGCCAGTTGCCAATCCCTTTCTTGCTCGGAGTCATCGTTAGCACCGCGTTGGCTGCCGAATCAATCCGCACTGCAAAATTGTCAAAGGCTTCACTGGTTTCAAGGAAATCAGGCATGTAGCGATAGCGAAACTCGAATCGCGACTTGTTGGACGTGAGGGTGAACTTGGTCCTCGCCACCATCCATTTCGTCCCGGTATCAGGGTAACCCGAGGCTGACGCGCTCGCAGGTGGTTCATCCATCATGCCAAATGCAATGCCAATCCCGGTACTGCCCGACGACGATGCGTTGGCCCAAAAGGTGCCTTTCCATGGAGTTTGGCTGTAAAGTATGCCGGTTCCGCTGACAGTGGCAGGCACGCTGACATCCGGTCCATTGTCGACTGTGACGTAGTCCCAACCGTTGATGTTCGCGATGTTTTCGAACGCGCTGCAGGTGCTGGCACAACTGTCGAAACCATCGCAGTTTTCGTCAACGGAGTTGCAAGTGTCATCCGTCGCGCCCGCGTTCTGCTGGTAGTTGGTGTCATTGCAGTCGTCGCCAAAGCCGGTAGCAGCGAAATTGAAGGCGTTGCGGGCCAGCTGGTGCAATGTCGCATTGGTGGTTGAGTGGCGGAAGTTGAGACCGACAATGCGACCAAGGCCAGCTTTTTCGTTGTACACCACCAATGGCACATGCGTTTGCGTTGTGCTGCCTGAACTTAAAGTCGTCATCCACGTCGCAGTTGAGAACCCGTCACCCTCGGCGACGGCATCAGCAAAGGCCACGGTGCCCAAGAGTTGGCCAGGAACGAGATAACTGGTTGAAAAATTGCTGTTATGATTCAGCGCCATGCTCTGTGGCGCATAGATTATGCCAAGGCTGCCCTTGCCGCTGATGTACATTGGGGCCAGAGTCTGACTGCCTATTTTGGCAAACGGCGACCAACCGCTGTCGGCCAATGCGCCCGCGGGAACGTAGCCGGCGTTGGCCTGCGACCAAAACAATACCAGCCCGCCGCCTTCGTTGACCCATGCCTTGAGGACGTTGCCTAACTCAGTCGCATTGGCCAACGCGCCACCGCCGCCAATATCTGTCGTCACGCCAACCACGCCGTAGCGGCGCAATTCCGCGAGAGTGGGCGTGGGTCCGCTGGCGCTGCCGCCGACTGCACGGATGTCGATGCCTTGATGAAAATGGTCCACATTGACAATAGTGCGCAATGAAGCTGGGTTTGCACTAGCGTCAGAGGTCAAAATCAGCGCTCGACCCAAGTTGTAGGCACCATAGCCAGGGCGTTTGGTCGATGCGCACTGCGCGCCGCTGGTGATCACTCTATTTGCGCCACAATACCCATCTTTGTCGTCGTCGCAGCCTTCATCCGCGTTGCCGTCGCAGTTCTGGTCATGACCATCGCAGCGTTCAGGTTGGTTGGGGGCAATACCGGCATTGCCGTCGTCACAATCGCCCGAAAACTTGTTGGTCACAGAATATTTGCCAGATGGGCCGCAAAAACACGTGGGTTTTATAATCGTGGTCCCGCCAGCGAAGAAGCCATCTTGATCATCGTCGTAGAAGAATTCTTTGCAGTTCAGCGCATCTTTATCGTTGGCGGTGCCGTTGCAGTTGTCATCGGCCGCCGTCGCGCAGTCTTCCTTTTCACTGGGAGATACCTCCTTGTTGGCGTCATTGCAATCGCCGCCTTTTTGCGAGCTGTAGTTCCCTGACGCTGCGCACAAACACTGGTTCAACGCTCCTGGTGGGTAATAGCCGTCCCCGTCACCATCTGCAAACAACGCTGAGCAGTTCAGCGCCCCAACTTGATTGGTAGTCTTGTCGCAGTTGTCGTCGATTGCTGTTGCGCAGTCTTCCTTAACCAATGGCGAAATTTTGGGATTGGCGTCGTCGCAATCTGCCAGTGCGCCAATCTTGGCGGTGAACTTGCTGCCGGTCGGCGGCGAACACCAGCATTGCGTCGAGTATTCGCCGGCGGCGTTAGTGCCGCCCACGCCATCACCGTCGCCATCGAAGGCGTAGGGTGTGCAAGTCAGCGCATTGAGTTCGTTCGTTTGGCTGTCGCAATTATCGTCGGTCGGTGTTGTGCAGTCTTCTTTGGCGCCGGGGCTCAGCGCCTTGTTGCCGTCATCGCAGTCGGTGCCGCCGGCACATTTGTTACTGCCGAAACCGTCGCCATCGGCGTCAGGTGCCCCGGCGATTCCAGCGCACTTGCCACTGCCGCAGGTGTCCTTGATTGTACACAATTGCCCGTCATCACAAGGTAAAAGGTTTGCCGTGCTGCCACAGCCACCGGCGCCAGGGCTGCAGGCGTCGGTGGTGCATGGGTTGTTATCGTTGCACAGAACCGCGGCGCCGCCGCCGCACTGGCCAGTGTTTAGGCAGACGTCCGGCGCCGGTCCTGTTCCAGTGCACGGGTTGCCGTCGGTACAACCCACGCCTGTCGTGGCTTCATAGACACAACCCTTGATGGCATGGCACGAATCTTTGGTGCACGCCAACTTGTCGTCGCAAATGATCGCCGATCCGGGCGCGCAGTTGCCGTTTAGGCAGGTATCGATCGAAGTGCACAAGTCGTTATCGGTGCACGTTACGCCGTCGTTGCCAGGTGGCTTGAGACAGCCCTTGCTGGCGTCGCAGGCCTCGGTAGTGCACGGATTGCCGTCGTCGCAGCTGATGGCAATGCCCTTGCAGGTGCCCGCGGCGCAGACATCGGCCTTGGTGCAGGAATTGTTGTCGTTGCAAGACGCTGTATTGGGTGAATTTTTACATCCCGTCGGCTTGTCGCACAGTTGCTCGGTGCACGGATTGTTGTCGTCACAATTGAGTGGAAGGCCAGGGAAACACGAGCCGTTTGCGCACACATCCCCCTTGGTGCAGGCATTGGTGTCATCGCAGGGCAGGGTATTGGCGATGGTTTTGCAGCCGGTCTTGGCATCACAACTGTCTGAAGTACAAAGCACTTTGTCATCGCAACTGACACTTGACCCCGGCATGCAGGTGCCATTGGAGCAAGTGTCGCCCAGCGTGCAAACGCTGCCATCGTCGCAAGTTTTGGAGTTATTGACGGCTTTCATTGCACAATTGCCTGTCTTGATGTCGCAGGTGTTGGCGGAACAGGTCGTATCGCCAGTTGTCGTGCAAGAAACCACAGTTCCAGACTTGACTTTGCACGCATACGGCAATGAACCTTTGTCGCAAAACGATTTTCCATTGCAGAGGTTTCCGTCGTCTACGCAATCGGTGTCGGCTTGGCAGGCACACTGCGATGCCCCACTAGCGCACTTGCCGGCGCTGCAAACGTCGCCAAAAGTGCAGGTGTTGCCGTCGTTGCACGCAGCCGTGTTGTTGCTGTAGGCGCAACCCTTGCTCGGCTCGCAGGCGTCGTTGGTGCAGGCGTTGTTGTCTTCGCACAGGACAGCGGCGTTGACCGCAGTGCCGGTGCATTTGCCTTGGGCGCACTGATCGCCGCTTGTGCAAAAATTGCCGTCGTCACACGGAATCGTGCTGGCGACGTTGGCGCAGCCGTTCTTGGCGTCGCAGTTGTCGTTGGTGCACTTGTTGCTGTCGTCACAGCTCTTGATGGCGCCGACTGTGCACTTTCCAGTTTTGCACACATCACCGGCCGTGCAGACAGAATTGTCGGCGTCGCAACCCTTGCCCTCCCAGTTTTTGCCCTCAAAACCGCAGGTACCGGTCAACGGATTGCAGCTGTCGGTCGTGCACGCTTCATTGTCATCGCACACTTTCTTGGCACCCGCTAGGCAAACCTTGTCCTGGCATTTGTCGCTCAGCGTGCAGCCGTCGCCGTCGGCATCGCACATCAAAGTGTTGGCGATTTGGACGCAACCTTTGGTCGCATTGCACGAATCGGTGGTGCAAGGGTTCTTGTCGTCACACCCGAGCGCCAGCCCAGCTTTGCATAGGCCACCAGCGCAGGCATCGTTTTGACTGCATACGCTGCCGTCTGCGTCGCAGCCCACTCCATTGGTTTCGGCTACGGCGGCACATTTGCCCGTCGTTGCGCTGCACTGCGAAGCAGAACATGCTGTATCTGCTGATGTATCACAAACGATGATGGTCGCTTTGTGGACATTGCACTTGGGGCTAGCCTCAGATTTGTCGCAGAAAAGGGTACCGTTGCATTTGTTGCCGTCTTCTTCCTTGACGCAGTCTGCGTCTGTCTTGCACGAGCAAGCGTTGGTTCCCGCTGCGCAGCTGCCATCCTTGCAAGTATCGCTCTTGGTGCACGGGTTGCCGTCGTCACAAGCTTGGGTGTTGGCCGTGTTCTGGCAACCAGCCTTGGCATCGCAACTATCTGTTGTGCATGACTTATCGTCGTCGCAAGTCACACTGGCTTGGGCGGCTAGGCCAACGCAAACGGCTCCACCGCACGCGTCTTGAACGGTGCATGGATTGCCGTCATTGCATGGCCCGGAGCCCGCCGCCGTTGTGCAGCCGGTTTTTCCATCGCAACTGTCAATTGTGCAAGGATTTTTGTCGTCACAAGCGATGACTTCCCCTTTGCATACGCCGCCCTTGCAGACATCCTTTTGAGTGCATTGACTGCTGTCATTGCAGCCTTCTCCCTCTTGGATTTCAGTGAGTTTGCATTTGCCGTCGGCCAAGCTGCATTTGCTGGCAAAACAGGCGTCTGGGCTGATGCACTCTTTGGCCTTGCCCTCTTTGCAGGTGCCGTCGGCGCAAGCGTCGCCCAATGTGCAAGGATTATCGTCATCGCAGAACTTGCCTGTCAGCTTGGTAAACGTGCACCCGCTACCACTGTCGCAGTCGTCGGTCGTGCAAGGATTGTCGTCCTTGCACGCCACCGGCGCACCCTTGCAGGCACCGCCTTTGCATTTATCCGATTCACTACAGGCACTTTTGTCATTGCACGCGGTGCCGTCGTCGGCTTCGGTCAGCTTGCATTTGCCGCCTTGAACGGGGTCACACTTGCTGTTCAAGCACGGGTCGTCGCTGGAGCATTCCTTGGCTTTGCCAGCTTTGCACGCCCCCTGCTCACACAAGTCTCCAAGAGTACAAGGATTGCCATCATCGCAACTCAAACCCTCTTTGACCACGTTGGAGCATTTGCCGCTGGCGCATAGATCCGCAGTGCACGGGTTTTGATCGTCGCAACTAACCGGGCAGCCACCAGTGTCCGCCGAACCATCACCGGGAGCGGTATCCGTCGGGGCCGTTTCCTCACCTGCCTCAACGCCCACATCGCCAACCGCCGCGGCATCTGCGGCCACATCTTCAGGTTCAAATTTGGAGGCATCTTCAACCGGGACTGAGCATGCGGCCATTACCCAAACAAATCCGCAGAGTCGCAGGACAATTGCAAGTGGCAAGCCTTTCGGTGCCCGAAGATCAACGCTATGTATTTTCATTGTAATTGAACCTAGATGGCCTGAAACCAAGCCAAAGTATGCCGCAGTCGCTGTTGCCAAAAGACGCGCTGGTTTTCGTTAATCTCGAGTGTAATTTCCTGCGAAAATGGCGGAGGTAGGGGACCTAAGTTGCACAAATGAAATCACAATTCGTTTGCCTTTGAGTCCGAGAAGCACGCGGGGGTCCGGTGTGCCCCGATGAATCCGAGGTGCCCCGATGAATCCGAGGTGCCCCGATGAATCCGAGGTGCCCCGATGAATCCGAGGTGCCCCGATGAATCCGGGGTGCCCCGATGAATCCGGTGTGCCCAGATGAATCCGGGGTGCCCAGATGAATCCGAGTAGCGCTGAGGCGTTTCCACTAGAATCGTCGACTTGCAACCGGCGGCCCAAGCGACAGGGGCAGCGGAACGTCCTTCCGTGGAGAGCCTCGCAGCCCGAGACCAACAAGAACCAAGTTTGGGACCCAAGCGCGTGCAACTGATCGGGTTTGCGCAAGTCGCCACTGCCCAACCGCCTCACCTTGCGCGGCTGCGGCCTGCAGGCGATGCCCCAGTTTAGGCATGTGGTTGGCGGTTTTCAACCGTTGACGAGCCCTGCGTTCGCCAATATGTCGCTTGTGGTCTGCCTTCGACGCCGATCGCTGGCAACCGTGGCGGTGGAGGCTTCAGTTATTTCAACTAAATTGAACCGAGGCACAGCGTCACTGCGCACGCTCTGGCTCTAATCCTGTCGCCGGTTCACAGCAAACCAAAGGGTTGCACGCGCATGCCAGCACGACTATCCTTGCGGCCGTTGCCATTTGCCATTGTGGCAATGCAAGCAAACGAGGTAGCCCCAGCCATGGCCAGCGATTCCGGCAAATCCGCCAACCACGGCCGCGGTGTCGGCGACGTCGTCGCAGGTCGCTATCGCATCACCGGCGTCGTCGGCAAAGGTGCCATGGGCGCTGTGTACGCCGCTGAGCATACCGCGACCAGCCAAAAAGTTGCGCTCAAGTTCATGATCGTTGGCGACGACGAAGACAAGGAGTTTATCGCCCGCTTTGAACAAGAGGCCAAGGTCATGGCCGGCCTGCGCAGCACCAACACCATTCGCATCTACGATTTCGGTCGCGCCGACGACGGTGCCTTGTTTATGGCCATGGAATTGCTGGTCGGCAAGCCGCTCGACAAGCACCTGCGCGACCTAGCCCGCGAGGGCCATGCCATGAGCGAGGGCGAAGCATGTCGGTTGGCGATTCAGATGCTGCGCAGCTTGACCGAGGCCCACGGCACCGGGTTGGTTCACCGCGACATGAAACCGGGCAATGTATTCCTCAATGACGACGGTGGCGACGATATTATTGCCAAAGTGTTGGATTTTGGTTTGGCCCGCGTGGGTGGATCAGCATTGACCAATGTCGGCCGAATCATGGGCACACCGGCCTACATGGCGCCCGAGCAATGGCAAGGGGCTGGCGTTGGCCCGCCGGCTGACTTGTACGCAGTCGGTTGCATGATGTACGCCATGGTCACCGGCGAACCGCCCTACCAAGCTGGCGATAACGTGCTGTCATTGATGCACAAGCATTGCACTGAGGCGATTCCAGACCCGCGGGCAGTCGCCAACACCAAGCTTAGCGATGGGTACGTCGCGGTGACGGCCAAAGCGATGGCCAAAAATGCCGCAGATCGCTACCAGGACGCCAAATCTATGCGCCAAGCCATTGAATCCGTGGCTGGCGGATCGTGGAATTCGACCAATCTGGGCATTAGCACAGGCGCGTCGGCAACAGCGACGACTCAGATCGGTCGCGGTGAAGCGGCCGGTTCTCCAACGGTTGCCTACGCCGATCAGCAAACCATCGCCAGCGATATGGCGGTCGCGATGCGCAAGAGTGACCGCAGTGTCCTCAATTCGGGGGCAGTTGACGCAACCATTGCCGCGCCGCAACCCGCTCATAAATCCAATCTATCGCTGGCGCAACATGGGGCGAGCGATTTACGCGACGACGGCGAGCTAGCGAAGGTCACTGCGCCAAAACTGAAGACCTGGTTGCCCATTGCCGCAGCGCTTGGCGTGGTCGCCATCGCAGTTGGAATTTGGGTGGCCACCCGGTCCGCGCCAACGCTTGCGGCCCCTGAAATGCCGACGGCAACTCAACCAACTGCTGTGGCCGCACCGGCTGCTGTCGTGGTAGCGCCACCGGTCGTCGCAACCCCCTCTGAAGCTCAAGCCCCTGTTGTCGCCGCGCCGCCGATCGCGCCGGATGCTGTGGTGCCTACGGTCGCAACTCCTGGTGCCGACGGCGCCGCCGTTAAAGTAGACACCGCTGGTCTAGCCAAACCGCCAGCCACTAAGCCCAAAGCGGCCAGGCCCGCTGCAACCAAGAAGAAAGCGGCAGGTTATGAAACTGTTGATTAGTTCAAGAGCTGGATTGTTTGGCTCAACATTGACTGCTAGCCGAGGCCTTGCTCTTGCTGTGGCACTGGCCTTGATGTCCGCGCCAGCCCAACGAGTCAACGCAGCTCCAGGTGGCAAAAGCAAAGTCGTACAAGCGTTGATTGCTGCAGCGCAAAAAGAGTTCGACGCCGGAAATTTTGAGCGCGCTGGCGAACTGTTTTGGGAAATTTGGCGCCACGACCCCGAGGCGCGGCCGATTCTGTACAACGCAGCGCGAGCATTTCAGCTTGCAGGCAAAATCGAGAAAGCGGACGAGTTATTTGGAGAATTATTGGCAATCACCGACTTGGACCCGGTGCTCAAGGGCAAAGCCCAGAACCAAGTCGAGGGCCTGCTGGTCAAACGCTCCGAGCTCAAAGCGGATGAAGCTGGGCGCGCTGAGAAGGCCAGCCAGTACGCGCTCGCCGCCGGATTGTGGGCCGAGGCGATTCGGCTGCAACCCAAGAAGATCGCATGGGTTTTGCGCCAAGCCCGCGCCTATCACCTTGCCGGTCAGTTGCAACTGGCTCTCGCCACCTACGACAAGTACCTGACGGCCGCGCCAGCCACCGCGGAAGATCGTCCTCAAGTGCAGACTTGGCGTGATGAGTGTGTTGCAAAACCGCCCGTCGCTATCGCCACTCCAGAACCGCCTGCCCCTGAGCGGCCGGGTGAAAAACTTCCAGAAAAGCCCGTTGCGTCACCGCCGGACCGACCAGTGGATGGGTATGCGGCCGTAACTCCAAGCGCGGCGGTTAGTCCGGCGCCGGACGTTCCAAAGCCACCAGTCAAGGCGCCACCATCGTCGGACAGCGGTCTTGGCGCTTGGTTGGCCACTGGCGGCGGGGCGGCTGCGTTAGTTGGCGGGGTAGTGATGCTGGCCCTAGCCACCGGTGACAAGGCAGACTTGGCCGCCAAACAGAAGCCGGGATCTGACGGCAAGATTCGCGACATCACTCACGCCGAAGCGACTGCTGAAAGTCAGCGAATTTCGCGCAATTTGGCGATTGGCTGGGCCCTGAGTGGTGTGGGTGCGGTCGGTGTAGCCGTTGGGGCGTGGCTTTTGTCGCGTCCCGCAGCCGGAGCAGTAGCGGTGGTCCCGACTGGCGACGGAGTGTTGATCTCGCTGCGGTTTTAGTATAGCCATCGCAACGACTAGGGACGCTCTGTGGCTGATGGCGGTCGCGTCGCCGACGAAGTGCCTTGTCAATCCCGGGCTGGGCAGGAGAATTTTCGCTTAGGAACTGTCCTCAAATAACTCGATCGATCTGGGCAACACAGGAGCGGCGAGTCGGCCCTTCAGGACGCGAGCTTAGCGACCAACAAAGCAAGCAAACGGAACCAGTCCCGCAATGACTTATTCTGGGACAGTTCCTTACCGGCTGAGTTTCTCAAAACCGCAAGCCAGCAAATACGCGGCTGTCTCGTCAAAGTCGGCATGCGGCGGCACAAACACAACCGCCCCGTCTCGGCCGCGAGTTAGCAGTACTCGATAACAGTTCTTTCGCAGTTGCAACGGATTGCGGACGTTGCTGCGTTTCGAGTAGTTGCGCCCGCCGCTGGTGTCCCACGCTTGGTCGCGCCGGATAAAGTCAGTTCCCCAACACACCAGCGCGTTATCGAGTTCTAAACCTTGGGCGTCAAATTCGGTGGCAGCAACATCCAAGTGTGTGCAGGACACCGCATTGCCCGGTCCTTCGCAGAACCAAGGTCCTACGGCGAGGGTCTTTGGCCAAGCCGAGCGAGCAATGCCGTACATGCCCAGAATCTTGTCCCGCGAAGAAGCGAGCAAGCCATAGCGCGAGTCAGGTGCCTCGCGGTAGCGGTTACGCAGATAGGCGCGACCGAGGTCAGGGTCGCGGGTGACGTAGAGCCGAAAACTTTGCTCGTGTAGGACTTTGGCGTAACGTTGGGCTGCCCACTCACGGCCATCGAGTACGGCTTGCACCAGCGCGTGGACATCCTTGGCCAAGTGAAACCGAATCTCGCGGTCTAGAGCCAGTGGAGGCTCCGCGTTATACGCCACCACGCTGCCGCCAAAGTGACTCTGTAGCGCCGCCGGTCCGTGCACCTGCCAGCGAGTGGGTTCTTTGGCGCCGTCGACGGCCAGTTGCCACAGACCAAGCCCGCCCTCTTCGCCAACGTGGATTTCTTGGCCGGTGCCGACCAGTGCCACCACCACACACCAATCTGGAATGCGTTCGGCAAAGGAAACAAACAGTTCTGGCTCGCTGCGCGGCTGGGCGACATGGCCCTTGCTCGCTACTCGGTCCGCGTCCCAGGCACGTTGGGCCTCGTCAAAGACCAGAACATGCTCGCGGGGAACCGGTTTGTTGGCGCCTTCGTGGCGTTTCACATAGTCCTTAACACCGCGGACAAACGTCTGCCCGGCGCCGCCCGACGAGCGCATTTGGTACTGCAAAACGCTCACCAGTGGTCCATTGCCCGACAGGAACACCGCCGGTGCGATCGGGACGCCGTCGGACCTAGCGATGGCAAGATTGTCAAGGTTGGAGGAATGGACAAGCCTAAGCCCGACAAGCGTCTTCCCCGCGCCAGGCACTCCAGTGACCAATACCAGACGGCGGGTTTTGGTGGTGGCGGCCTCGCGGATCACGTCTTCGATACAATTTACGGCTGGGTCGGTGTCGGCTGCGGCTTGCCAAATATGACGCAACTTCTTGGATTGGAAGAGTTCGCGCGCAGCCTGAACCAACGTCGGCAGCGGGCGATACGCTTCAGGTTCAAGGAACTGAGCAGCAGCCAAGGGCTTGTCGGCGAGTCGCTTGTCGAGGCGCGCAATCAACTTGTCTAGGTAGTCTGGTCCGGCGACATGGACACCGCCAAATTCGCCGACGTAGCCTCGCGCCCGTGAGGGCACCAGAACGGCGTACACGGGCCGCTCGGCGCAATCACGATGATAACACAGGAGATCCCGCCTATATCCGGCGGCCTGATCGAGATCCGCAGGATCCGGCACATCCTTGCCCTTCAGTTCAATCACCACGACCGCACCGGCAAGCAGAAGCACGACGTCTGGCCGACGATCATCGAGCGGTAGCGTGTACTCGAGGATCGCGGTGTACTCGTTTGCGCCAGCGTCGGCGGTCAAGACTTCGCCAACCTCTGCTTGCAGCGGCGGGACGGTGGCTTGCCAAGCTCGGCGCTGGGCTTCTTCTGCGTAGGGGTACTGGAGTTCCAAGCGCTTACGGATGGCGCCACTAGGGGTGGCGACAAACACCGGGAACGACGACGACCAGCCGTAGTGTGCTTCGTCAGGCATGTCGCCTAGTTGGGTTCATTTGGGACCTGCCGGCCGAGCTAAGACTTGATGGCCAGGGTAAGACATACTGGCCAGGGTACATCGGCGGTAGCTTGCGTTGCAAATGGCTGGCCTCAGGGCAGGAATTGTCCATACCGCCTGCGCTCCACGGCAGAACACTGTTATCGGCATAAACGGTTTTGGTGATCAAAGCACTCGACCTTCGTCGCAAGCAGTGAACGCAGCGCGGACATGCTGAGCCAACCGCGCGCGCTGCCGTACTTTGCGCCGACTGGCCGTTGGTAACGGGCCGTCGACGCTCCGGCGATGCCCGGATGACGGGCATCCTGCTGAAATTCTAAATTCTCAAGCGCGCGACCCGGGATTCGAACCCGGGACCCTTGGCTTCGGAGACTACTCTGGCAGGTTTTCAGTGCCGCGGATAACATGTTATTTTAGGTGGTTACCGTTGCATGGCGACGGCGGGCGACGGGCCGTGACGGCAAATGTAGTTACCCATGTAGTTACCCAGCGGGCCTTTGGCTTGGCGGCAAGCGGTGCGGTCGGCTACCGCGGAAGTCACCGCGGAAGTTACCCCGGAAGATCGGTTGGTCGC
>SHZD01000249.1 GCA_009692465.1 Myxococcales bacterium
AAATGTCTATCAGGTTATACACAATGAATCTATTACGATCCGACAGGCTCCTAGCCAGTCAACTATTCTCAACTGTCCGAGAACTGCCCGGAGTGAATCCGTGCAGTTTCGGACAGTTGCCGCCGTCTAGCCAGACGGCGCTAGGAGCGAGTCGGAGTACTCCGACACGCTCCTAGAAACGTGGGGGCGCGCCGCCCTCAAACCCCCGCGGTGGTCCGCACTTGCGGCCCACATTCCACCTGCCGCTCCATGAGTTTGATGCGTCGAGAGTGCCGATTTGGCGGCAGGCGGAACTCTTTCGTTCTGGGGCCCTTAGAGGCTCGCCCTCTGTTCCTCTGCAGTTTTTCTCCCCGCCACACGGTCAATTGAGGCCGCTACAGTCGCTCATCGCAGCTCTGGCCGCCCAATTCAGTGCTTTCCCCGCACTGCTGTCCCGCACATTCCCCATGTGCTCCCCGTGATGCCTCCACTATCCGCAGCCTATTGCGCAAGGTAAATCGATGAATCTAATTGATCTCAAGCACATGAAGATGGCCGAATTAGTCAATATGTCCAACGAGTTCGGCATTGAAGATGCCGCCAGCATGCACCGCCAAGACCTGATCTTTGCGCTGCTGCAAGCTCAGACCAGCCGTGAAGGCGCCATTTACTCCGAAGGAGTATTGCAAGTGCTGCCCGACGGCTATGGCTTCTTGCGCTCGCCCGACTACAACTACTTTCCCGGCAGCGACGACATCTACATCAGCCCGTCGCAAATTCGCCGCTTCGGTCTGCGCAATGGCGATACTGTCCGCGGTGAAATCCGCCCGCCGCGCGAAGGCGAGCGCTACTTTGCCCTGCTCAAGGTCGACGAGATCAACTTTGAAGATCCCGAAGTCGCCAAGCAGAAGATTTTGTTCGACAATCTGACGCCCCTGTACCCCAATGAGCGGCTGCGCCTCGAATACCACCAGAAGTCGTTTACCACGCGCATCGTCGATTTGATGTGCCCGCAAGGCAAAGGTCAGCGCACGCTGATCGTGGCGCCACCGCGCACCGGCAAGACCGTGCTGCTGCAAGAGCTGGCCCACGCGGTCGCCACCAACCACAAAGAGGTCTACCTCATCGTGCTGCTCATCGACGAGCGCCCCGAAGAAGTCACCGACATGCAGCGCACCGTGCAAGGCGAGGTCGTCAGTTCGACCTTTGACGAGCCAGCCAGCCGTCACGTCCAAGTTGCTGAAATGGTAATCGAAAAGGCCAAACGCTTGGTCGAACACGGTCGCGATGTGGTGATCCTGCTTGATTCAATCACCCGCTTAGCGCGCGCCTACAACACGGTGGTGCCGCCGTCGGGCAAAATCTTGTCCGGCGGTGTCGATTCCAATGCGCTGCACAAGCCCAAGCGCTTTTTCGGCGCCGCCCGCAATATCGAAGAGGGCGGTTCGCTGACCATTATCGGCACCGCGCTCATCGACACCGGTTCGCGGATGGACGAAGTGATTTTCGAAGAGTTCAAGGGCACCGGCAATTGTGAAATCCACTTGGACCGCAAGTTGATGGAGAAGCGCATTTTTCCGTGCATGGACATCAACAAATCGGGAACGCGCAAGGAAGATCTGTTGTTTGACGAGCGCACGCTCAGCCGGGTGTGGCTGTTGCGGCAGTTGCTGCATCCGCTCAATGTCATTGACTCGATGGAGTTCTTGCTCGACAAGATTCGCAAATACGAGACCAATCAGGCCTTTTTGGATGGCATGAACCAGTAGGCCGAAATGGGGCCTGTTCGCAGGCAAGCGGGTATTTCTAAGGCAGTTTCCTCTTTTTCACCCCACAATCAGGATCTCCATGGCGCGCATCGTCGTTACCGGCGGCGGTGGTTTCATCGGCTCCAATTTGGCCCATGCCTTGTTGGCGCGCGGTGATTCCATTGCAATTGTTGATAATTTCACCACTGGCCGCCGCGTCAATCTCGCCGCCATCGCCGATCGCGTCGATCTGTTCGAGGGCGACATCCGCGATCGGGCCTTGCTGGCCACCGCGATGCAAGGTGCTGATTTTGTACTGCATCAGGCGGCGTTGCCCAGCGTAGCCCGCAGCGTGGAGGCCCCGGAAGAGAGTCACGACGTCAACATCAACGGCACCTTGTACGTGTTGCAACAGGCGCGGGCCGCCGGGGTCAAGCGGGTGGTGTTTGCCGCCAGCTCCGCGGCCTATGGCGAAACGCCGGTGTTGCCCAAAGTCGAAACGATGGCGCCCAGCCCGATTAGCCCCTACGGCGCGACCAAGCTGTTTGGTGAAACCTATTGTCAGGTGTGGACGCGCTGCTACGGATTGGAGTGTGTCGCGCTGCGCTACTTCAACGTGTTTGGCCCGCGCCAGAGTCCGGAAAATGAGTATGCCGCCGTAATTCCACGCTTTGTCACCTGGATGCAAGCGGGCCAGCCGGCCACGATTTTTGGCGATGGCAGTCAAACCCGCGATTTCTGCTACATCGACAATGTCGTCGAGGCCAATCTGAAGGCGCTGATAGCACCCGCCGCGCCAGGCAACGTCTACAACGTGGCCTGCGGTGAGCGGGTGTCTCTGCTCGATTTAGTGGATGAAATCAATCGGTTGCTGGGCACGACGCTGGCGCCGCTGCACTTGCCGCCGCGGGCCGGCGACATTCGCGACTCTCTGGCCGACATTGGCGCCGCGCGCCGCGATTTGGGCTATGTGGGCGCGGTGTCCTTTTCACAGGGCCTGCAGCGTGCGATCGACTGGTATGCGTCGCGGCCTAATGGTTAAGGCCGCGATCCCCCGCTTTGGACGCATCTGTGCGTCGCGGCGTCGCCTTTCTCCTTGCTCCTTGTCGAGCGACAGCGAGCGACAGCGAGCGACAGGGCACTGGCATCCCAAATCGGCGGCCGCGGAGAATTTCGATGGGCAATCCTGAAAGGAACGGTCCTTTGACTCGCTCGACCTGCGCGCTACAGCAGCGGCGAGTTGGCCGGTGAGGACGCGGGCTTAGCGACAGACAAAGCAAGCAAATGGAACCAGTCCCCAGCGCGGTGTGATGGGACAATTTATAAGGATTATCAATGACTAGTCAGACTGGACGCCTTGCGGCCCCTCACAACTGGGACGCGGCGCATTTTGCCACCCGCGCTATTCACGCCGGTCAAGACCCCGAGGCGCTGACTGGCGCGGTGGTGGTGCCGATTTACCAGACCAGTACCTTTGCTCAGCCGGCTCCGGGGCAGCACTTGGGCCACGAGTACTCGCGGACTTCCAATCCAACCCGCGACGCCCTGCAGGTGGCCTTGGCGTCCTTGGAACGCGGCTCGCGCGCGATGTGTTTTTCATCGGGGTTGGCGGCCACCCACGCGATCGTGGCCCTGTTGGATGCCGGCGACCACGTGGTGGCGATGGACGACATGTACGGCGGCACTTTTCGTCAGTTTGACAAAGTGTGGCGCCGCCACGGGATTACCTTTACTTACACGGATTTGCAAGATAGCGCTGCCTTGGACGCGGCGTGCACCGAGCGCACCAAGCTGCTGTGGCTGGAGACGCCAACCAACCCGATGCTCAAGCTGGTCGACATCGCCGATCTATGCAAGCGCGCAGCCGCCAAGGGCATCGTCGTCGCGGTGGACAATACCTTTGCCACTCCGGCTCTGCAGCGACCGCTGGAGCTGGGCGCCGACTTGGTGGTGCACTCGACCACCAAGTACATCGGCGGCCATTCCGACGTGGTCGGCGGCGCGGCGGTGGTGCGCGATGAGAACCTAGGGAATCGTCTGGCATTTTTGCAAAACGCCAATGGCGCTACCCCCGGACCGTTTGATTCGTGGCTGACGCTGCGTGGACTCAAAACGTTGGATTTGCGCATGGAACGGCATTGTCGCAATGCCCACGCCGTCGCTCAGTATCTGCAGGCTCACCCGCGGGTGGCCAAAGTGGTGTATCCGGGGTTGCCCACCCATCCGCAACACGCACTCGCTGCTCGCCAGATGAGCGGCTTTGGCGGCATGATTACGGTGATTTTGGACGGTGATTTGGCGTGTGCCCAGCGGTTCTTGTCGGCAACCCGGGTGTTTACGTTGGCGGAGTCGCTGGGCGGCGTCGAGTCGCTGATCGAGCACCCAGCGATTATGACCCACGCATCGATTCCGCCCGAACGGCGCCGCGAAATTGGCATTGACGATGCGCTGTGCCGATTGTCAGTCGGCATTGAGCATGTGGACGATTTGGTGGCGGATTTGGAAGCGGCGCTGGTCAGCGCGTTTGCCTAATGTACCGGTCAGCGCGTTTGCCTAATGTACCGGTCAGCGCGTTTGCCTAATGTATCGGTCAGCGCGTTTGCCTAATGTATCGGTCAGCGCGTTTGCCTAATGTATCGGTCAGCGCGTTTGCCTAATGTATCGGTCAGCGCGTTTGCCTAAAGTACCGGTGGGGATCCAAAGTAGGCCAAAAACTCCGAACCCTCCGCCGACTAGCCCCAGCACCGTTGCTGAAACCACTTTCGGCGGAGGGTTCGAAGTGATCCCCCACTTAAAACTCATGCGAGAATCATGCCAACCGTCAGCAGTGGCCCGTTCGCAAGTAATCTACAATACTATTTAGAGGTTGCAGGCAGCCGACGATCGTAAAGGGATGTGTTCTGCCGTAAATTGTCCGTTTTAGATAACAATTTTTGTCAGTTCTGACAATTTTCGGCAGGTTTTCCAACCGGCTTTGGCGCCAAGAACGCCGGGAGTTCAGGGCTCGGTAACGACCAGTTTGCTGCCGGCGGCGACCGGTCCAAAACTGGAAGTCTTGCCACTAGGCCAGTGAACGACCAATTGATCAATCTGGCTGGACTTGCCCAACCCCAAGTGCAGGCGCCACAGGCCGCTGCCGCCATAGCCGGTATTGGCGACCAAATGACGAACCATGGTCTTGCCCGCAATCTGGGCCGTCGCCCAGGCCCCTGCCGCGCTGGTATTGCCACCTTTGCCGACGAGCCGCACCAGCACGGAGCTGCCAGAACTGCCAGTACTGGCAAAATCATTGCGATACACGTGAATCGAACCGCCGCGCCGGACCTGCACGATATCGAGATCACCGTCGTCATCGATATCCAACGCGACCGCCGGGGTCGCGGCGAACGCTTGCTGCGGCTTGCAACGCGGCGGCCAGTTGCCCCGGCTTGGCCACCAACGCCCGCGTCACCACTAGGTCGCGCCAACCGTCGTTGTCAAAATCAGCAGCCAGCACCGCCCAATTGACACTGTCGGCCGTGGCCGGGCCCAGTTGCCCAGAGTCGGCATCCTGCTGCCAGCCACCCGCGCCCTTGCCGCGATACAGGGTCGCGGCGCCGTGGTCGGTCAGCACCAAGTCGACCAGACCGTCGTGGTCGAGATCGGCGATCGCAGTACCGGCAGCCACCGCATACGGTCGCAGACCCAAGGGACCGGCAGCGGCGGCAAAGGTTGCCGTCGCCCTGATTTTGCTGCCAACTTGGGGCGGCGAAGGCAGTGCCGGTGAACAAGTCAGGCCAGCCGTCGCGGTCGATGTCGAAGGGCGCCACTGCCAAGGTAGCCAACGGCGGTGGCAGCTTGGCCACCAGCGAAATGTCGACAAAACTGCCGGCGTCGTTGCGCAACAGCAAGTTGGCGGCGGCAAAGGCAAGCTGTTGGCAGCAGGTGTAGGTTTCAATGGGTTTACTCTTGATTTGAGCCAGACAGTCGGCCTTGAATCCGGCGCCACCGTAGCAACACTGCAGGGCAATCCCGTCGGCCTTGGCGCAAGCGTAGCCACCCGTTTTGAGCGCCAGTGGTGCCGAGCGAGCCGCCACCACGTCGTGATCGCCATCGCGATCGAAGTCGACCACCGCCACCGACCACGCGGGGACGGCGGCGGCCGCGGCGGGCAACAGCGCCGTGCTGTCCACCAGCTTATTGGCGCCACCGGCCAGCAAGCGCACCCCGGCGTCCGTGGCCAAGACCACGTCGATCCAGCCGTCGTGATTCCAGTCGATGCGCGCACAATCGCGCACTTGCACGTCGCTGGGCAGCGCCACACTGGTCAGCAACCACGGCGCCCCGCCATTGAGTTCATACAGCCGGGCATGGCGCTTGGCACCGGCGGTCAGCGGCTGTTCGATGACAAACAAATCTGGCAGGTTATCACCGGTTAGGTCCTCCCACAGTAAGCAACCGTCGATGGCGCTGAGCTTGGCTAGGCCTACCTGAGCGGTGACGTCGCTAAAGGTCGGGGTGGCGGCCAGTGGCGGCGACAACCAGCCAGCGCTGGCGCAACTGGAGCCGGGAACCAAAAAACCCTTGGCCGCAGCAGCCTTGCCAAATGACGGCGCCACATTGGGTGCGCACGGGCCCAGCCAGGCCGGACCCGCGCCGGCGGCCACACTATCCACAAGGCCGTCCAGAATCACTGCGGTATCGTTGATTTCGGCCAAGAGCGCGTCGGTCAGGTCCCCGTCACTCGAATCGGCAATCGCGATGTCGGCGCTGGCATCTGCATCGGCTGGTTCGACGTCGTCGACACTGGGTTGCACGTCGCCGTCGGTGGCCTCTTGGGCCCCAGCGGCGTGGCTGTCGAGGTCGGCGCTGGTTGCGGCGTCGCCGCCGGCAGGTGTCGCGTCCGCGAACGGGCTGTCTGCCGCGGTGGTCTGGTCTGCGGCGTCACTGGCAGTCGCTTCGGCGGCGGTATCGCTGGCGGCTGGGGAACCGTCTGTCCCTACGCCAGCATCGGTCTGACCACAGGCGGCGCTAGCCAAAACCCACACCGCGATCGCGGCCCAGCCTGGCGCTTGCATCCACCTGTCGCGCAGGAACAATTGTCCTACAGCAACGCAATGAACTGGCCGATTCCGATTGTGGCGAAGTGACCGTATGGCAAACCGTGCCGACAGAACACGGCCGGACCGGAAATCACGGCCACGGCCGCCATCATCGGGGTCGACGCCGACTGCAATCTGCGCAAAAGCAGAGACGAATGCAACAGGGGCGGCTGCGATCCCCCGCTTTGGGCGCATCTGTGCGTCGCTGCGGCGGCAACTGCTCGGCGCCGGGTTGGAGGTGCTCCTGCTGGCGGAGCAAGTCTGGCTGTTAGCTGCTAATAATACGGGATAATTCATACATGCGATCAATCTTGAGACGCAAGTACGCCTCAGTCGTCAAGCCCCTTGCTCCTTGTCGAGCGACAGCGAGCGACAGCGAGCGACAGCGAGCGACAGCGAGCGACAG
>SHZD01000250.1 GCA_009692465.1 Myxococcales bacterium
AGCTGCCGGGCTTGTGGTGGCGTGAGGACCATATCAACCCCATGATGGCACTACGGGTTTTGCGCCAGAATGGATGGTGGTCTGACTACTGGAAATCAAGGGAAAATCTGCGGATGGCGTGAATGAACCACTACTTTGGATCGCACTCGCCTTCAGGCCAGTGCGCTCGAACCCCGCAACAGCGGCCACAGTCTCAACTTTGGCGTATGGCTGGCAAGCCCCTGCACAAAGAGTGACCGCCAACCCAAGAACCGCCAGCCCAGTTCGCTGCCGCATGGCCAACCTCGCTCGCCCAATCGGCGAATTCCGACCCCAATTCCGACCCCGGCAGAATCTTGAGGTCGACGGCGGCCTGTAACTGCGCGGAATCTTTGGAGCAAACACCGGGACTTGAACCCCGGACCTGCTGATTACGAATCAAGCGTGTTTGGCCTTCGCGATGTTTTACGGCGTTTCAAGCCGTCCCAGATCTCGAGCGCTGTCCGTGTATACATTGGATACAGTTGCCATTTTTGGAGATGACAGTTAGACTCGTATCCCATGAGGTGCCCGGAAGTTCCGGGGCAGCATGCGCCGCGACGGGATACGACGGGATACGAGAAAATTACAATGAAATTCACAGACGCTGAAATTCGAAACCTCAAGCCCCAGGCCGAGCGCTACTACGTTCGCGCGGATGGACCGCGAGGGAGCGGCACCCTGGCGCTGCGCGTTAGCCCCAACGGGCACAAGGCGTGGGAATACGAATTTCGTCATGGTGGTAAGAAGCGCCGGATGACCCTGGGCTCGTATCCTGAGATGACCGTCGCTGGGGCGCACGCCGCACACGGCGCGGCTATGCTCAAGTTGGAGAGAGGCAAAGATCCGGCCGTGAAGCCAACGCCGAAAGCGGCTCCGACGCCGCAAAGCGAGGCACGGGCATCGCCGGCCACCTTTACGGTGAAGAAGCTCTGCACCGCTTACATGAATTTACACGCGGCAAAAAAGAAGTCGGGCGCGGAAGATTTGCGCATGATCAGCGTCGAGATCCTGCCCGCCTTCGGCAACCGCAGCGCCAGCGCAATCACGCGGGTCGAAATTATCGCCCTGCTCGCCAAGAAGGCTTTGACGGCGCCGATCTCCGCCAACAGGTTGAAGTCTTTGATACACATGATCTACGAGTTTGGAGTCTATGAAGGACTTTTGAAGGTAAATCCCTGTCTCGGCTTGAAAATGCCCGCCAAGGAACACCCCCGGGATCGGGTACTCAGTGCCAGCGAGATCCAGCAGTTCTGGGGCCGACTCGAGACCGCACCGATAGCTCCGGCAACTCGCCATGCCCTGAAGCTGCTGCTTATTACCGGGCAAAGGACAGACATGGTGCGTACCATGCAATGGTCCGAAGTCAACATCGCGGATCGGCTGTGGACGGTTCCCGCGTCCAAAATGAAGAACGACACCGTGCACCGCGTGCACCTGTCGCCGATGGCGCTCGACGTGCTGGCGGCCATGTCGAACACTGGGGTCCACGTGTTTCCAGGCGACAAGGCCGGCAAGCCGTTCACCGAAACAGTGACGTCGACGGCCGTTCGTCGAAATCTGGCTCACTTCGGCGTTGGCCAATGGACGCCGCACGACTTGCGCCGCACTGTGGCGTCCCAAATGGCTGAGTTGCGCGTCCTCCCTGTAGCAATTGAATGTGTCCTTGCACACTTGGACCGCACGGTGGCGGGCACCTACAACCGCTATAACTACGATCGCGAGAAGCGCGAGGCGCTTGACGCTTGGTCGGCGCGGTTGACGGAAATTGTGGGCACGACGTCGCTCTCAGGAGTGAACACAGCGCGCACAGTCAACTCGAATGATCACAGCGCACATATTGCTAAGTCATAACAGCAATCTATATCGCATTCGGTGTTGACGCAGTGGACGGCGTCTTGCTAACAATTGGGCTCGCTGGGTCAATTCGCACCCGTAGCGATCACCCAAGGAACACCATGTCTACAACGACACAAAATAACGTAAGCCTGCCACTGGGCGGGGCATGGCGTCTGCCGCAAGTCCTTGCGTACACAGGCTTGTCGCGCACGACCATTTTCCGTCTTGAAAAGGCCGGTGAATTCCCGGCCCATGTGAACCTGACCAGTCGCGCGGTCGGTTGGGATTCTGCAGCCGTCACAGCCTGGAAGGACCGCAAGTTCGCAAAGGCCACGGCATCCAGCGCGTTGATGGCCACGGACACGACACTGAGCCCGCAACCGCCGCTGGTGGACACGCCGGTGGCCCAAAGCAAGAAGCCCCCGAAGGCACCTCCGGCGTTGCGCTAGCTGTTTGGCCGTTCGAGAGCCAGCGGTTTGCCTGCCCGAAGTCCTCAAAAGTCTTGAGAGTTGCTTCGGCAAATGCCGCCGCCGCCATGCGGGCGCATAAAGCTCGGGGACTCGTCGGTGGCTGAAGACGTCAATTCGATATCTCCTGCGTCGGTGCGTGGAACCCTACAACCGGCGCTTCAGCGCCTTTCGCCTGTTGCGCTTGCTGCGTTTGTCGGCTACTGTGACAGCTATGGCGGTAAGGTCGGGGCCAAACGGCGGATTTTGGCTGCCGACGTGCTGGCGTACAAGGCGAAGGACCGTGTTCGAAGGCGCAAGCTGTTGGATGAGCTTTCGGCGGAATCACAGCGGCTTGGACTGGACTGAGCCGTGGCGCCGACTCGAGCAACTTTGCCACCGCGAGCGATAGGCCCAGTGGCAGCCAACTTGAGCGCGCGAGTCGGCTGCAGACGGACATTCAAGCTGACCTTGGCACTGCGGATGGTCCGCCATGGCAGCGCCGTCGTGTTCAAGGTGCGTCCCGGTACTTCTTCAAAAACGCGTCCAATGCTGGCCGGTTATGCCCCAAACAGGGCTGGTCCGACCCCTGAAGCGTGCCGCCAGAATACGGGCATATGTCGCAGTTGGCAGCCACTTCGCCGTCGCGGACCCGTGGACAATCCGGGATGTTGAACCCTCTGCCGTGGTAGTAAATTCCCGGCAGCAGCCGAACCGCCAGATCCTCCTTGATCTGAGCTAGCTTGGCGTGATGCAGCCACGTCTTGCCGTTGGCGTTGTTTGTGAGCAGCGCCGCAACCTGATCTAGTTTCGTCATCCGCGACACTTTCAACTCCAAGACCGAGCAGCCTGCCGCAACATGGCGGTCGATCGACCCATGGGGCACGATCGCCAGCGCCAACGTGCGCATCTGCGGCTGCCCGTCGGACAGGCCCACGTTCTTATGCAGCAGGATGTCGGGCAGGTGGTGCTCACTGCGTGGGCGCAGTTCGACAGCGTCGACAGTCATCTTTCCGTGGGGCAAGATGATCTTGGGCTCTCGGCTCTTGCTGTAGCGGAATTCGACTTCTGGCAGGTAGATCATCTTGGCCTTGTCCAGCTCCTGAAATATGACCTTGCGAATTACGGTTTCGTAAGGATTATAGCAGGATGCTTCCTTCAGGTGATAGAAGTGATCCTCTTTTTCGCAGAATTTGAACTTGCGGGCCGCGACCGGTTGTTCACAGGCGTCGCAGACGCAGTTGCAGCCGGCCCCGCTGGGCACTTGGTCCACGTCCACGAACTGCCCATGCTGGTTTCTGGCGAAAGGTACGGCGAAGTTCCAGTTCATCTGGCGTCCCCCTTGGCTGATCATCTACTCCTGGCCGTGGTCGGATGCAATGACCTAAAAGTAAGACGCTTTGTCGGAGCCTTTGCGGCAGGCTCCCGGCGCCAAGCTTGCAGCGCTTGATTGACAGCCAAGGGCCACCGGCCGATCACCGCCAACGTGCTATGGCCAAAGGCGGGATCGAGCTCGCCAACCTCGGTCACCGCAGCGTGATGCACTTGAATGCCGGCGCCGAACAACTCGGCGTCGTCTTTGGAGCGGTGACCATCGAAATGGACGCTGGCGTTGCAGCCGCCAATGGCCCAGGCGTGCTTGCGCCCGGGCTCCGGTGCGTCGCATGCGAAAGTGTCGCGATCGGGCGTCAGGCGGGCCTTTTGCGTGTGCGGGCTTGCGCGCAATAACGGGATGTGGTCGGGCAAGTCCCGCAGCGTTTCCAACACAGCCGCATCGCAATCTGAAAACAGCGGTGCCCGTTGTCGCTGGCGGCTTGACGAAAGGCGTCGTCGCGATCAGCGCCGCGACATTTCAGACATTGTGCGACGCCTTGGACAGGCGGCGACATCATGAATACACCCTCACGGACAGACCCACATGTTTGTACTTTCTCGACCGAGAGACTTCGAGGGGCGTCCTTCCCAGCCTGCTTGGTTGACCTTTAATTGAGGCACAACTTGCCGACTATCCAATACGGCACGATCCGCGTCCTGCCGCGTGCCGTATCATGGACCGAAAATTTTGGCAAGGGTTTCTCGTGGACCATGGAAAACAAAGAGGGACGTGAACCAGTGCTCGATGTCCGCTCTCGACGTTTTTTCTATCAGGTGGTTCTGTCTTTCTTGCCACAACAAAACGCGGACGGAAATGCTGATTCGCGTAAAGGCGCGTCGGACAAAAATGCTTGAGAGGCACTGGCTCACCAAAGAGCAGCCGCAACATCGCTTACTGTCGATGCGGCTTCACATTTTGCGCGCTGAGGCTGGGCAGCTGGCGCAATGTTCCAAAAGGCTGGCGTGGTCAACGCGGTGGCACATCTTGCCGCGCGGCCGGTCGCTAAAGGATTTGTCCTTGAAGTCCGCAATCAGGCCGGGCCGCGATGTGCCGTCCAATGCGAAGGCCACGCGGGCCCCAGTAACCCGAGCAAGCGCGAGGACGTGTTGGTCGTTCGAGTGATATGGCATTTCGGCTACGACCTTCTCCTCAAGGGCCACCGCGTTGTCGTTTGCCTCAAACGCCTTGCTGGCAGCCTTCAAACTGGCGAGCGAACGCCGCGTTGCCAACTCGTCCAAGAAAAGTCGACTTGCCTGTACTGTTCTCGCCGACCGGCAACGTCAAGGGGCGCACCGAAGCGTCGACTCGTTTGCCGACGCAACGAAACCATTGAATAATCAACGAGTCCAGGCAAGCTCCGATGCCGCCCGAGTGGGCGCCGTTGGCGACGGTCACGCACGCGGCGCTGGCCCGCAAGCTGCGGCTGCGCGCGATTATCCCGTTCGCATTGCGCGCCAAGAAGTCGAGTCGCGCAGTTTTTTTGGACTCCATTCCAGTCACTTCTTGGCACGCCTGCACGGGCTCAACCGCAAAGCGCCAAACGGTTCAAGGTTCGAGCGGATGCAGCAACCGATGGCCCTCAAAAACCGTCAGCACTTCAATGTTCTCCTTGCCGATGCGATAGACAATGCGGTAGTTGGCGTGGATCAATTCACGGACGTCTTCCCGGCCGAATTCGGGTACTTTGCGGCCCATACGGGGCGATTGGGGTACCCGCTCCGCAGTCGCCACGAGTTGCTCAACCCATTGCACTGCAGCAATCGGGTCATCTACGGCGATGAAATCAGCGATGGCATCGAGGTCAACGGCGGCTTGGTCGGTCCAGACCAGCTTCAGCCGTTGCCCGGATTCTGGGTGCTTCACGCCGCACGCTGCCCAAGGCGCTGGCGCACTCGAGCCAGCACTGCTTCAGAGCGCTGCACACGCCCAGCGTCAGCGTCTGCCAGTCCAGCTTGGACGGCCGCAACGAACCGGGCCTGCTCGGTGAGTGCATCGTAGGCGGCTGGTGAAAGCACGATCCCTGCTGCTTTGCCGTTCTGGGTGACGACCACGGGTGAGCCGGTTGCCGCGACTTTGCGAAACCATTCTGCAATCTGCGACTTGAATTCGCTAATTGGCACGATGTCATCAGCGGTCTGAATAACGGGCATGGCGGCTCCTACGGAATTCGGATAGACCCGAATTCGGCCCCAAGTATAGCCCTATTCGAGCCCAGTGCAACTTGCACGGAATGGCGTGCCCGCGTCGGCGCCAGAGTCGCCAATTCTGCTGGTGTCAGGGCCACATCGGGCAGCGCCTCAACTGCTTCGTGCGCCATCCTGTTCAGTTCGGTGCAGAAGCCGACACCGACGTCGTGCCAAAGGGCCCACGGTTGGGGCAAAGCGCTGGCGACTTCGGCGGCGCCGAAGAGTAGCAGGTCGGCGCCCGGCCTGGCGGCAAATGAGGACAGCGGCGACCGGAAACGAGCTCATGCAACGCCGGCCAAGATAGCCAAGGACAGCGACGCGGTCGGCAAAGGCCTGCCACAGACCATCAAAGCTCGCCAGCGCTGGTCAAGTCAAGACCAAGCTAAGTTCGTCGGCTTGGAGTGTCACAGGCGGACCATCGTCCGGCGACGGCGTGGCGGCGGCGCGAAACATTTTGGTCCAGGTCGTCGCGGCATTCGGGCGACGGCTGTCCGGCAAGGCCAAGCAGGGCCAGTCGGACGGCAACCAATTGGTGTGGCGTAATTATTTTGCTGCCACCGCTGTTTGGCCTGTGGTGGTTGATCCCCATCGGCGCGCTCCGATCTTGTGCGCCGGTGCCGTGGCCGCACCTTGCACTGCTTGTGCTCGCGGTGATCGTAGCGTGCATGGCCCGACGCTTCTGGGTCGCCAGCGTCGCAGTGGCCTGGCGCCAACGTATCAGATCAACACTGGCGTCACGAGGTACAGCTCGGCAAACCATCGTGCCCCTACTCGTCTGCCAGCGACCAGTCCGGTCACCTGTAGTCAGGCGGGCGAAGCTTGCTGGCATTGCCAAATGCCCTCGCGCGGTAAATAGCCTCGGCCTATCCCGAATCTTGCGCCTGCGCCTCCGGTTGTCGTCTGTTGACGCAACTGGTATCGTTTGTTCGGGCAGATTTCGTACAATGCCTCGACCTCGGAACCGCGATGCCAGCAGCTGTACAGCCAGTCCTCGAACCTGGGCGCGTCTACCGCACGCATGACTTTTTGCCGTGGGGCCGGAACGCACCCCGACTTGCCAAGCGACTTGTCCGCGACGGGTTGCTTCGGCAATTGCGGCAAGGCGTCTATGAAGCACCACGACCGACCAAGTTTGGCGTCGCGCCGGCCGCTGACGAGGAACTGGTGCGGGCCTATCTAGGCACCGACGATTTCCTGTTTACCGGGTCGGCTCGGTGGAACGCTTTGGGGCTCGGCGCGACCGGCGTGCAAGCGGTGACGCTTGTCTACAAC
>SHZD01000251.1 GCA_009692465.1 Myxococcales bacterium
CAAGATTGATCGCATGTATGAATTATCCCGTATTATTAGCAGCTAACAGCCAGACTTGCTCCGCCAGCAGGAGCACCTCCAACCCGGCGCCGAGCAGTTGCCAGCCGGGCGGTCCGTTGTTTTTGAGGTGGCCTGCGAGCGCCGCAATTGCCTAGGTGGCTTGGCGTGCGTTGAGCTCCGATGGCAGCGTCTGCTTGGTTCGCTGGCGATGCATAGCGCGCAACACCTTGATTTGAAGAGGTGTTAACAACCGGCGTCCCCGAGTACGCCACTGGGCGAAAAGCTCCTTGTTCCTTGATCTGCATCCCAAATCGGCGGCCGCGGGGATCTCGATGGGGAATTTGGGACAAGCTAACGACTGGTGAAAAACTCGATCGATCCGCGATAGGAACGGAGCGTCGAGTCGGCTTGCAAAGCCGCGAGTTAGCGACCCACGAAACAAGCAGTGGGCGGAGTGCAAAATCGACTTGATTTTGCAAAGCCAGGACCCGTGCAAGAATTACGCGATCGATTCACAAAAAGAACGGAGCGTCGAGTCGGCTTGCAAAGCCGCGAGTTAGCGACCCACGAAACAAGCAATAGGGCGGAGTGCAAAATCGACTTGATTTTGCACCGGCCCTACCGCACAAACACCATCATCCGATTGGCGCCGGTGCCTGCAGTGCCCTTGTTCAAGCCGAGCACCTGGCCAAAACCGCAGTTGACTTGCTCATTGGCGGCGGCCGAAGCCAGCGGGCCCATGCCGCCGGTGATGCCGGGATCGTCAAATGGGCAACTGCCGTTGGTGTAAGTGTTCCAGCCTGGTCCCCAGCTTTGGTCGTCGTCGCCACAGGTTGGGTTGCCGTCGTGGTCGTTCATGTTGAAATACAACGATGTTTCGCACAAAGCCGCCGAGGCCACCAAAGTGCCTGCTGTCATTTTGGCGCCGGTGTTGGGCTGATAGCAGATCGGGTTTTCGCCTAACGCATTGATTTTTTGAGATAAACTCTGTTTTCCATCACCGGTGCCACCATAAGTGGCCCAGACCAAACTCGGCGCGTGAACAAAGAGCAGATCCTTGAAGGGTAAAGTGTGCAATAGCGCAGATTTGAAGTCTTTATTGCCAGCAGCCGGCGAGCCGAAAACGGTGGTGTTGGTGGTCCAATAGGCGCGGTTGTTCCACGTCCAACTGCTTTGAGCGTCATCGGCGGCAATCGCAACCAACGCCCAACCGCCACCGTAAGCCCAGACACAGGCTGTCTGCACCGGCACGACAGGCCCGACCTTGCCGTCGGGATCGATCCAATACAGGCCATCAGTAGGCGTCGGCGCCTTGGGAATTGCTGCGCACGACGTCGCCGGATTGGCCAAATCGACCCCAGGCGTGCAGGCACCAGCTGTGCAAACGCCGACGCCGCATTTGCTACCGTCGGCGGCGGCGGCGTGGGTACAGCCCTGACTGCTGGCGTTGCAGACATCATTGGTGCACGCGTTGCCATCGTCGCAATTTGTGAACAAGCCCGTGCACTTGCCCGACACACAGGTGCCGCCCGACTTGCAGATGCTCGGATCCGCACACTTGACGGTGGGAATTGGACGGCGGCAAACGTAACAGGGAAGCGCAGTTGCGGTGCACAGGTCGTTCCAAGTGCCACTCGCCATCATCTGCCCGCCGTCCTCGCCGGCGTTGGCAATGCTGCAGCAACTGGTGCAATTGTTGGGCGCGCCGCCTTGCCAATTGGTGTAAGCAACCGGTGTGCCATCGGCCCACACGAATTTGCCTTCCGTCACGATGTCATTGATGCCGATGTGCAAGGCGCTGTTGTTGCCGCAAGTGGCGTTGGCGAGACCCCGGACAGCGGTGTTTTCGGCGATCGATGTGATGCTGGTCAGATGCCCGCCCCAGGTCACGCACGCGGTTTGGGCCTGTTCCCAAGTGGTGGTGGCCGCAAATGCCTTGAAACAAGCGGTGCCATTGACCGTACCGTCGCACGCTTTGGCATCGGCACCTGGCGTAGGCTTGTAGGCGCAGCCTGTCTTGGGGTCGCAGCCGTTGGCGGTACACGTGTCGCCGTCGTCACAGACGGTGGCCGCGCCGGACAAACACGTCGCCCCTTGGCACGCATCGCCGGAGGTGCACAGATTGCCGTCGTCGCAGGGGCCATTCTTGGCCGTCCACGAGCAATCGCCAGTTTTGGCATCGCAATTGTCAATGGTGCATTGTTTGCCATCGTCGCAATTGCTGGTTTTGCCGCCGGCACACGCCCCATTGGCGCAGACCTCGCCGGTGGTGCACGGGTTTGCGTCGTCACAAACGCCGGCCTTGGCGGCGTGGGTACAGCCCTTGACCTTGTCGCAGGCATCGTCGGTGCACGAATTGGTATCATCGCAAAAAATCTTTGGATCCAAAGGCTTGCCAGTGAGGCATTTGCCATTGCTGCAGCTGTCGCTGGCGGTGCAAGCGTCGCCGTCGTCGCAAGTTGCCTTGTTAGGAACCCACTGGCAGCCAGTGGATGGGTCACACAAGTCGTCGGTACATAAGTTGTTGTCCTTGCAGTCGGTTTTGACGCTGGTGCCGCACAGACTCTTGGTGCACTTGGGCGTCGAGGTGCAAAAATCGCCTTGGCCACAGGTGGCGCCGTCGGCTAGCGGCGAATAGACGCAGCCTTTGGTGCTGTCGCAAGTATCCTTGGTGCAAGGGTTATTATCGTTGCAGCCGTTGCTGGCCCCAGGTTTGCACGCGCCCACGCTGCATGTGCCTAGCAAGCACTTAGCGGCATCGGCGCAAGTGGCCGCATTGGGCAGGGCTACGCAACCTTGCTTGGCGTCGCAACTGTCGTCGGTGCAGGGGTTGTTGTCTTTGCACGTCAGGGGTGAAGCGCCCTTGCAGGTGCCGCTCTGGCAGGTATCGACTGTAGTGCACTTGTCGCTGTCGTTGCAGGCGCCGTCTTTGGCCTTGTTTTCGCACTTGCCCGACTGGTTGTCGCAGGCATCCGCAGTGCATTCGTTGCTGTCGGCACAGGCTTTGACAGGTCCGGATACGCAGGCGCCGTCTTTGCAGCTATCGGCTTCGGTGCACAGGTCGCTGTCGTCACAAAATGCGGCGGTCGGCTTGTTGGCGCATGTTCCTGCTTTGGCGTCGCAGCTATCGACTGTACACAGATTGGCATCATCGCAGTTTTTCGCTTTCGTTTGGCTGCATTGGCCGTTCTGGCAGGCGGCAGAGGTCGTACAGGCATTGCCGTCAAGGCAGGCTTGGCCGTTGACAGCCTTGAATTGGCCGCACTTTCCGGTCTGGCATTGCCAGACGTGGCACAGCGCCGCAGCGCCGCTGGCAGCACAATCGGCATCGACTGTGCATTCGGGCGGGGCAACTTCAGGTGCAGTATCGGGATTTGTCTCAGCTACGGCATCAACGCCGCTGTCAGCAAGCGCATCGGCCGCGGTATCAGCAGCTGCGTCGGTGACCGTGCCAGCAATGGCGTCGGCGGAGGTTTCCGCGACGCCGTCGCCAGCTGCATCCTCGGCGGTGTCGCCGGCAGTCTCTGCCCCAGCTTCTGCTACCGTTTCAGGCGCTGTATCCCCTGAAATGTCCCCAGCAATGTCCCCAGCAATGTCCCCAGCAATATCCGGTGCAGGGTCCGGTGCAGCGTCAATTCCAGTATCTTCCGTTGCGTCAGTGTCACCAGTGGCCGCGACGTCGCCTGCACTGTTCTGGCCGAGATCGATTTGGGCGTCTGTGATCGCAGTTTCCGGCCCGGCATCAGCGGATTTCGCATCTTCGACTTCTGCCGCCACTTCGGCTGCTGCGTCCACTTCGGCAGTGCCAGTTTCCGGTCCGGCAGTCTCGGTTCCCCCGGCATCGGGGTCGGTTGCGGCATCCGCGTCACCCACGAGCTCGGTCACCGCGTCGACCTGCTCCGCATCCGGTTGGCCAAGGTCAGTTGGGCCCAAATCGACAGGGACAACATCTGGAAATAGCGGCACTTCACCGCTGCTGTCAACGGCAGTTCCGGCATCCGCAGGGCCACCATCGGCTTGCGCAACCACGTCGCCGGCGACGGCGCCATCATTCGATGCGGTGGTTTCGGCCAAGCTGCCGGCAGCCACCACGACTTCATCTCCGCAAGCCGCGGCCATTGCCCCAAGGGTGCAGGTGACGGTAAAGCGAAATGCCCAGTAGGTGTGAATTTTCATGGAGTTGGCTCCGAGATTTGTCGCCAGCGGTTCGGAACGCAAAATCGCAGGACCCAAACAACCTAGTGACATGCTCGGTTCTACGCATTTTTATACGCAATGTCCAAGCGCAGTCTGGCGATTGGCACGACGGAGTTTTCGGCGAAAATATGTTGTATCCATATGAAATAATAAATGGTATTTTGGAAAACACCCTGACCGACGAAATCTGCGGTTTGGCCTGGTTTCAGCGACTCGAAGCCTTGCGTTACGCTGTGGCTTCGCTACCCTTAAGGCCCTTTCGCTGGAGGCGATGCTGTGCTATCCCAATTTACAAATCTACACCTCTTTTTGGCAGTCTTTGCAGCGGGCTCACTGGCTATGAACGCTTGTAGTGACAGTGGCGCGCCCGCAGACGCCGCCGCTGCTGCTGCCGCTGACGGTGCCGCAGCTGAGACCGCCATTGGCGATGGTCAAGGCGACTCCGCAGCGAGCGACACGTTGGCGGCCGTTGAGGTGCTCGCCCAAGATTCTGGAATTGCAACAGAAACGCTGCCAGATGTCAGTGCGCCGCTGGACGTCAAACCAGACGTCCCGGCCGAAGTGCAACAAAGCGAAACGGCCAAACTGATGGCCTGCCTATTCAAAAACTGCGTCGAACAAATCACCGGTTGCCTGACCGACGAAGGCTGCGGCGCTGCGGTTGGCTGCTTGGCTGGCTGCGGCGGCGACAGCGGTTGCATGCTCAACTGCGGAGCCGGCTTGCCGACCGCAGCCCAGCAGCAGTTGACAGCTGTCGCGACCTGCGCCATCCAACAGGGGTGCGTACAGATCATCAAAAGCCCCAATTGCGGCAATGGCAAATGTGATTTTGGCGAGCAATTATCGTGTGCTCAGGATTGCGGCACCCAAAGTGCCGTATGCGGCGACGGCAAATGCGATGTGTCCGAAGTGTTGTCGTGCGATAAGGACTGCAAGCCGGCAACCCCGTGTGGCGATGGCACTTGCGACGCCAAACTGGAAAACCCGTTGACTTGCCCCAAGGACTGCCCAGCACCCAAGTGCGGCGACGGCAAGTGTGCGATACCATTTGAAACCGTGCTGACCTGCGCCCAAGATTGCACACCGACAATCGGCTGCGGAGACGGAGCCTGCGATCCCGCGACGGAGACAACCCTGACCTGCGCGCTCGACTGTAGCGGTCTGCTATGTGGCGACGCCAAGTGCAGTTTCCCGTTGGAAAATGCGTTCACTTGCGCCAAAGACTGCCCGTTGCCGGCGTGTGGCGATGCCAAGTGCGAAACACCCTTCGAGTCCCCGGTCACCTGTGCCATCGACTGCAGCGTCAACGGCGGCACTTTGCCCAGCGTAGCTTCGTGCGTGGCGAGCAAGTGCAGCAAAGAGTCGATCGCCTGTGTCGGCGATTTCACCGGCTGCGGCAGTGGGAGCTTGTGTGTTGGTGGGTGCAAGGACTTCAAATGCGTAGTTAATTGCGGCACTAAGCTTAGCGGCGCCTCTGCTCAAAAGTTCACAGCGCTCAAGGACTGTATCGGCAAGAATTGCGTCAGTCCGTAACGACTATCCATGACTTGAGGTGTCTATGCCTACTGTCCGCTTCGCAGTTGCTGTCCCCTTGCTAATGTGCTGGGTTGCCCTCGCTGCCTGTGAGACCACTCCTGCTCCAGCACCTGTAGCCGCCGCCAACAAGTGGCAACTGGTGTTTGAAGAGCAACCGGGCGCGTTCTTGTCGGTCTGGGGCACAGCCAACGACGACGTCTGGATTGTCGGCGCTCACAACCCAGCAAAATTCGACAATAATCCTACGGCGCTGCACTGGACCGGCAAAGATTGGCAACGGATCGCCGCCCAAGCACCCGGCGCGGATTTTTGGTGGGTAGCTGGCCTACCCAAAGGCGATGTGTGGATCGGCGGCACTTTAGGCACCATCGCCCATTGGAATCGCGCCGACGGCACAACGACCATTGAAAAGACCCCGACCAAGGACACGATTTTTGGCATCTTGCCGGTCACCGCCACCGATATTTGGGCCGTAGGCGGCGATGCGAACTGCTCGGCGCCAGCGTGCGGGGTGATCTGGCATTCGGACGGCAAGACGTGGTTGCCCGCCGACGTGCCAGCCGCACTGCTCACGCTGAGCCGTCAATGGTTCAAGGCGTGGAAATATAAGAATTCCATCTACGTCGTCGGCTCATGGTCCGACGACACCAAGCCTAGTGCAATCCTCAAATACGACGGAAAAACATGGACTAGTGTCGCTAGTGATGTCACCCGCACCTTATTGACGATTGCGGGCAACGACGCCGCCGATGCTCCCGCTTGCGCCGCCGTGGGTGGCTCCAATGAGGGCGTGATCACCCAGATGCAAGCGGACGGAACATGGAAAAAATACAGCAGCACCAAGAAGTTGCCGATGCTCAACGGCGTTTTCGTGCCGACCAAGGGCAACGCGGTGGCGGTGGGCGCCGGCGGTTCGCTCTACGAGCGCAAAGCGGGTGTGTGGACGCTCAATACCGAGTTGCCGGACGTGTCGGCCGACGATTTTCATAGCGTGTGGGTCAGTCCGCAAGGCGAAGTGTGGGCCGTCGGTGGACAAATCCTGTCCACACCGCAAATCGCCGGGATGGTCGTGCGCTTTGGCTCTGGCTTGATTAGCACTAAGTTGCCGTAGCGACGCGCTTGGCAGTATCTGGTCGCAACTGGCTGCGGTACCGCTTGGGCTAGGAGCCTGTCGGAAATCAATCGGTTATGAAATATCTTTGCGGTTATACACAATGAATCTATTGCGATCCGACAGTCTCCTAGCTTCACAGATATTCTCAACTGTCCAAGAACTGCCCGGAGTGAATCCGTGCAGTTTCGGACA
>SHZD01000252.1 GCA_009692465.1 Myxococcales bacterium
CCAACAACGGCAAACCGCCACAGGGCAGGCCGAAGAGCCGGATGTGAGATCCACAAGTCCGGTTCTGTGAGAGGGGCGGCTGGGCAACTGGCCGCCCCTACTCGACCGCCGCCGCGACGCCGAGCTGCGCTCAAAGCGGGGGATCGCGGTAGTGGCCAAGCGGTCCCTCTGGAGCTACGCTAAGCATTCGGCGCACCCTTGCGCCGCTGATTGCGTGGTTGTCGATGGTTTGCAGCAATTTTTTCAACGCAAGACCCAGCACCCTTTGGGTCAGCGTCCTGACTTCGGCCAGTCTAGGTCTTGCAGTCCCTGCTCTGGCAGCACCGCGGGCGGTCAAGTGCATGACAGTGGTGACGTTTACCTACGACGATGCGCGCTACCCTGCCAACGACACCGTTCAGGCGCCGGACGGCCATTGCGATTTGTCGTTGCATGCGACGCCGGACGGCAACTACGCCTTGAGCCTATTTTCTCCGGTGTTAAAACCAAAAGAACTCAAAGATCTGCGCAAATGGTCGCCGGAAAAACACTTGCAGCACATGGCCAATATGCGGTCCTCGGGAAACAGCGCGGCGCCGGTGCAAGACCTTGAAAAAGTCGGGGTGTTTTCGATGGCGTTTTCGGTCGCCCGCGGCCCCAACGGCCTGACGGGGTCGTCATATATCGCCACCACTTGGGTGGGCAAGTCCATGCTGTTCGTGATGCTGAACCACGAGTTGTTGCGCAATCCTACTGGACCGGCCTACAACCGCACGGTTGCGCGCACTGAGCTTTTAGGCATTCTTGCCGCCCTGCAAATCGCCCCGCAGCCCAAAAAGTAGGCTAAGGAACTGTCCTCAACTAACTGGATCGATCTGGGCACCACAGGAGCGGCGAGTCAGCCTTTCAGGACGCGAGCTTAGCGACCAACAAAGCAAGCAAACGGAACCAGTCCCAAAATGACCTATTCTGGGACAGTTCCTAACGATGGGCTGCAGGCTCGCTGTCTGTGTGGGCCAATTGTCCGCTACTGCTTGACGCAAACCTTGCCGTCCCAGCACTTGCCCGCGCCACAGTTGCAGGTGGCAACGTCTTTACTGGCGGCTGGACCGCAGCCACAGGCGCCGATGGCGCACGTGTTGGGATAGTCGCTGGCCGACGAGCAGCATTTCTGCGTCGCAATCGTGCCGCCAGCCGCGGTACACGGATTGCCGGGAGCCACTTCAGCGCCAGTGTCCACCGCAGCCATATCGACCACCGCGGTGTCGGCGGCAATCGCCATGTCGGCTACCACCGTGTCAGCTGCGGTCGACGCGTCGCCAGCCATTGCGCCATCGCCCGCAGGTGCATCGCCCGCGGCGTCGGCCGCCTTGGCATCCGAATTGGCTCCTCCATCTGCAGGTGTTGTTCCATCCGCTGACACGGCTGCGTCGATGGCGGTGGCCGTATCGGCGGTCGCCACCGGCGTGGTTGGTTTGGACTCACAGGCGCATAGGCCTAGCCCAGCAAGACAAGCTACGAGCGCGATTAAATTGCTGTTTCTCATGTGCTTTCTCCTGTGCAACGCCTGAATTGCGCTGTTCACTTGGCGCCAAAGTACCGCAACATCGCAACCTGTGCTAGAAAACGGCTGCGGCGTCGGAGAGTGAGCGTGGCCCAAGTCCTTCTAAACGAAATCGAAAAGTCCTACGGCGACGTGCAGGTGGTGCGCAGGCTGAGCCTACAGGTGGCGGCGGGCGAGTTCCTTGTGCTGGTTGGCGCTTCGGGCTGCGGCAAGTCGACGACCTTGCGGATGGTCGCAGGGCTCGAGTCGATTACCAGCGGCGAGCTGCGCATCGGCGAGCGGGTGGTCAACGACGTGCCGCCGCGCGACCGCGATATCGCTATGGTATTTCAGAGTTACGCGCTGTATCCGCACATGACAGTCTACGACAACATGGCGTTCGGGCTGACGCTGCGCAAAGTGCCCAAAGCCGAAATCGCGACGCGAGTGCGCCACGCGGCGGCCATGTTGGGCCTCAATGCCTTGCTGGATCGCAAGCCGGCGGCGCTGTCGGGCGGGCAGCGGCAGCGGGTGGCGATGGGCCGGGCGGTGGTGCGGCAGCCGGCGGTGTTTTTGTTTGATGAGCCGCTGTCGAACTTGGACGCCAAGCTCCGCGTGCAAATGCGCCTTGAGATCGCTAAGTTGCACAAACGATTGCAGGCGACCATCTTGTACGTGACCCATGACCAGGTCGAAGCGATGACGCTGGCCGACCGCATTGCAGTTATGCACGAAGGCGTGTTGCAACAGTGTGCGTCGCCTCATGAAATTTACGCTACTCCCGTCAATACCTACGTGGCGACGTTCATTGGCTCGCCGGCAATGAATTTGCTGCCGGTCGCGGTGACTCAAAACGCAAGCGGTTGGCAGCTAACGGGTTCTGGTCTGACCCTGCAGTTAGGACCGCAGGAGCACAACCTGCCGTCGACACTGACGGTGGGGGTGAGGCCGCAAGACTGGCGGCGCGCCCAACCCGATGAAGCGATCCATGCCCGCTTGGGCGTGGAAGTCGTCGAGCCTCTGGGGGCAGAAACCAACGTTTTTGGGGCCTTAGTCGATGCCATTGCGGTCCCGATTGCCGACAAGACCGCGCAGCAACGCCAAGAATCGGCGACCATTTGGCGCAGTGATCCGAGCGACCGCGTCCGCGACGGCGACGAAATCGCGTTGCATATCACGCGTTTTCACCTTTTTTCCGCCGATGGTCAGCGCTTGCATGTGCCTGCCGAATCTGGAGTCCCGAATTGAAAGTACACTTCATACTGGCGGCGCTTGTCGTCATGGCAGTCGCGGGTTGTGGCAAAAAAGCGGAGCCAACACCGCCAACTACTGGCGCGGCAGCACCTGACAAGGGCGCAGCAGCAGGTGTGCCTGCGGCGGCGGCGGTAACGGCATCTGCACCAGAAGCGCCTGAGCCAGAAGGAAAAGTCACGTTGTGGCACAGCTACCGCGATGCTGAGCGCGCCGGGCTAGACGAGCTGGTCGGTCACTGGAACAAGAACCACGACAAGCTGAAAATCGAGACTTTGGCCGTGCCCGCCGATGCGCTGATCGACAAGTTTCAAGTCGCGGTGCCCAACGGCAACGGCCCGGATCTCATCATCTTTGCCCATGACAAGATTGGAGTGTGGGCCAAGGACGGCCTGATTGCGCCACTGGGCGAGTCGGTAACTCCAGCCAAACTCAAGCGGTTTTTGCCGCAGACTGTCAAGCCCTTGGTGTTCGACAAGGCGATCTTTGGGCTGCCGCTGGCGTACAAGACGCTTGTGCTGTTTTACAACAAGAAGCTGGTGCGCGAGCCGCCCAAGACGCTCAATCAGCTCATCGAAGTGGCCAAAGGCTTTACCAAACCCGATAGTGAAGCGTTCGGGCTGGCCTACGAAGCGGCGAACTTGTACTTTCACGCCCCGTTTTTGCTCGGGGCTGGAGGCGGCATATTCGACGACAGCGGGCGCATTCCAAAGCTCGATACCCCGCAAGCCGCCAAAGGCTTGAGCATCGCCCGCGACTTGTACAAGACTCACAAGATTTTGCCCCAAGGCTCGGTGTCGGGGTTCGTGATTACCTCGATGTTTAACGACGGAAAAGTGCCGTTCGTCCTGCAAGGCCCTTGGTTTATGGGCGAAATCGATAAGGGTGTCGAGTTTGGCGTCGCGCTGCTGCCCGAATTGGAAGCTGGGGTGCCGCTGCGGCCGTTCTTAGGCTCCGAAGCGTTGATGCTGTCGAAGAAAACCACCAATGCGCCGGCGGCGTTGCGGATTATCGACTACCTGACCAGCGACGAAGCGGCGATTACCCGGCTGCAGACCGGCAAGCAAATGGTCGCCAATATCAAGCCTTACGAGCTGCCCAAGTTTGGCGACGATCCGTTTATCAAGATTTTCCGCGCGCAGGCCGAATTAGCGGTGCCGATGCCGGCGGCAGCCGAAATGGCGGCAATCTGGAATCCGTACAACACCGCGCTACAGAAAGTGATTTACGGCGACACCACCCCCGAAGAGGCGCTGGCCGAGGCGCAAAAGCGCGCCGCCGAAGACATCGTTAAGATGCAAAAGTAGGGACTGCTGATGGCTGCCCCGACCGCCCAACCTTCTGTTCGCGCTACGTTTATTGCCCGTTGGCTGTTGGCAGTGCTGGCAACATTGGCGGTCAGTGCCGGCTTGGGTCTGATCGCGCGCGCGACAGCGCAGCACAGCGCTTTGGCCGAAGCCGCCGCCGTCGCCGATGCCGCGGCGCACATCTGGGTGACGGAAAAAGATCCGGCCCAAGCGCGCAAGTCCTTGACAGAATTGGTCACTAACCATCCGGCAGTGGCGACCGCGTTCGCGATTGCTGAAGGCGGCACGGACGAGTTTGGCATCGCCCGAGGCACCGAACTGACTTACGGTGACTTGAATGAGGCGAACAAAAAGGCCCTGATCGACCACGCCAAGACGGTTACCGCCGACGCCGCACGAGCGCTCAAGGCCGATAAACCGATGAAGATTGAGCAGTTACGCACAGAGCTGAGCGATGGCACTGTGGCCGTGGCCGTAGCTTTTCGCGCCGCCCCCAAAAGCCAGCAACCGGCGGGCGTGGCTGGCGCGGTGCTCAAACCGACCCCGCGGTGGCCGGTGCTCCACTGGAGTCTGGCGCTGCTGCTGGCCGCGGTTGTCACTGCGCTATCGCTGTGGCTGCCGCACCGGCTCCATGCGCGCTGGTTCGACGGCGCGACCGCGCTGCTGAGCGCTATCGGTTGGTGGTTGCTGCAACCGGCGCTGCCGGTCACTTCGGGTGGCGGCATTGCGGTGGTCGGCGCCGACTTGTTGGTTCCGCATCTGGCGCCGACGGCCGTGGTGCCGATGACGCTGACGACGCTAGCGGTGCTGGTGGGCCTGTTGGTGGTGCTGGCGGCGGCGGTGGCGGGACCGTTGGCGGTGGTGTTTGACGGCATGCGCCGCGATGTGGTCCCGTATTTTTACGTTGGCCCGGCGCTCATCGCCACGGGTCTACTGATTTTCATTCCATTTGCCGTCGGAGTCGGGCTGTCGTTCGTCGACAAGCACAACAATTTCGTCGGTTTGCAGCATTACATTGAAGTCATCAGCTCGATCACCGACCCCACTAGTTCCACCCACTTTGGCCGCACGTTGGCGATGACGGTGCTGTGGACGGTGCTCAACGTCGGTGCGCACGTGACCATCGGTCTCGGCTTGGCCTTGGTCCTGAACCGCCCGCACCTGCGCGGCCGCGCATTGTACCGCTTGCTGCTGATTGTGCCTTGGGCGGTGCCCAGTTACATCACCGCATTGACCTGGAAATGGCTATTCAACACCCAAGTCGGCCCGCTCAACGCCATGCTGGTCGCCATGGGCCAGGACCGCATCGACTGGCTCGGCACCAGCGCCGTCACCAATTTCGCCGCCAACTTCGCCACCAATGTCTGGCTCGGTTTTCCGTTTATGATGGTGATTTCGCTGGGTGCATTACAAAGCATCTCCAACGAGTTATACGAAGCAGCCGACATGGACGGTGGTTCTGCGTGGCAGAAATTTCGGTACATCACCCTACCTTTGCTCCGCCCCGCGCTGTTTCCCGCGATTATTCTAGGTACAATCTGGACTTTCAATGCGTTCAACGTCATCTGGCTGGTTTCTGGCGGCGGACCTGACCACAAGACGGACATTCTGATCACCGAGGCCTACTACACGTTCACGGTCTTGCGCCAAACAGGCTTGGCCGCGGCGTACAGTGTCTTGATTTTCCTGATTTTACTCGGGTACACCTTGGTTACGAATCGCTTGACCAAGGCCACCGAAGCGGTCAACGTGTAGTCGCAATTCTCAACCTCCAGCCCGTATTCGAGGACAAGTGGCCAGCCCACCCGACTTAAACTCAGTTGCACCCAAAGGATTTGCCGCCTGGCTCCCGCATGTTCTGCTGGTGCCGGTGGCAGTGGTCACGCTGTATCCAGTCTTGTACGTGGTTAAGTTGGCGTTTTCTGGGACTGCTGGGGCGTCTTCGTCGCCGTCGCCGTTTCCAGAGCGCTTGGACTTTTCAGCGTTTTCGCAAGTAGTGGCCACCACCGACAGTTCGGGCAACTGGCTGTTTGGCTATCAGTTGTTTAATTCGCTAGCCGTTTCAGCGGTTACCACGGTAGTGGGCATCTCGCTGGCCTGTACAGCAGCCTACGCCTTTGCCCGTTTCGATTTTGCCGGTCGGCGCGCTGGCTTGCTGGGCTTTTTGGCGACCCAAATGTTTCCGGGCATTTTGACGCTAATTCCGCTGTATGTGCTGATTCAAAAGCTCAACCTGCTGGATTCACTGTGGGGTCTGGTGCTGGTGTACTCGACTACCACAATTCCGTTTTGCACGTGGACCCTCAAAGGCTACTTCGACACCTTACCCAAGGAAATCGAAGAGTCCGCCATCGTCGACGGCGCCACCCGGTTGCAGATTTTTTTGCGCATCATCTTGCCGCTGTCGGCGCCAGCCATCGCGGTGACCGCGCTGTTTTCATTCATGTCGGCGTGGAATGAGTTTGTGCTGGCCTACACGTTCCTGTCCAAAGAAGTCGCCTACACCATGCCAGTGATGATTCGCGGCTATGTCGGCGAAAAAGATGTGCAATGGTCGCTGTTTGCCGCGAGTTCGCTGATTGTGTCGCTGCCGGTGATGGCGCTGTTTTATGCGTTGGAGAAGCATCTGGTCGGTGGGCTGACTTCTGGTGGGGTGAAGGGCTAGGCGCGGTTGGGTGCCGCGATCCCCCGCTTTGGGCGCATCTGTGCGTCGCGGCGTCGCCTTTCTCCTAGGAGCGTGTCGGAGTATTCCGACTCGCTCCTAGCGCCGTCTGGCTAGACGGCGGCAACTGTCCGAAACTGCACGGATTCACTCCGCGCAGTTCTCGGACAGTTGAGAATAGTTGACTGGCTAGGAGCCTGCCGGATCGTAATAGATTCATTGTGTATAACCTGATAGACATTTTATAACCGATTGATTTCCGACAGGCTCCTATGAGCGTGTCGGAGTATTCCGACT
>SHZD01000253.1 GCA_009692465.1 Myxococcales bacterium
AGTTGGTCGCATTCCCTGCTTACACGTTTGCCTGTGCGGTTCGGATTGGTGACCTGCGGCAGGAGTTGAATGTCGCCGATTTGCCGCTGACTCCTTAAAACCAGAGATCGCTGAGCGCGATGCCCGCGCAATAAAGGTGTGTAAATGTAGAGTGTTGTCAGTTGGGTGCCAACCAAATTAAATTAATTGTGCCAGAATTCGACAATTGGCCCAAAAGCAGAGGACTGCGCGTCCACACGGCCGCGCCAGAGGTAGACCTCATTGGCTGCAGGGTTGACCGTGGCGAATAGCGAAATCCCGCCTGCGGGAAGTCGAATTGTCAGTCGCGGACGCCTGCATGTGAGGACGTGTGGGCGGCCACAGGCTTGAATAGCCGCGCCACTATCCAGCGTGTCAAAAAAACGACAGTGGCACGACCGGTTCGTGGCATCGCAAAAGCTTTCCCTGTCACGGTAATTACGAAAGGCTACCTCAATCAGGGCGAGCCGCGGTCCTAACGTTGCGGCGACCGTAAGTGGGCTGGTTTCCCACGACACGGTGATCTGCGGAACGATGCTCAATCCTGTGTTCACAGTGAGGTCGATATCCACAGTTGCGTCCCTGGGCAAACTGACTGGCCGCATTGCAATCGCGCCCCACAATGGCTGCCGCAAGTCGAATTCCACAACAACAGGCTGACCCCGAGGCGGGATATCCTCCCGCAGCCAACCCCAAGCCAGCGGCGATTGTCGCTGCCAAGCCTTCCCTGCGCCGATCCGATCGATGACGCTGCCGTAGCGAGTCGCGCGGCTAAAATCAGGTAGCCAGCCAAAATCAAAGGCACGCTGCTTGGCCCAAGACAAATGAGTTTTACTTTCAGTCGGCTGAAGGGCATAGCGCGTAAAGTAGCGTTCGTCAGCGGGTACCTGCCAACTACTCAGAGAGGTCAAGGCAACCTGCAAGAGAATCACTCCAGTTCCCAGCACGACCGCCACCATAGCCGGTCGCCGAACGGCCAGAGCGAACCAGGCAGACCACCAGATTGGCCACGGCGCCGCTGCAATCAGCAAGATCCCCATCTTGTTCGGGTAGTCCCACGCTTCCCGCATCGACAACCCGGCGTGAACTGGCAGCCACCAGCCAAGCAACAGCACGTCGTGGCGAGGACTCTTGCGGAGGAGCGCGACGGCACCGATTGCCAGCGCCACAAGACCCACGAGTCCCAAGTGGTCGGCCAGCCACAGCCACCACATCGCCGCCATCGGCAGCGGATTGTGCGGCGTGCGCACCCAATGGTCATGCAACGGAAAATTGACCATGCCAGGCCACTGGACCGTCTGCCCAAAAATCGAATACGGCAAAGGCAGGTATTGCAGGTTGTGCTCGAAACGGAACAGCGAGCCGATCGCCAGCAGGTGGTGTAGGTTTTCGACCGCCGTCCCGGCGATAATTCCGATGCTGCACCAGAGCACTGCTCACCATCGCTTAGGCGAAATCGGGCTAGACCACGCGAAAAGCAACAAGGCCGGCGCACACACGAGCATCGGGTGCCGCATGTCGACAACCAATGCAAAGAGCAGACCAACGACGAGCCATGGGGGCCTCTCAGCCAGCGTCAGCGCCAAAGTCGCGCCACTGAAAGCCAAAGTCAGCAGGTTTTCGTCGACTAGTGGGATGCTTAGCGCATACGGGTTTGCCGCCATCGTCACGGCGCCAAGCCAGCCGGAAAACTCATTGATTCTAATGGTATTCGGTTGAAATAGTCGCGCTGCCTGCCGGGCCAAAACCCAGCCGCTGATGGCCAGCATTGCCCCAACAACGGCAAATAGAATGCGAAACCCCGCTTGGCCACAAAGGGCGAGCACCACTGAAATCACGCCGGAATTTCCCAATTGCGCATCGCCGATATTGGTTCGTAGGACATCGCAGCCGGGTGGGCCTTGGCCGATTGCGCAGATCGCGGCTTCGCCAATGCACGAACTCGGCGGAACCGTGCCGTCATGGCGGAGCCACCACAGCAAACCGACGACTAATGCCCCAATTCCTATCCTCGATGTTGCGACGCTGCGCCAGCGTGGGTCAGGGTGAATAACTGAGGTCGGTGGAATTTTCCTGTGCTTGGCCAGCGCGGCTAGCCCGATCACTTGAGCGAATGCCAAAGTAATCAACATCGGTGCGACGACCACCGGCCTCAATAGGCAGTGCAACCAGAACGCCAGCGTCGCCGTAAACCCAAAACCCATGGCGATTGCTAGCAAAAGCGATGCGCCGTCCTCTGCGCTCGCGGTGTAGTCGCTCTGAGAGGCTGCGGCGTTTTCGATCGGCAACAACGTCTGCGCCCACGCCATTCCTGCCCACGCGCAACTCAGTGTCCCCAAAGTGGCGCCGATGACAAGGGTAGGCAGTGGAAGGTCGGTGATTAGCATTCGGCTAGAAGTAGACGCACGGTGACCCGTGTTCTTCAATATTAACCAAGTCGATCGGGTGGCACCCATTAGACAACGGTGCATAACTAATAGCCTAAATTTCGGCCGCCCAGATGTCGTGGCCGAATTCGGAAGTTCATCGTGGCGCGGGCGCTATGCCGCGACTAAGGGAAATCTCGATGGGCAGCCTGAGTCGCGATAAGTGTTTATGTTTAGACAGTTGTCAGTTGGGTGCATCCTGATCTGCGCTTGACGGCGGGGTCGATGCCTTGCACAGTAGGGGATGTGCCGCAAGCGGTCGGCCAGCACAAAGTCGAGGCACTGGTGCACACAGATGGCCGTTCGCCGGAGCCAATCCCGGGCATTACCAAGTTTCGACGGGATGGGCGAGTGATTTGGCCCAGAGTCGGCGTTTTTGCAATCAGCGCACTGACCCTCGTAGCCAGCGCCTGCACGGACGCAACAACTAAGGCCGTTAGCGCCGACGCGGCCTCGATTGGGGTTGGCACCGATGCCAGCACCGTGACGACTGCGGTTGCCGATGCAATAGCGGCTGCAGCACCAGACAGTCAGGGCGGCGATGCCAACGAAGCGACGGTCGACGGTGCCAGAGTCAGCGCGGATTTAAAAGCCGACGCGATTGCATTGCCTTGCGCACTGCCATGCGCGGCCGGCGACCCGTGTCATGTGTCCAGTTGCGATGCTAGCGCCGGTCAATGCGTCGACACGACGAAACCAAACGGTGCCATTTGCGATGATGGCAACCCGTGTACGGTAGACGATGCCTGTCAAAGTGGGGCATGTGTCGCCGGCAAACTCGGTGGAACCTGTCAACCACGATGAGACACTCCGACAAAAAGACTAAGCCCCGTTTTGGCCAGCGGGAGTCGGCTTGGGCGGGTTGATCCAAGCCGCAACCGGTGCGGCCTGGGGAGCTGGGACTCCGCGCACGAAGCGCTCAGGGTGGGCGGCATAGGCCGCGCAAAGTACCTGAGCTCTCTTGGCAATGATCTGCTGACCGCTGGCGTTGTGCATCATCGAAGGCGTCAGCATCGCGATGCCACTGTGCCGGTGGGCCGTGTTGTACCAGTTGAAGAACGACCTGCAAAAGCCTTTGGCGTCTTCGATGCAGCCAAAGGCACGTGGAAATTCTGGTCGATATTTCAAGGTCTTGAACTGGCTCTCGGAATACGGGTTGTCGTTGGAGACGTGCGGTCGGCTGTGGGCCTTGGTGATACCCATGTCCGCGAGGAGCTGGGCGACGGCAAGCGACTTCATCGAGCTGCCGCGGTCGGCGTGAATCGTGAGCTGGTCTGGCACAATGCCTTCCTTTTCACAGGTTTCAGAGATGAGCTTCTTGGCGAGCGTGGCGCTTTCTGCATCGGCAACCATCCACCCGACGACTTTGCGGCTGAAGATGTCCAGAATCACGTACAGGTAGAAATACGTCCACTTTTGAGGGCCTTTGAGCTTGGTAATGTCCCACGACCAGATCTGATTTGGCTTGGTCGCGAGCAGCTCGGGCTTGGTGTACTCCGGGTGCCGGCGCTGGTTTCGCCTTTCGCGGACTTGAGAGTTTGCCTCAAGACTTGGATACATTGTCCGTTCTGAACACAGATACGTACCCTCGTCGAGCAAGGTGGCGTGCACTTCACTGGGCGCCTTGTCGGCAAACTGGGTGCCGTGTGTGGTACAAAAATGGCCTGCAAGACTGGCCTGTGTTCGCCCTAAAGTGAGGTGGCACCCATCAAACAACATCGCTAATTTACAGATGTTCATCGCCAGGACGGGCGAAAACCGCTGGGAGCCAATCGAGCACGGGCGACCTGAATTGTGAGGTGGCACCCATTGAACAACATATTGAGTTTGCTAAGATTTTGGCAGCCAAGCGATCGGCAAAGCAAACGTCGACTGGTACCGCGGAAAAAGCTGGCGAATGAGTCTGAATCAGGCGCCTGCCCCGGCACGGAAATCTAGCATTGGCCCAACGGCCAAGGCCATTGTTGGGTGGCACCCATTGAACAACATCCTAAGTTTGCTTAAGATTTTGGAGCCAAGTGACCGCGCTCACCAGGCCATCAAGCCATTGACCACCATTCCGTCGACTTTGCCGCCAACGCCAACATGCGGAGTGGCCGCCACTGCATCAAACGGCCATCGCAACCAGCGGGGAGCCGACCACCCAGTCTTGGCAGTGCGAACATCGCTGCCGGCATAAAACGAGCGCATCGCCAAGCCGCCGCCAACGAGCCCAAGCGCCGAACCGACCAAGTTGGCTTTGATAATCGTGTCGCCATCGGCCCCGGCCATCGCCAGAAAGAGCGCGCCCAGACTTGCGCCCGCCAACCCGCCAAAGTTGGCCCCGGCCATGACCCGCGGATCAATGTCCACCCAACTCGACATCAACACGGCGGTCGTCGCGATACCGGCGTCTGTAGCGAGCAAGAAGCTGACGGCGACTTCTGTGCCCGTCACGTTGTCCTGCAGCGCCAACGTCCAGCCCGCAAACCATGCGCCCCACACAGCGCCAGTGCTGCCCATGGTCGCTTGCCAGTTAGACCAGTTGGTATTTTGGGCCAGCGCCATACTGCCGATGCCAAAAACTGCGCCGCCCACCAGAGTCAGGCCGGCCAACGCGTCACTGCCGCGCGACACAATGCCCTGATCGTCGATGACCACCCCAATCAAGCCACCGTGCCACAAGCCAAGCGCCGTCGCGATCGGCACCATGGCGCGGTCGCCGCCTTCGTACTCCGTCACGTCGGCCAACAGGGCGCCAGCCAGCAAGCCGGAGGCTCCAACTGCGAGATGCACGCCTTTGGCGACATCGTCTTCAACGCCGGCCAGAAAGGACAGTCCCGCGCCGAGCGCCTTGCCGTAACTAGAAAGTAGCACCATTTCAGCGACATTGCCGGGACGCAGTGTCGAGTATTGGCTGATTCCGATGCCGGCCAGGGCGCCGACGCCGCTGCCCAGTGCCACGCCGCCGAACTCTGGTCGGTTGTCCAACAAGATGTCGGTCAGGAAACCGCCAAAATAACCGCCTTCCATCGTCAACGCTGAGCACAGAACAATGTCGCCGCTGTCAAACTTCAGGCTGGGAGCCAGTGTCACGCCTGCGCCGATACCGAGCACACTAGCAGCCAACAAAGCCGTGTAGCCTGGACGAACATCGTCAGCCGGCTCAACGAGTTGCAGGCCGCCAAAAGTGCCCACAGTAGCCGCGATCGCGATGGCGTTGGCGGTTGCTACGTCCGTTGTTTGCAGGTTGAGCGCATCGGCCGCCGCGAACGCCAGCGCGAATCCGGCGACTTCGCCCAAAAGTGAAAATCCAGCGCGAGCTCGAGATAACCCGGCTGCTCGGTCGTCGAGGGGCTGGCCCGATTGCGGGTCGATCGGCCGTTGAGCCAAAGCATCGACGGACATCCAGCCAATCCAAGAACCCCAACTCAGTGCGCTCAGGTAATAGTGCTGTCGCGCCGTCGAAATCTGACGCCCAAACATGTAGCCCGTGCCCGCACCGACCACCGCGCCGGCCAACCATCCATAGGGGCCCGAACGCGTATCCGCGAAGTCGCCAACCGATGACAAAGCAAAGCCGCCAAAGAATGCACTGCCCAGCGAAGACAGCACCGCAGAACCGCCTAATTTGGGGACCCCTCGCTCGTTGAGCAGGGCGGGGTGGTCACGGTTCAAGATGTCCACGGCCGACCGTCGAATGTCTGCATCCGCTGCGGCGTCGGTTGCTATTCGATAGAGCGAATCCACAGCAGAGGGCAGCGGGTGCTGGCTCAGCGCATCCAATGCACCGCGATGGGGCCGAATACCCTCGACTCCTGTGGCGATATCCACCAAGGCGGCGACCGCTTTGGCATCGGCAAATCGCCCTAGCAAGTGCACTGCAGCGTCGGTGGCAGCCGTGTGCCGGTCGTGCAGAGCCACATACCGTAAGGCCGCGATAGCTCTGGGGTCATTGCCGGTGGCCAGCTGTTTCGCCAACGCTGCGCGCTGATCGGCAGGCGCTGCAAGCATCCCCAACAACGGCGCAATCAGGGCTGCATCCGTGGCGGCTGTCGGAGTCAAATCTGCCGCAGCGTCCAATGTCGCTGGCGTCGACAGGTCAACCGCAAGTGCAGTGCACGCCACAAGCCATGAGAAAGCCGCCACCAAGCCAAAGTACCGGCCCTGAGTCGACGCTAGCTGGGATGTCATGGCGACTCCATGCCAACCAGCGATGGCGGCAACGGTGGAGCCTGTAGTATGGCCCGCACAATCGGATTGAGCAAGCGCACCTGCTAGGTTTGGGCGGATTCGGTTAGCGAAATAGACCAAGGCGCTTTGGGGCGGTCACCGAGGGAAACACAGAACGCACCTTAGTCTTGAGAGGCTCAGGCTAGGAGCCTGTCGGAAATCAATCGATTATAAAATGTCTATCCGGTTATACACAATGAATCTATTACGATCCGACAGTCTCCTAGCTTCTCAGATATTCTTAACTGTCCAAGAACTGCCCGGAGTGAATCCGTGCAGTTTCGGACAGTTGCCGCCGTCTAGCCAGACGGCGCTAGGAGCGAGTCGGAATACTCCGACACGCTCCTAGG
>SHZD01000254.1 GCA_009692465.1 Myxococcales bacterium
GCGATCCCCCGCTTTGGGCGCATCTGTGCGTCGCTGCGGCGCTTTCCTCCTAGACAGTTCGCAGGACTGTCTCATTGGCGTACGCAAGTACGCCTCAGTCGTCAAGCCCCTTGCTCCTTGTCGAGCGACAGCGAGCGACAGCGAGCGACAGGGCACTGGCATCCCAAATCGGCGGTCGCAGAGAATTTCGATGGGCAATCCTGGCGATCTGGGTGTTTGGACAGGCGCACAACTGGCCGGGGCTTGCAGGCCGCGGTCATTTCCAGAACGATTCAGCGGACCAACCCGCAGTCATCGCAACAGCTGCCCAAATCTAGCGTTTGGCGCTCTTGAGTCGTCATGCGCAAACGCGCTCGGGTGGTCAACGGCGGGCCATGGGCAGCGAATCGGCACTGCACCTGCAGATCGGCAAAACCGGCTTCGCTATACGGAATGTGCAGGTGCAACGGCGCCGTCGCTTCGGGTGCGGTGCCGGCCGCAAAATGCAACGACCCGCTCTGGGGCGAAACGCCGTCCGCCGCCACCACTCTCCACTGCAGCTCGATCAACTGCTTGCGATCGGCGTGGCTGAGCAAGAGCACTACCTGCGCCGGCACGGGCCGCCGCTGCCACGTCCACACCGCGAACCCCAAAGCGCTGACGAGGAAAAACCAACCCAAGACGGGTCGAATGCGGCCAAAGAGTGCTTTCATGCCCGCAACCCGTGGCCGGTCGCCCGCCATGCGCTGTTTTCGCGGGCCAACCACGTTTGCGCTTGCTCGCTGGCGCTCAATTGGCCGTCGGTTAAGTGCAGCACCCCCGCTTGCAGGGCGTGCGGCAGCGCCGGATCGTGGGTGACCAGCAGCAGGCCCAGCCCTTCGCGGGTCGACAAATCGAGCATCAGGGCCGCGATCGCCATCGCCGTCGCCGGATCGAGAGCGGCAGTCGGCTCGTCAGCCAGCAACCAGCGCGGTCGCAACATCAGCGCGCGAGCCAAAGCCACTCGTTGCTGCTGGCCGCCTGAGAGTTGATGGGCAAAGCGGCCGAGCACACTGGAGGGCAACTCAACCGCGGCCAAGGCGTCCGAGATCTTGGCGGTGGCATTGGCGGTAATCCCATGAATTTTCAAGGCTTCGTTCAACATCCACCCCACCGTATGCCGCGGAGGCAGCGCCGACAGTGGGTTTTGAAAGACCGGTTGCACTAGCCGCCGCAACCCCAGTGGATCGCGGCTGAGCCATGCCGATACTGAGCGATCGTTGACCGTTACGCTGCCGCGGTCAGGGCTGAGCAGGCCCAAAAGCAGCTTGAGGATGGTGGTCTTGCCCGCTCCGGACGGTCCGGCGATGCACACGCGCGCGTTCGGACCGACGGCAAGGCTGGCACCGCGCAAAATTGTCCGAGCGCTGGCACCGCTGCCCAGCGTCAAGTCGACGTTATCGAGCACCAACATCGGCGGTGTCCACCTGCAGCCCAGCATGAGCCATCAACGCCTGGGTGGCCTGATGGTGGGGCTGGGTCAAGATTTGCGCAACTGGGCCCGCCTCCACGATGTGCCCGGCGTGCAGCACCAGCACCCGCTGGCAACACGCAGACACCAGCCGCAGATCGTGGCTAATCAACAGCAACGCCATCGGCGGCCACCCACTGGAACCCGTCGCCAGATCGACCAGCAACTGCGCCAAAGCACGAGCCTTATCCCCATCTAAAGCGCTCGAAGGCTCGTCGGCGATGAGCAATTGGGGCCGCGCAGCCAATGCCAGGGCCAAACCGACGCGCTGGCGCTGACCGCCGGACAGTTCATGCGGCCAAGCCCGCAGCACGCGTTGGCCGTCGTCCAAACCCACTGCCATCAGCAGCCGATCTTGCAACTGGCGCATTTGACTGTCGGTAGCCCGATGGTGCAAGCGATGGGCTTCAGCAATGGCACTGCCCACTCGCTGCAACGGATCGAGCGTCGCGTAAGCGTCCTGCATCGCATAACCGGCAATGCCGCCGCGCAGATGCCGCAGACCTGCAGGCTGGGCGCTCAGCACATCGACTGTACCAACCTGCAGTTCGGTGGCCGTCATCGCGGTGCGCGGCAACAGACCGAGCAGGGCTTGGGCGATGGTGGTCTTGCCCGAACCGCTGCCACCGACTAGGGCCACCCGCTCACCGACCTCGATCGTCAAATCGACGCCGGCAACAGCCAACACCTCGGCATGCCGCACCTGCAAGTCGCGAACGCGGACTAGCGTGGGTTGGGCGGGGGCCATTAGCCGATTTTCCAATGCATGTGCGGTACTAGTTAACCGTGGCGCCGTCGAAATGGGCGAAACTGACGTCGGGGCAATCGGCACGCAACAGCGCCTCGCCGGCGATGTCGTTGATTCGTTCGATGCGCTCCAAGGGATTGACATTTTCGAGCAGGCGCTGCCTGTCATCCGGGTCGCTGACCAAGGCCGAACCCAGCCGATGGGTGAGCAGAATTGGCTTACGAGTACTGGCAATAATTTGCGCCAGTTGCGCGCCTTTGTCGCCCAGTTTGACCACCAGCGAGCGCAGCGTCGCCATCAGACCGTCCATCGCCTCGTCCAGCGCCCAACTGTCGACCGGCATGTCGGGCAGGACCATCACCGCAGCCGTGCGATACGGCAACAAGCGGTTGATTTGCTGGATTCGCACCCGCGCCAAACAGTGAACGTGCAAGCAATAGCGACCATCGCGGGTGCGCTCATAGTTGACGACCTTGCACAGCGAGCCGATTTCAAAGGTCGGTGGCGCGCCGTAGTGCTCACTTTCGACGCCCATCTTGTAGCCGACCAGCACGAACAGGCGCTGCCCGGCGAGCACATCGGCCACCAGCATCCGGTAACGGGGTTCAAAAACATGCACTTGTGTCATGGTGTTGGGCATCATGGCGAATTTCGGCAGGGGAAACAGCGGCAACGACTCGTAAGTGGGATCGACCAGTGGCACATCGAGCATGGGATTCCTTGAAGGCAAGCGCGCGCGGACGGAAGCACGCCGGCCAAGGATGCCTTGCCGCGACCAGTTGGCAAGTTTTAGGCACAACGCCAAGACGAATATTTGCCAAATAATAGTGTTGTTTCAGGCAGTTTTGCCATCCAATCTTGCATCTAGTCTGATGACTCTGGCCTGAGCGAGCGCTGATCGGCAGCGGCGACGGCCAGCGCCCAAATCTGGCTTGCCAGCGCGGTGGTCGGCGGCGAGACTGCCGCGACACTGGGCATTTTCGCCCCCACCATTTTGTCGAGGCTATTGTGAGCACTAAACCCGTTCTTGGCAGTTTCTTGTGGTACGAACTGATGACGAAAGACCCGGCCGGTTCGCTGGCCTTTTACCCCAACGTCACCGGCTGGGGTGTGTCGACCATGCCCAGCCCGGCTGGCGACGGCACCGATTACTCGATGTTTGCGATTCGCGGCACCCCGTTTGCCGGTTGCATGCTGTTGCCGGCCGAAGCTCAGAGCATGGGCGCGCCGTCGCATTGGCTCGGTTACGTCGGTACAACGGACGTCGACGCTACTGTGGCCCAGGCTGCGGCGCTAGGGGCGACGGTCTACAAGGCGGGCATGGACATCCCCCACATTGGCCGCATTGCGGTGCTGGCTGACCCCCAAGGCGCTTCGTTTGCCTTGTTTCGGCCCGAAAGCGGCACGACCGACAACATGGGCGGCGACGGCAATCCCCAAGGCGGGGTGGCTTGGCACGAGCTGATGACGACAGATATCGCCGCGGCATGGGACTTTTACGCAGCGCTGTTCGGCTGGACGATTTTCGAAGACATGGACATGGGCGAACACGGCATGTACCGCATGTTCGGCTCCGGCGAAGCCCCGATCGGCGGCATCATGATCCGGCCACCCCAAGTGACTGTGTGCTTATGGAGCCACTACGTCAACGTGTTGGATCTGGAAGGCGCGATCGACGCGGCCAAGCAGGGCGGCGGCGTGCTGGCTCATGGTCCCGTTGCGGTACCGGGTGGCGATCGCATCGCCCAGTTGGTTGATCCGCAGGGGGCGCTGTTTTGCCTGCATACCAAGGACGCGCAGGCTTAGGGCCCGTGCAAAATCAAGTCGATTTTGCACCCCGGCCCATTGCTTGCTTGGTGGGTCGCTAACTCGCGGCTTTGCAAGCCGACTCGACGCTCCTTTCCTATCGCGGATCGATCGAATAATTCTTGCACGGGCCCTTAATTGAGCTAACCAAGCTCGCCGAGTCCGCCTGCGAGTTCGCAAGCTCGTTTGACCGTTGACGTTAACGCAAACCCGATTACCCTATCGGGCCGCGCGGCTCAGTTGCGGTTGAGCATTCATCATGAATTTCAATATGTTTTGTGCGGCATCGTGCTGCATCCTTGCCGTGGCCACCTTCGCCGTCGGCTGCCTGTCGTCGTCTGGCGGCGGCGGCGGCTCGGGTGGTGCTTTTGCCACGGGGGATGGGGTCGGTGTAACGGGGGATGGGGTCGGTGTAACGGGGGATGGTGTCGGCGGCGAGTTTTCGACGGCCCAAGATGCCGATAGCAGCAGCGCATCGACAGACGATACTGCATCGGACGCCAATTCAACCGACGCCGCCCAGCCGGAAACAGCAGCAGCCGACGCGGTTGTGACCACTGCCAGTGACAAGACTGTGGCTAGTTGCCCCGACGGTCAGTTCAGCGAAACACCGGCCAATCCCTCGGGCGACATCAAGTCGCTGGTGGCGGCCTTTACGCCTACCGCAGCGCTGACGTTCATCGGTCAAGCCCTTGGCGTGCGGTACCCGCTTGGCCAATTTCTCTTGACTGAAGGCGCCAAAACCAAAATGGGCGGTGGCAAAAACTGCGTGGACGCGTTTTTCCAAGCGTCTCAAGGGTCAACCGCGGCAGGTGCTCTTTCTCAAGCTTCGACTTTGGTTCACGAATGTGGACACTTGTACGACATCGGCAAGTCAGGCGCGGCGCGTATGTACTTTATCAATGAAAAGATTCAGTTTCTGTGTGCCGGTCTGTCGAACCAAGGCACCAACAAGTCGTTTGCTCGCAGTTTGATCAAGGCTGATGCCTACGGAGCGGCATGGCCCGCGTGCGCCAACTTTGGCATGCAAGGCTGCGACGGCTACGCGCCCATTTACCTCAACGGCAATCCGAGCGACACCAAGTTTGAAAGCGGCGACCAAGGCTATGATATGCTACTGGAAGAGGTCACCCAATACGTCAACTCGCTGGCCACCGACTATGCGTTCGCCAGCCAATCGCAGTTCAGTACCAGCGCCGAAGACGGCATCCTGACCTTCCTGTGGTACATGACGCGCTATTTGCACCTGGCTCGTCTCAAGTATCCCAGCACTTACAAGTACATGAGTGAAAATGAGTGTTGGCGCCGAGCGACTTTGACCATTTGGGGCCGGGCGTGGTTCTATCTGGAAAAAACCAAGGGCAACGCCAAACTGAACCTCAAGGGCAAGATGTTGCGCGGACTGGTCGATCACGTTGACTTGTTGGACGAAATTGCCCGTTTGCGCCAAATTGAAGGCTGTTTGGTGCCGTAGTCCGGCTTGGCCAAAATAGGCCGTGGCGCCATGCCAATCGATTGAGGTACTGTCTTGAGTCTACTTGACAATCCCCGCCACCGCGTCGCTTTGACAGTGGTAGTTGCCGCACTGGGCTACTTCGTCGACATTTACGACCTGATCTTGTTTGCCGTGGTTCGCAAGTCGAGCCTGCACGCAATCGGGGTCGCCCCGCAGGACATGGAATCCGCTGGCGGCATGCTGATTTCGTTGCAAATGGCTGGCATGTTGACCGGTGGCATTATTTGGGGGGTGATGGGCGACCGCTTGGGGCGCAAGTCCACGCTATTTGGCTCGATTCTGGTCTATTCCGTGGCCAACTTGCTCAACGCCGGCGTCACTACGGTCGAGCAATACGGGGTGCTGCGCTTTATCGCTGGGCTGGGCCTAGCTGGCGAGCTCGGGGCCGCCGTGACGTTGGTCAGTGAGTCGATGTCGGCCCGGTATCGCGGTTACGGCACCACCTTGGTCGCCGCGGTCGGGGTGTGCGGCGCTCTGCTGGCGGCGTGGGTCGGCAAAAACTTCGCGTGGACCACGGCGTATTTAATCGGCGGCGTTTTAGGCTTGGCGCTTTTAGTCTTGCGTTTCGGCACCTTTGAATCCGGGTTGTTCGACGCCGCCAAAAAGTCACCAGCCAAGCGCGGCGACTTGCGCATGCTCTTGTGGCCGCCACAGCGGTTGGGCCGCTACCTGACCGTCATCGCCACCGGCGTGCCGATTTGGTTTTCGATCGGCATCCTGGTGGTGTTTGCCAGCGAATTCGCTAAAGAACTCAAGATCGATGGCGAAGTGACCGGGGCGACCGCGGTGTTTTGGGCCTACTTGGGTCTGGGCGTCGGCGATTTGGCCGCTGGCCTGATTTCGCAGTGGTTGCGGTCGCGGCGCAAGGCGCTGCTGCTGTTTCTGGCGCTAGATGTGGTGGCCCTGATCGTGTACTGCAACGCCCAAAACGCCACTGTGCAGACGTTTTGCTGGGTACTCTTCTTGGTCGGCACCGCCAATGGCTATTGGGCGGTGTTTGCGACGACGGCGGCCGAACAGTTTGGGACCAACTTACGGGCGACAGTGGCGACTACGGTGCCTAATTTCGTGCGCGGATCCCTGGTTGCGGTCGAATGGGCGTGGAAATCGCTCAAGCTCGACCTCGGGCGCGTCGAAGCGGCAGCGTGGGTGGGCGGCGTGTGCCTACTGGTGGCCATTGTCGCGGTGGTGGTGATGCGCGAGAGCTTTGACAAAGAGCTCGACTTTTATGAGCAATGAGGCACTGTCCTAGAGGCCTGACCAATTAAGGCAATTGCATCCGAAATTGGGGCGCTGGCATCCGAAATTGGGGCGCTGGCATCCGAAATTGGGGCGCTGGCATCCGAAATTGGGGCGCTGGCATCCGAAATTGGGGCGCTGGCATCCGAAATTGGGGCGCGCTCACGAATCGGCTGCGGAATTGGCGGCGAGTGCCTGCC
>SHZD01000255.1 GCA_009692465.1 Myxococcales bacterium
GGTGCGGTGAGTCGATTGTGGAGGCACCCGCGCCGCCCAGCGTCTACGAGGGCAGCCCGTACGATGCCAGCGTGTACGCCGACGTCATTGTGGCCAAGTGCGCCGATTCGATTCCACTGTATCGGCTGGCCAAGATGTACACGCGCTGCTGGGCGCTGTTGCATGGCGGCGCGCGAGTACAGATATCGCCCTTGCCGGTGCGCCTTTACGCGACCACCGCGACCGAATCGGGCCGCCCGAGGCGGTTCATCCGGTTGAGCGCGCTCACCGCTATCGCCGTTTCCCTCGTCTGTGCGGCCACCTTCCTCGCCCGCAACGCCTCTCCAATGACACGTTTGTACCGCAACATAGCGTTCTCGGCCCAAGCCTGCTGGTGTGCGCCGGACTCCTTGCCCCATTGCCGCCGGCCCACCTCGGCCATCCTGACAATTGCGGCATCGCGCTGCGCCAGCAGCTCGTCCCGGGGCTTGCTCTCCAGCGCCGTCTTCCTTGGCGGAATCACGACCGTTGCCCCGGTTGCGCACAGCGCCGCGTACACCGGCCGCGTGTCGTACGCGCCGTCGCCGGTGAAGCGCCCAATGCTGCCGCCGAGCCCTTGGAACATGGCGACGGCCACCGCCGCGTCGTCCACACAACTGTCGGTCAGCTGGGAGGCGACGATGAAACCGTCGGCATCCACGCCCAGATGCAACTTGCGCCAGCTACGCCGTTTGTTCGCCGGTCCGTGCTTAAGAACGTGCCATTCGCCGTCGCCGACCCTCTTGAGGCCGGTCGAATCGATGACCAAGTGGATAAGGGCCAGCATGGTTCGCGTGCCGGTACCGCCACCGTAGCGTTGCGCCGGGACAGTGTCGTGTGGTCGGGACAGTGTCGTGTGGTCGGGACAGTGTCGTGTGGTCGGGACAGTGTCGTGTGGTCGGGACAGTGTCGTGTGGTCGGGACAGTGTCGTGTGGTCGGGCGTCGCCAGGTCCAGATTCATCAAGCGGATTACCGACGCAACCAAGCCCTCTGTCTGCCGCAGCGCGAGATGGAACACGCTGCGCAGGGTCAACGCCGTGATGATGGCCAGGTCGGAGTACTGCTGCTGACCGCCCGGACGCCCGGACGGCGCAGCGTTGCCGGCCGCCACGGCAGCTTCATCGAACCAGACGGTGATGTCGCCCCGTCGACGCAAGGCCGCCTCGTAGTCCGGCCAGTTCTGCACGCGGTACTTGGTCTTGTACGGTAGGTTCACTTTGCTTTTCGTGCGTGCGGTCGTCGGCGCTGTCCCCATTGCGGTCGGACCTCGCGGGCAACATCGGCGCACACGCCCTCCACGTCAAGGCGAGCCATGCACCAACGCCGCGAGCCAGGTCCGACCCGACTGGCCACCGACGAACATTGACCGTATGTTGTCTACGGTAGATTTACAACGGATGCCCTCGATGACCCTCGCTGCCCAGCCCAATCTCACACCCGGCCACACCTACCGCACGCGCGACTTGCTGGCATGGACCAGAAACCCAACGCGTCTCGCTCGCCGCCTTGTCGACGAAGGCCGCCTGCGCGAAGCCGCGTACGGCCTCTACTACGCGCCATTGCCTACATGGTTTGGCCAGGCACCGGCCACCGACGAAGACTTGCTATGCGCCTTCCTCAACGGTGGCCGCTTCGTCATCAGCGGTCCGTCCCGCTGGAACGCGCTCGGGCTGGGGTCGACGGTCTTGTTCGCGGCGACACTGGTGTACAACAGGCAGCGGACTGGCCAATTTACGTTCGACGGCCGTCGGTTCCTGCTGCGGCGGGTGCTGTTCCCCGACCAGCCGCCGCCCGAATGGTTCATCATCGACTTGGTGCAACACCATGAGATGGCCGGGGTGGCGTTGCCCGCGCTGGCGACGGCGCTGACGGCACAGCTCCGCTCTGGCCGTTGGGACCGCGCGGTCTTGCGGGACATGGCGGTGGCCTATGGCAAGAAGTCGACGCTTGCTCTGGTCGATGGTTGTCTCGCACAAGCTTATGAGACCACATGAATTTCGTACACGACGATCTGCAGTTTGCCGAGTTGCTGCGCGAGGTGGCCCGAGCGACGCACGTCGATGTCGCGCTTGTCGAGAAGGACTACTGGGTCACCCATGCGCTGTGGGCGCTACATGAGACCGGTCTGTCGCTGTGGTTCAAAGGCGGCACCAGCTTGTCCAAGGGCTTCGGCATTATTCAGCGATTCTCCGAAGATCTCGACCTCATGATCGAGGCTGGGTCGGTCCAAGACCTGCCGTTGGTGAGCCGATGGACCGGCTTGAACAAAGGCGCCGTGGCACAACGGCAGGCGTGGTTCGCAGCCTTGCCGCATGTGCTGCAGGTGCCAGCCATGACAGTGACACGCGACGAGACCGCTACGCGCGTTCGGCAGACTACTTGGCCAGCTACCCAGGGCATTTCCTAGGCGATCTCGCTGCAACTGTGAGCCCGTTTGTGCGGCTTGAAGTCGGCCGGGCGCGGGTGGTGCCGCACGTGACAGTCGCGCTGTCTTCCTTTGTCCACGACTTTCTGTTGAGTGGCGGGCAGTTGGATCGCTTTGTCGACAACCGGCCCAACGGTGTCCGCTGTGTCCACCCGCTGGTGACTCTGCTGGAGAAGTTGGACGCCCTGTCGCGTCGCTACGCCCGTGATCCGGTCGCGGCCGACAGTTTCGTACGGCACTACGAAGACGCGGCGCAAATTGTGCGGGCGCTGGACCGGTTGCCGGGCATCCCGATGCAAGTGTGCGACCTTGCCAACGAGATGCTTGCAGACGGCGACATTGCGAGTTTGCCCCATGCCGGCGAACCAGCGCTGTTGCTCGCCGATTCTGCCAAGCGCGCAGCAGTCGGCGCCGCGTGGACCCGCATCGCACCGATGTTTTGGGGGCCGCGCATCGAGTTAGTGACAGCTTGCGGCGACTTGCGCGGTTGGTTAAAGTCCCTTAACGCCATCTCCCAAACGCCAACGGCAAAGGTGTCGGGCGTCAACCAAGCCTCGACCTCCAAGGGCGGGTCGGTTGCTTGAAGTGGCGCCAGCAAATCGGTGAGTCGCGCGCGCAACATCGACGCGGGATCGACCGCCGCCGCCTCAAACGGCGACCGCTCAGGCACCGCCACCGGGGAATACTGCCACGCTGTGTCGTCCGCCAGCAGTTTGCGGCGCGCCCCATGCAGCCGGGCGCGAATCTCAGCCACGGTCAAATCGGGTGGCTTCGACGGCGGTTGAACCACGCCAGCCGACAGCAAGCTGAGCAGTGTTTCTTCACCCGCACCCAGCACCGCTTCGGCAAGTTCGGGTACAGCGTAGCCCGCGTCCGAGCTGTACAAGCGCTCCAAATTCCAGCTGCTCAATCGCGCGTGGATGCCGGTATGCTGCTTGATGATGCCTTGCATGGCCCGGTGCAGCCGGTCGATGCGCAGGAATTGCTGGGAGCTGGCGTCGATGCGCTCCTGCAGAAAGCCCAGCACGTGGCGAATGGTCTCCAGTTGCTCGCGGTGGGCGCGCTGGCTCCAGGCAATCAGCTCCCACGCCCGTCCTTGGCGCAGGATACGGGTCGCTTCGTCGACCGCGTCGTCGAGCTGGACAACAAGCTGGTCGAGCAGCCAGCCGGTGGCGTCGGTTCCCTTTTGGCCACGTGCAGCAAATTCAGCAGCCAAGGCCGCACGGTGGACGACGTTGCCAGCGCCGAGTCCGGCGAAGTCGGCAACTTGCAGCATCCGCAACACATGCAGACCGACGTCGGCAAACCGGTAAGACCGGTCCGACGCCCGAAGTTCCAGCCAACCGCCGTCGAGCAGCGCCCAGACAAGGGCGTCGACGCGACTTGGGTCCAAGAAGGCCACCGTCGACCGAATGCGCTCGATTGGCCAACGGCCAGCAGTGCGGGCGAGCTCAAAAAGTACCATCAACTTGAGCAACGAATCGACTTCGTGGGTAGTCGAGACCAAGGCCCGCAGCAGCCGCAGCGCAGGGACGACACCACGGGCAAATCGGTACGACTCAAGCTGGTCAGGTGCCGCGCCTTGGCCGAGGGCGTCGCTGAGGTCGTCGTCGAAGTCGTCGATTTCCGGCTCGAAGCTCCCGGGTGGCCCGCGGATCGCGATGGTCTCGGCATCGACTGCGGCACCGGGCGGTCGCCAGAGGTTGACGTGCTTTAGAATCCGCTCGGTCTCTTTGCTGTCGAGAATAGCCGCAATGATTCGCCGCCTTCCACCGCAGGGGCAAGCTAAGGCGTCCAGAAAAAATGCGCGCTGGAGCGCGCATCGACGCCTTGGTGAATCTGATCGCCCGGCGAGACCGGTCACATCACGCTCGGCAGCTATATTCACATCGGCAGCCACTGCCACCTTGAGGCAGCCTGTTGCATAGAAATGGCTGATTTCTCTGGACTTTCCCAAGGCGTCCGCATCTACTCGGGCAGCGACGACTACACTGGGGGCTTCCTGACCAACCCGACGATTCCGGCCCGGTACTTGGGCACCCAATCAGGCGTAGTGGTACTCAGCCGCCATGTGATCATTGGCAGCAACACCGTGATCCTGCCGCGTGTGACCATTGGCGAGGGCTCATCGGTCGGCGCTCAGGCACTGGTTTCCAAGTCGCTTGAGCCCTGGGGCATTGATGCGGGCGGCCCCGCCAAGGCTGGAACTGCGCTGGCATGAGCGCCTCAGGCGCCGGGCCTCTACCGACCAGTGCGCCTAGCCACCCAAACCTGCTAGCCTGCTAGCGTGGCCCGTGGCGCGGCCAAGCCGCAGCGACGGGGTGGCGCTCTGTCGACTGGGCAGTCTCGGCGCCGTCGGCAGGAGAACCATGAGACTTCGCATAAGATCCTTGGCCAGTTCGGTCGTCGCCTTGGTGCTGACGGCGTGCGCCGTAGCCGATAGGCCGCCACCTGTGCCTAAGTACGCGACGGAATTCGTGGCCGTTGACGTGGAGCCGTCGGCCCCAGCGCCGCTCAAGTTGGCGGTTCAAGCGTGCGCTGGGCTGAAAAACCGCAAACTCGGCGGTTCCGTGTACGTGCGCACGACTGCCCACGACCAGAAGTGGCTCACCGAGTTCCAGTTGAAGCCCAAGGCCAGCCAGACCGCGACCGAGTTTGTGACGGCGTGCGCCAAGGAGTTCCCTGCCTGCGTGCGCTACGCTTACAAGGACCAACAGCCTATTTTGCCAGCTATTTTGACTGCCGCTGCGGCGCTCGGCGCGGTGCCCTTGGACACCGCGGCGTTTGGCCCCGGCGGCGCGGTCACGTGTGCTGCGCCGGCCTTCGATGCTGTGGCAGCACTGCAAGACCACGCGACGCCGCTGCTGGCGACAACCTACGTATTTAAGCACTTCGTCGACCAGACCACGGGGCTGGCGATGCTCAACCCCGGCTATGATCTCAACGCAAAAGATCTAGCCAACCCGCCGATCGTCCACGATATGGGGCCCGAACTCGTTGACTTCGTCTTTGCCCAAAAGCTGTTCGTGCTGTTCTTGGTCAATGGTTGCCGTGAACCCGATCCCGAGAACACGCTGCTGTCGACCATCGTCAACAGCGGTCACTGGCTGACCCCGCTCGGGGTCTACGGCTACAACAACTCGTGGAATGTCGGCGGCTTCCTCTACGAAGCGCAGACGCGTTGCCTCAAGACCCGCAACATGGGGGCGATTCCAAGTGAAACCAACAATTTAGCCTTTTTTTCGTCGCGGCGTGCTGCGCTGACTGAAACGAGTCGCCCGTCTGCCAACCCGCCCGAGAAAGTGGCCTATGATCCGAGCAAGACCTACGTCGCGTTTGTGGTCGGCGACGGCGACAACGTCGCTTATTTGCTGACCACGCGGCGCGAATGGTTTGCCCAACGCCAAGCCGACTGCATGGCGCCGGCCACCGCGTGCCCGACCCTGACCTGGAGCTTGTCGCCGCACATTGCCCGGCTGGCGCCCGATGTGATGCAGTGGTACTACCAAGCCAGCCGCGCGACGGGCAAGGATTTTTTCATCCTGCCACCGAGCGGCCACTTCTATGCCTATCCGTCGTCGATGGGCGCGCAAGATCAGGAAAAATTTGCCGCCGCCACCGACGCCGACGCCCGCTTGCTGGGCGTGCACGGCACGGTACATTGGGAGTGGTTTGATTCCTGGCACGCCGCCGAAGACGCGTTCGTGCCGAAGTATGCGCGCGCCAACTCTGCCATCCGCGGCGTCTTTCCGGTCAACGTGCCCTATATGCTGCCGATGTTTCCGTGGTGGCCGGCGGAAAAATTCTTTCGCGTCGTCGCCGGTGCCGACGGCGGCAAGGCGGTCCTGTTCAAGCCGCGCGAATGGCGAGGCGTCGACGGCAGCGACGACGAGTTCTATCCCAAGCCGCAGACGATGGCCGCGCAGCTGGGCGCCTACCCCAAGGGTACGGTCACGTGGGTGTACATGACTAGCGACGGTGGCTTGAACCTGCACAATTCGGTGGGCGAACTGAGCGCGCAGTTGCCGCCGCATGTGCAGCTGGTTAGTGCGGACGCGGCTATCGCGTTGGCGCTGGCGGCGGGCGGGCCGTAGTCAAGGCGACGGCTATTGGGGCGGATGTGCTTTGGCACTCCAATCACCATGAATCACAGAGGTCTGAAAACAACGTCAGCGCCTAGCGGATAGGAACTGCAAGCGCCCTAGCCATTCCAGCCCCAACCAAAAAACCGCCATTTCGCACCGCCAGACCATCCGACAGCACCACTTCGCCAGTCTGCCGCAGCCCAATCTCGCCGGCAACACCCAAATTTCCCTCGAATTTTCGCCATTTGAACGCCGCTATCACGCAGCTATCCCGCCCGGCGCCAGCACATGCCCTGACCTCAGGTCAAAGACGATCGCCAAATCCGCGCCGTCGGTCGGTTGTCTATGCCGCCCAATCGCCTTGGTCGGCGGCATCCCAGCCGTCGCCAAAGTCGTGCAAGTCGTCCGAAAAGTGGGCAGGTGCCGGCTCGAAGCTC
>SHZD01000039.1 GCA_009692465.1 Myxococcales bacterium
AACCCCGCCAAAGGCCTTGTTTTTGAAGATCATGCGCATCTGGCGGTCTTGTATTCCAACCGCAATCCCGAGCAGCCGGGCGTGGTCTACGCCTGGACCTTCGTAGGGATGGACGGTAACGGCAAGTGGCGCAAGATCGGCGATGTCCAAAACGGCGTCAGGGTGGTGTGGACGACCAATCCTAAACTGCAAGAGAAAGTAGTCTTGGTGCAGGGCGTTCTGGCCGCACTGATGGACAACAGCATCGCGCAGTGGCCGGCGCCGTTGCGAGTCTTCGCCACCAGCCACTGTGCGCATTGCGGCAAGACTTTGACCGATGAAGTGTCGCGCAACCGGGCAATCGGCCCAGATTGCTGGGAAATTGTCAACGAATGGCCAGCGATCCGCGTGCTCACCGCGATTCTGTCCAGCGTACCGGAAGAGCAATGGGACGACATTTACTTGGAGCAGCTGCAAAAGCTGCGCGACATGGGCTGGCACAATCCAAACTTTCGGCTCGGGTTTGAGTAGCCCTTTGTTAGCCGGCGACCTTAGCTTCGGCTTTGATCGGGCGACGCAAAAGTGGTGACGTTTTGGCTTTGGTTGCACCGCTCGAGCCACGGAGAATCTTCGCTGACCTGCGAAAATCCCGCACCGAAAATGGCGTCGTCCTTGCAAATGCCCCAAAAAGTGGACACTGTGGCCGCTGAAGCGTCGAAAAACGCTGACCGAGAACAGCGAGGGCAGGATCCACAGCCCGCGCCGGTCGCGACTGGTTGCGAACACTCGGCGCACTGGGCGCTGGCCGCGACCCTCGCCGCTTGCCAGCAGACACCATTGGCCGGCGCGTCCGCTGCGATCCCCGCGGCGGATACCACACTAACCGCTGAAATTAGCACAGATAACGGGTTGGTGGTCTCCGAGACAGTCGCCGTCGACGCTGGGCCCCAAGGCGATGCTGCCGCGACTCTTGAGGTTGACGCTACTGCTGATTCTGACGCAGTTTCCGCGCCGGACATGGCCGCCGACGCTGCGATTGACTCTGCCGCTGATTCCGTTGCCGACGCAGCGCCGGACGCTGCTGGTGCCGATGCTGATTCCGCGCTAGTGGTCGACGCCGACGCTCAGGCCGGCTCCGACACCCCTTCAGACGCTGCGATTGCGCCAGACACCGCGGTGCCACCGCCTCAATGCCAAACCAGCGACGACTGCCCCGCACTGGGCGCCTGCTTTCTCGCTGTATGCACGCCCAAAGGCAAATGTGACGCCGTTGTCCTGGCCGAAGGCGCCACCTGTAGCGATGGCAATGCTTGCTCCACCGGCGACCTGTGTGCCGGCGCCAGCTGTGTGTCCAGTGGTGCACTGAGCTGCGACGACCTCAACCCGTGCACGCTGGACAAGTGCAACCCCTTGGTCGGCTGCGTCAATTTGGCCATCCCCGCTACCACCGCTTGCGACGATGGCGACGCCCGTACTGCGGCCGACGCCTGCGCCAATGGCGCCTGCCAAAGCGGCGTCAACACCTGTCAATGCCAAACCAACAGTGAATGTGGCAAGTTCGACGACGGCAATCTGTGTAACGGCACCCTGTACTGTGACAAGTCGACCTTGCCCTACGTGTGCAAGGCCAATCCGGCGACGGTTTTTACCTGCCCAACCGGAAGCGACGGCGCGTGTCAGAAAAACACCTGCATCCCCGCCACCGGCCAGTGCAAACTGGTTTTGGCCCCCGCCAACACCGCCGCCTGCAGCGACGGCAATCCGTGTACTATCAGCGACATGTGTGCCAATGGCACCTGCAAAGCCGGTTCGCCACCCGGGTGCGACGACAAAAACCCGTGCACCAGTGACGGCTGCGACCCCAAGACCGGCTTGTGCCTGTACATCGACAGCAGCGCGGCCTGCAACGACAGCGACGCCTGCACCGACGACGGCCGCAACCCCAAAGTCGGCTGCGTGCACAGCAACAACACCGGCAGTTGCAACGACGGCAATCCGTGTACTGCAGGCGAATTGTGCGTCAACGCCAAATGCCAAGGCGGCGCCAGCGTGGTGTGCAGCGACAAGAATCCGTGCACCGACCCGTGGTTGGCGGCAACGTGTCCGGATTCAGGCCAATGTCAGGCCAAAACTGCCAGCGGCTGCGACGATAACAACCCATGCACGTTTGACAATTGCGATGGAGTCACCGGATGTGCCTATCCCAATGTCAGCGGCGCCTGTGACGATGGCGACAAGTGCACACTGGGCGAGACCTGCAACGGTGGAAAATGCTCGCAAGGCACCAGCTTGGTCTGTACCGATGGCAATCTGTGCACTTCGGATGCGTGCGAGCCCAAATCCGGCTGTGTTTTTGCCAAGTACGAGGACGGTTTGCCCTGCGGTGGCGGCAAAGTGTGCGCCGGGGGTGGGTGTGGGCAGTAGCCGCAAGCGCCAAGCCGGTCCAGCCAAAGGGGTTGTACCGCAGTCCAAGAAAGGTGTCGGAGTCCTTATAGGTCTGCTCGTGACCAACGGCCTACTGTGGCTGGTCATCGCCAGCGGATTCTGGCTGCACGACCATGTCAGTGCCGGGCTGAGCGCCGTAGTGGGCGCGCTGTTGGGTTTTGGGGCTTTAGTGGCTGGCGCGCTGGCCTTTTTGGCCTGTATTCGCGACCGCAATGGCAAAATGAGCGACTCCAGCGCTGTCGTAGCCGTGGTTGCCGCCGGAATCGTGCTCGGCTTGCCGGCGTTTGTCGTCGGCCGCGCGCTGTTGCCGCACACCATCTGCGAGACGCAAGCAGAGACGTTGGTGACGGATTGCAAGCGTTGCGATTTTGTCTGTATGGACGACTGGCAGTCGGCTGGCACCCCGCGAGCGTTCTACACGACCTCGGCTGGCAAAGGCTCGTCGCGGTCCACAACCCGGCACGAACTGGCGGCCTTGGCCCCGACTGCCGGCAATGGTCGCTTTGTGGTGTGGGTGGACGCTGAGCCATCGTCGACTGGCCGCTGTGTGTGGCTTGTTCGCGACTCTGATCCGGACACTGTCGTCCGCGGACATTCGGCTGGCCACGACCAAGCTGTAGCCGGCGAACGGGTCGCTGACGCCGCTGCGGCACTGGCTAGCTACCGCAACAAAGTGGTGTTGTTTGTCGGAATCACCAATCTTTTAGCCGTAATCGGCGGCTTGATCATAGTCCATCGCGAAGGCTGATGCGCCAATAGCCACCGTCGAACGTCACAGCAATCCGCGCTCGGCGCCCAGGGCTGGCTCGGTTACGGCAGGCTGTCGACGGCGCGCCGCTCTCATTTCCGTTCAACTAAAGGACTGCTATGTTGCGATTCGTGTGCCTGTTCTTGGGTCTGACAGTGGCCATGCCCGCCCACGCCGCCCCCGACGAGGTCGAGGTGTTGCGCCAGTGGAATGTCCTGCGCGCCGACCCGCCTGCCTTTGCTCGGCACTTGGAGGCGTGGCTGCCCCTGTTTGCGGGACTGGAGCTCAATTTGCCAACTGGTCGCCTTCTGACCCGCGAAGGGCCAGCGGCGGTGCGCGAGGCGATTCAAGTCCTCAAGGCCAGTAAACCGCTACCTGCGGTGCAGTCCTCCGCCGGTATGACGCGCGCAGCTCGCGAGCACGCCACTGATTTGGGACCGCGCGGCGGCCGTGGGCACACCGGTGCTGACGGCAGTACGGTGGGCGCTCGTCTGGACCGCCGCGGACAATGGCAAGGGGTGGCCCACGAAGCGATTAGCTTTGGCGCCACTAACGCACTGAACACCATTATCGAGCTGCTGGTCGACGACGGCGTGGCCTCGCGCGGGCATCGGGCGGTGCTGCTGTTTGCGCCCAGCGCGATGGTCGGGGTGGCATGTGGTAGCCACCAACAGTACCGATCGATGTGTGTACTTGATTTGGCTAGCGAATTCGTTGAGGCCCGACCGCCGGGTCCACCGATCCCGCCGCCCGCCGATGTGACGCCGTTTGACGACAGCAAGCCGTTCCGCTCGCCTGTGCCGCGGACGCCGGCCGACGCACCCACGCCGTTTGACGTGGCTGTGGCCACTGAAATCAATGCACTGCGGACCGACCCCGTGGCGTGGGCGGCCAAGCTCGAAGCCCTGTTGCCGCTGTTTAGCGGTCCCATTCTGAGGCGTCCGGGGCGCACCGCGATGCACTGGTCGGGCGCGCCTGAGTCGGTGCATCAGGCCATCGCGATGCTCAAAACGATGCCGCCACAGCCCGCGGCGCAGTTCTTGCCGGGACTGGCGGCGGGGGCGCGCGACTACGTCAAGGTGCGCCGAGCGCGGCCTGCCTTCATCGATCGGCACTACGGACCGACGACTGCGGCGCGGCGCTATGGAGCCGGACCGTTGGGCGGTGCCATGACCATGCAAGGCGAGGGCGAACCGTTCGACATCGTGGCGACGTGGGTCGTGCAAGGCCGGGGCCCCAATCGGACCTTGTTGGCCACCGATGGCACGCAAATGGGTGTCGCCTGCGGGCCGGGATTCGATAAACCGCTGCTATGTGCACTGATTTACGGGGCTCGGTTCAGCGATTACAACGCGGCAGAATTGGAACTGATCCAATCTGCACATCTGAGCCTAGACGCCGCGCGCACCGAGCCAAAACGCGAAGCGCTGCGCCTGCGCAAGCTGTTGTCGGTGGTCATGGGCGAGACGTTGCGCTTGCCCATAGGCGTGCGGCCATTGCCGGGCGGTCGCGAGGCTTTGCTGAAATTAGTTGCTCGCTTAGAGAGTGCCAGCTCACTGGCGCCACTGCAGAATTCGGTGGAGTTACAGGCCCGTGCCCGCGATTTCACTGCAGAATTGGCTTCAGGTCGCTTGCCAAATGACCCGGGAAGTTGGGCGATTCGCACCAGTTCAAACTATGGCCAGCCGGACGCGACCCCCAAGCCCAACGAACTGGCGATTTTTGCGCCCGGCGAAGGGGATCAATTGGCCTTGCGTATCCTGTTGCAGCAGCCCGACTGGATCCTGTCCAACCCCGAGCTCGGTGTCGGCCTCTGGTGCGGCAGCCACGCCAGCAAGGGTCAGGTCTGCGTGCTGGACGCGGCGGTTGGCTGGCAATCCGTTGGCGCAGAGTTGCCGTGGTAGCAGCCCGTCGCTGGCGGTGCTCGGTTGCTAATGGCCGGTCAAATTCACCACCGAAGACTGCGAAAGCGGGGACCGCGGTCTGGGCAACCTTGAGCCTTAGCACTGCAGCGCCTACACTGCGCGCCCCACGGCCCAACCAGTGTGCCGGCCGAAACAGCGCTGCCTATGCCTAAGTCCATCGAAGTGAAATCCCCCAAACCAGTCGAAGGCGGCTGGCTGCTGACCTTTCTTGCTGTTGCCGCCATCGTTGCGCTGCTGCTTGGTTGGCGGTCGACGGGTTGGTGGTTGCGCGACGCCTTTGCCGATCCGCGGCTGTCCGAGCGTGATGTCGTCAAAGGTATTGTGTGGGACGCGAGTTTGAGCCTCGCGCTGGCGGCGCTGGCGTGCCTGACCAGTAGCCTGCGCAGGTCGCCGTTGACCCTGACATTGCGCACCGCGTTGGTGGTGATTGGCGTCGGCAGCATGTTTGTGCGCTGTATTGATACTGCGCAATGCTATGCGGGGCACACCCATTTTACCGCGGATTCGTTCATGTTCTGGGACGTGGATTGGATCGCAGGTCGGCGCGACGCCCCCGTCGTTGGCCTGGCGGTGGGCTTCTTGGTGACGGCGGCGACCGCAAGTTGGCTGCTGACGCGGCTCAGCCGGCCACGGCAGTTGTGGCAGCGCTTGCCTGCGCGCTTGGCGTTGACAATGGCGCTGCTGCCGGCGGCGTGGGCAATTGCCGACGGTGTGCGCTATCCCGCTCATGCCTACTCGCTGCGTTTGGTGGCCGAAGTCAATTTTTTTCAGCAGTTAGACCAGTGGGTCCATCCTGAGCAGATTGAGGCCGTTCAGCTGGAATACCTGCCGCCGCCACGGGCCCAACGCTTTGCCCGGGCCGGATTGATGCCGTCCGTTCCTCACTTTGCCAAGTACCCGCTGACACGGTCGCGCTTGGCCGAGCCGCCGCTGGCTTTTGCGCGCAAGTCGACGGTTGCTGCTGATTTTCGTCCCAACGTCGTCCTGACCATGGTCGAGAGCTTGAGCCAGACCTTCGTTCACGGCCTGTCTGGCCACTATTCGGGGCTGATGCCGCACCTAAGTGCGCTTGCCCACACCGAAACGGCAATCGACGGCTACTACAACACCACCGCGCCTACGATTGCCGGCCTGATTTTGACGCTGTGTTCGCTCCATGCGCCCAGCCATCCGCGCGACTTGCAGCACGGCCAGCGCATGGACCGCAATACGCCGTTTGTGTGCTTGCCCGATGTGCTGCGCCAACAAGGCTACCGGACGATGTTTGTGCAGACGACAGCTCTGGAATCCATGGGTCTTGAGGCCTTTTTGCGTACCCACGGCGTCGACGAGGTGCACGGTCGCCCGCAGGTCCGCCAGCGCTTTGCCGGCCGCCCAGAAGGGCCATTTGGGCCCCACGATGCCACAGTCGTGGATTACGCCATCGCTATGGTTAAGCGTTTGGAGAAGTTGCGCGCCCAAGACGGCCGACCCTACCTGCTCATCGTACTGACCATCGACACCCACGAGCCAGGAATGGCGCCCGAGGCGTGCCAGTTGCCCGCAACGCTTAACGACGCGCCCGCCGATGCGGGTCCGCGCAAGGTGCTCGCGGCGTTCCATTGCACTGACACCGAGTTGGGGCGCTGGAAGGCGTTCTTAGCTCAAGGCAACCGCGCCGCCGAGACGCTGTGGATGTTGACCGGCGATCACAGCATCTTGAACACCTTGAATACGCGTCCACTGTTTCGCGGTCCGCTCGATGGCATTGCTTGCAGCAAGGGCGTTTGGCTGATTCACGACCCGTTGCACAGCTTGCCGCCCCGACCGCTGGTGCCATCCGGTTCGCAGGACGTCGCGCCGACGCTGCTGCACTTGCTCGGGCAGCTGGACACCGAGACGACGATGACAGGGCACAGCGTCTTTGGCACCCGGCCTGGTTTGCCTCTGATTCTGGGTCGCGTCGGCGGCCGCGTGGCCTACGCGCAATGGGGACTGCGGCGCGTCGAGCTGACCTTTGAAGACCTGCGCCAGCGTTGCGCCACCGGCGAGCGTTTGCTCGGCCCTGCCATCGTCGATCCGCCCGATTTCAACGCTTGCGACTTTGCGGCATGGCTGCGCTGGCAAGACAGCCTTTGGGGCGGCAAGCTTTTGTTTCCGCAAGACACCTATCGCGGCGACCAGTTTGCTGACAAAAAACGCCTGCATGCCGAAGCAACTTTGGACTGGTGAAAACAGTAGGCACCCATTGAACAACATCTTAAAAATATTAGAGTAATTTGGCGAGATGTGCACGTTGGAAAGCAAATTATGGCGCAGCACCGGTGCCCAAGTCTGGCTGTCCGGTTTGCGTCAAACGGTAGGCACCCATTGAACAACATCCTAAAACTATTGGCATAATGTCGCGAAAAGTGATGATTCTTACCGTAGAATATGTCCAGATAGGCATGCAGTGGAATTGTTCGGGTACCGCTCCTGCAACAGCATGCAGCCCTCGCTCGACAACTACCCGCTGCTAGGCCACACTCGCTCGGCGGCCTAGGTGCCGCACTGCGAACCCCCGATGGCCCGCACGCTCGCCATGATCCTCGCCGGTGGCAAAGGCACGCGCCTGGCCCCGCTGACGTCGCACCGCGCCAAGCCGGCCGTTCCGTTTGGCGGCAGGTATCGCATTATCGACTTTGTGCTGTCAAACTTTGTAAATTCAGGCTATTACCGCATTCACGTGTTGACCCAGTACATGGCGTCCTCGCTGATTCGCCACCTGAACAACACTTGGAACTTGGGCGGTATTTTGCCCGATCAGTTCATCGAACCGGTACCCGCGCAGATGCGCCGCGGCGAGCACTGGTATGTCGGGACCGCCGATTCGGTGTACCAAAACCTCAATCTTATCCACGATGACCACGCCGAGCACGTCGCTATCTTCGGTGGCGACCATATTTACAAGATTGCCGTCGACCAGATGGAAGCCCATCACGTCGCCATGGATGCCGATTTGACGGTCGCCGCGTTTCCGGTGGCGAAAGAGGACGCCCACCACTTCGGCGTCATCCAGATTGAGGCTTCGGGCCGTATCACCGGCTTTCAAGAGAAACCCAAGTCGGGCGCGGCGACGATTCCAGGCCAGCCCGATATGTGTTTGGTCTCAATGGGTAATTACTTTTTTAAGCGCAAAGTCCTCGAAGAAGTGTTGATGCACGATGCCGCACAGCTCGATAGTTCGCACGATTTTGGCAAGGACATCATTCCGCAAATGGTCAAAGCCGGTGCGCGCGTGTACACCTATGATTTTGCGACAAATAAGGTGCCTGGCGAAAGTGCCGACGCCAAACCCTATTGGCGCGATGTCGGTACGCTCGACGGCTATTTTGAAGCGACGATGGACTTGCGCGCCGTGTTGCCGGCGTTCAACTTGTACAATCGGAAATGGCCAATTCGCAGTATGCCCGCGCAGTTACCCCCAGCCAAGTTCGTGTTGGCGGGCAAGCAGCGCGAGTTTGGCCAAGTAGTCGATTCGTTGGTGTGCGAGGGCACGATTGTGTCCGGCGCGATGTTGGTGGGTACGATTGCCGGGGTGGACTGTTATTTTCACCGCTTCGCAAGTATTGAAAATAGTGTGTTTTGTGGCCGCGACCGCGTAGGTAGGCATTGCTGGGTCAAGAACGTGCTAGCGGACACCAACGTGGTCATCGCCGAAGGCACTACCATCGGTTTTGATAGCCAAGCCGACAAAAAGCGCTTTCCGTTCATGACGGAAAAGGGCATCGTCATTTTGCCGAAAGGCACTTTTGTCCCCAAAGAAGGTCCCATCGAGATCGCCCAGGACATGGTTTCCAGTCTGGAACAAGATCCGAGCACCGCCGAAATCATGACCGCTGCCAAGGGCCTGTTTGTGCGCTCGACGCGGCATAGCAACGACGCGATTCGCTAGTTTTTCCCTTTCAAACCAAGGATTAGGATGCGCATAGCCTTTGCTGCCGCTGAACTGACTCCCTGGGTCTCGACCGGCGGGTTGGGCGAAGTAGTGGCGGCCCTGCCCAAGGCGTTGGCGGCGCTTGGCCACGATGTGGCAGTGTATGTTCCGTTGTATCGGCAAGTTCGCCAGTCGGTGGGTGCCCGCGGGGCGAGGCTGGTAGATACCGGCGCAGTTTCGCACGTTTGGATGGGTGGGCATCGCGTGGATGCGCGCGTTTTTCGCATAGCCGAAGAATCGCGGACTGTGGCGCTGCAGAGTGGAAAGTTCGAAGCGGTGCGCGGCGATCACGGCACGGTCAACACCTATGCTGTCGATTGTCCAGTGCTTTTTGACCGCGACGGCATTTACGGTCACAGCGATGATGCGGCGCGATTTTCGACGTTTGCGCGAGCGGTGCTCAACACGGCGCACAAATTGTTGGGCGGCCACCCGGATATCATCCACGCCCACGACTGGCACACTGCGCTGTTGCCGGTCTATCTGGAGGGGCCGTATCGCCGACTGTTGCCGACCACGGCATCGGTAGTGACGATTCATAATCTGGCGTATCAAGGGCTGTTTCCTCTGTCTGAGCTGTCCACGATTGGCCTGGACCGGACCACACTGCACCCAGAAAAGTTGGAGTTTTTCGGGCATCTCAACTGGCTCAAAGGTGGCATCGCCGCCGCGGACGCGATAACGACGGTAAGCCCGCGGTATGCTGAAGAAATTCGCACTCCAGAATTTGGCGAGCGCCTCGACGGTGTCCTAAACCACCACAGTCGGCGGCTATTTGGCATCTTGAACGGCATCGACACCGACCAATGGAATCCAAGCAAGGACAAGTACTTAAGCCACAAGTTCTCGGCCGCCGACCTCAAGGGTAAAGACGACTGCCGCCGCACAGTGCTCGCCATGGCCAATATGGACGGCAACGACCGTCATCCCGTTTTTGGAATCGTTTCGCGGCTGTCCAGACAGAAGGGCTTGGATCTATTGGCTGATTTGGTGCCCTATCTCGCCAGCCGGTCAGTACGCGTGATCCTGCTCGGTAAAGGCGAACCAGCCCTCGAGGGTCGGTTTGAAGCCCTAGAACGGCAATTTTCCGACTATGTCCGTGTCCGCATTGGCTTTGAGCCCGACTTGGCCCACGTTCTACAGGCGGGCGCCGACGCGATACTGATGCCATCGCGCTATGAGCCGTGCGGGCTGACGCAGATGTATGCTATGCGTTACGGGACGTTGCCGATTGTGCGTGCGGTTGGCGGCCTTTTCGATTCGGTGGTTCCCGCGACGAACCGCACCGTTGCTGAAAAGACTGCGACCGGCTTTACCTACGACCACGATACGCATGCCGGGCTTCAGTGGGCAATCGACCGCGCGCTCGAAATCTACTATGGGCAGCCTGAGGTTTGGCGCCAGATGCAACAAACGGCGATGGCCGCGGATTTTTCTTGGAAAACCTCGGCTCGACGGTACGTAGACGTTTATCGGCTGGCGCAGGGTAAAAAACCGTAGACACCCATTGTTCAACATCATATAATTATACGCCTTTTTGCGCCACTTGCGCTCATTCCGCTTGCCGAAATTAGAACAGTAGTGGCAGGTCGGGCAGTTCCAGTTTCTGCCGCAAGTCACCAATTCGCGCTGCGCAGCCAAATGTGTACGTTGGAAACTGTATGACTTTGGCACGCTTGCCCGCGAGTAGCCGTTTTGTCTGTTTGCGTAGTTGTTTCTGCGCCTTACGGTGACTAGTGCAAATCTCTCTGTATACTTGGCCAAAACAATCACGGTCCTTCTTGCACGCAGAGTGAATGTAATGGGCCTTTGGGCGCCCACTCTTTTTCGGCTTTGGGTATTTCGTCGACGCAATGCACGGAGCGGATGCCATGGCCTGCGTATCTGGAGCCGCACCACACGAATTGCCAGGCCTGCAAGCCGGGCCGCGGTCAGCTGCATCATCCTGATTGTCATCGACGGTCGGCGCGAATGTCCCAGAGTTGCCGAAACGTTCAACTGCCGACGCCGCCACGGCTTTATACCGAGCTCGCTGGTCTTCGACGCTCAGATGTTTCCAACACGGCAAGACCGCAAGTTCGACGTGCGGCCGCGAAAGGTACTCGTCGTCGGACTGAGGGCCACCTTTGCGGCGCGATTCCAATGTCTTACGGTGCGTGTCGAAGTGCGTTCCCTCAAGTTTGTCGCCATGCATCAGCGCCGCGTTGGTGTTCGCTCCCGGCCAGTTGTCCACCGACCACGGGCTATTTTCGATCTTGATCGCTTGACCCATGATGTACGCCAGCCGAACGGTCAGTGTCGCCTCGTTGACCATCACCGGCTTGACATGAGCGCGACCGCCAAACACCGGGCCCTGCCGACCGTGAATGATGTTGGTGTAGCGCGCCATCGCCGAATGAACGTCACGCAGGAAATCGGCCAGCGCGTCGGGATTCGGCGCTTGGTATAACGCATGATAATGATTGCTCATAACGAAATACGCATATATTGTGACCCCATGTTCTTCTTGAGCACGGGCAAAAATGCCGTGAAATGCCGCGGCGATTTGGGGATACTTGATCGGGTCAAATCTAAATTCACCATCAAAAACACGGCGCGACACTTCGTATATTAGGCTCGGATGGAAATAGCGGATCTGGTTCACGGCATGGGCTCCGATCCGCGCGAAACTGGCGGACTTCGGATTAGATGGTCGATGCGGCAGCGAGTTTTCCGCGCTGATTGGCGAAAATAGTTTTGGTGGCGCTTTTCTTTCTGGCGGGTGGATGAATTCTCCAGAGTGATTACAGCATGTTGTTCTTTGGGTGCCTACGGTCTGCCGCTGATTTGGCGCTGATCTGCGCGATCACCGTTTGATCCGCTGCGCCAACGTCCCGATGCCCCAGCGAACCGACCTCCTCCAGTTCCAAATTCGACAGTTTTGGTCAATATTCTGCAAAGCGTTTAAGACGTTGTACAATGGGTGCCATCCGTTTTCAGGGGTACCTTTGGCCAGCCAACAACAATCAAGCCCACGACGAAAACGAAACGGGAAAATGGCCGCAACCCTATGCGAGGTGGCAGCCTTGGCGATGGCCTGCACCGACGGTCCCGCAGGCAGCGCTTCGGTTTTTGGCGCGACCGCGGGCGACGGCATAGCGGCCGCGGCAGACGTGGCGACCGACACTGAGGGCGGAGATGAGGGCGCTATTTTGGCCGACACGCGCGCCGACAGTCGCACAGATGGGTCAGCAGTCGGCCGCGCCAGCGACTCGCTGATTGCCAAGGACGGCGCGGCCAAAGACTCTACAACCGTAACGGAACCCAAATGCGACCCTCAAACAGGCGAACCACCGGCCAAACCCAGCAACTGTCTGAAAGGCAAGGCGGTTTGTGAAGTAATCGGTAGCAAGTCGGCGTTGTCGACGTGCAATTCCGTCGGCTGCTGGAACACCGGCATCTGCCCGACCGAAGGCCCGTGCGTCGAAGCCGGACCAGCAGGAACGGGGTGCACCAGCGGTTTTGGCTCCTGTGAGGGCATCTACGCGGCGTTTGACTATCTGGTCAAAGCCCATTCGGCCTGCACCGCCAGCAGTCAATGCACGCTGCTCAAGGCCAGATGCTCGGTCGGTCTTGGCGTCTGGGGAGTTGGAACCAACGGCGGCTTCACCCAAGCACAACTGGAGGGTCTGGCCAAGACCGCGCTCAAGTTGGGCTGCACCAACAATACCTGCGTAGACACCGCGCCTGCGACCAAAGCGATTTGCCTCAACGGGTTTTGCCAGGCCGGCCTCTAGCCCCAGTGCCTGCGTAGCCCCCATCGGCCATCAAGCCTCGCCTGAACTGACACCAAGCGACTGCAAGGCGCAAACCGCCTGCATCTAGCGAATAGCCGTCGTGCACAAAATCGCCGCTGTCGATTTGTGGCCGCTGCGACCGTGCAAGCAAGTCCAGTAACGGCTTTTGCTTGATCACGCCTTGACCGTCGAGCGGGGTCGGGCTTGGGCTTCGTGTCCAAGTCCCCGAATCTCGATCACATTTCATTGCGGTTCGATGCGGTGCTGACACGCGTGGGAGCGATCCAACCCAAACGGGGGCAAAACTACAACCAGCGACGATTCACCACAGAATTGGACAGCCAAATCGGTGCGCTCCATTTTCGAAGCACGGCACAAGCTAAAGAGTCCCAGAGACTTGCACAAACGCCACTGCCCAACGCAGCCCGCGCACCTGACCTAGAACCTACTCTCCAACCACCACCACCCGGTCCGTGCCGCTGCGCCCAAACACCTCCGGGCTGTACATCTCTTCGGCCTTGGCTGGCGGGGCCACAAACGTCCCTGGCGTCGTCGCGCGGCACAAGTACGCGTATTCCCAGTCCCCCTCCCACAACAGGCTGGTAAAGGCCTCCGCCCGCTCGTCGCGCAGATTGTCGTGCTCATACCAGCGACCCCACCACCAGCGCTGCCCACCGCTTGGGGTCGTCGGCTGCACATCAGGCGGCGGCTGACTGCCGAGTAAATCGCCGTTGATGGCCTCAAACCCCGCCGGCAGCGGGTCCACTAGGGCCACATGATAGCGCCGCGCTGGCGCCACCATCTCGACCCGCACCCGCACCCGCGCTCCAGCCTTGACCCGCCACGTCCCATCGGCGTCGCGCTTGACGTCGTCGGGCTGGTCCACCGCTTCGTAGCGCCGCTGCACGAAAAACCCGCGATCCAACGGCGGCAATTTGAGGTCAATCGGCGCATAGTTGAGGCCGATGCGATAGTACAGCCGCCCATCGCCGGTTTTTTGCAGCAGCAGGTTGCGGTCCGCTGGGCCTTGCAGCAAAAAGGCCATCGGAATCGAGACCTCTTGCCGATCGGTCGAACGGCCCCTGAAGGCTTGCTCGCCCGCGTACTGGTCGCCCAGCCACAAGCGCGCGACAAAGTCAGGGGTGACCTTCTCAAAAGTGCGGAAATAGCGGTCCAGCGCCAACAACACCCACGCATTTTCCTGGGTCGAGCCCCAGCGGCCCTTCTTGCGGTGGGCCAGCAGGCCCTTGACGATTTTGGGGATAAGGTCACTCTTGGGGTCGTCGGTCATCAGCGCATCGAGCAGGACGGCGTCGGCACGGCGGTCCGAAGCCAGCAGCAAGTGCGCGCCGTCGTCGTAGCGGACGGTAAAATGGGCAGCGCCCGCTTGCTCTTCCACCCGATTGCCGACGTGGGTGCGAATCGCCGTCAACTGCGCGGTCGAAGCCTTGTCGCCGACCAGCACCGGCCAGATCCAGCCCAAAGCCTCCAACGACAAATCCTCGATCTTCTTAACTTCTGCCAAAAGTGCCCGCGCCTTGGCCACATCGCGGTTGCCGGCCTGCAGGAGCACATACAGCGCCTGGGCCCGCAACACCCGTCGCGTAGAGTGGCCATACCATTGGGTAAATTGGTTGTCGATGTGCTTGCAGTAGTACAGCGCCTGTTTGAGCATCTTCTCGGGCACCGTGTAGCCCTTGGCCTTAGCGCGGACCAGCGCGAGGGTGGCATGGAGCGTGGTCACCGGCCAACTCTGGTCGCCTTTTTTCCAAAACCCAAAACCGCCGTCGTAATTCTGCAGCCGCCCCAAGGCCTTGATGTCGTTGACCATCGACGCTTCCAACTCCGCATCGCTTGGCAAGTCCGCCACCGCGAAGGCCTTGAGCACGTCCCGCAGCGCGGCAATCGACAGCATCCGCGACGCCCGCTGTTCGCTACACTCAAACGGATAGCGCACCAAATACAGCACCGCGTCGGTCAGGCCCTGCAGCGCCGTTGAACTGGTGGTAATCTGCAACCCGCCAAATTGCTTGACGACATCTTTGGGAGTGCGGATCGGTTGGGCGCGCACGCTGGTCTTGTCGGCACCACTGTCGAGCACTCCGTAAGTCGCAAAAGCTTCGGTGGTAGCTGGGGTCCACACCGGCAAGCTGATCTCGGCGGCATCGGCAAAACTACCCGTCGCTACCGCCAGTTGCACCCGACCAGTCCCCGCGGACGGCGCCGTGGTGGGTATCCGCACTTCGACGCGGTCATGGGCGGCAATGGTCAGCCGATAGCCAAGCGCCGCCACCTGCAACACCGTAGACCGCGCCGCAATTTGCACCACCAGCGGGGTCGGTGTTTGGTTTTGCAGCACCACCGGCAACTCAAATTGGTCGCCAAAATTGGCAAACCGCGGCGCACTCGGCCGCACCATCAACGGCAAGCGCGCCACTACGGTCGCGTCACCCAAGCCAAACAACTTGTCTTCGCTGGCTGCCACCACCATCACCCGGTAGCGGGTCAAATTGTCGGGCAGCGTCACCTCGACCGTAGCGTTGCCATTGGCGTCGGTCTTGACCGCCGGGGCAAACACCGCCAATGGATTGAAATCCTTGCGCAACGCGATCGGAGCCGGCGCACTCGCGTCGTCGGTGGCGCCAGTGGTGGGCTTGTCTTCTGACTTGTCGCTTTCCCTAGTTTCCTTTTTGCTGTCTTTGGGCTCTGGCGACGGCGGAGGCGGGGACTGTGGACTCGAAGGCTCCTCCATCGGTGCTCCCGCGCCCATTGCCATGTCCTCGCCTTTCTTGCTGGCCATCGACTTGCGCTTGACGCCACCGTGACCGTTGCGATAGCGGGGCTCCGATTCGACTCCCTCAATGCGCAGCGCCGGTCCCGCGGCCAGCATTAACCAGCGCCGAACCTCGTGCAGCGCCAACCCTCCGCCGCGCAACGGATAAAACGACCCCAGCGGGGTGGAAATTCGATAGCCGGTCAGCGCCAGCACCGCGTCGTCGGCCATCACCACCAACACCTCGGCATTCGCCTGCGGTTTCCCCGCACTGTCTAGCACTTGCACGGTAATATGGGTTTTTTGCTTGGGCGCCGCGTCGGGATGCAGCGGCACGACCTTGACCTGCAGCGTGCGCTGAACCGGCGGTATCGGCAGGGTAATCTCGGCATGGGCGTGCGCTGGTCGCAGCGGCAGTTTGGGGTCGGGCTGCCCATCGGCACCATCGCGCGGCGTTTGCCCGAGCATGGCCACATGAGCAACGAGATTGGGCGTATGCGCCTGCTCAATCGGGATTTCCAAGGTCGCCGTCTTGCCAAAACAGCGAAAATGGCGGCGCGAAACGCGGCCTTCGCGGGCCACAGTCAGTTCGCCCTCGGCATCATTCCAAGGAGCAATCACCAGCAGTTTTACGATACTACCCGGCGCGTACTCCTTCTTATCTGGCACTAGTTGCACTTGGTCCTGCGGCAAGCTGCGGTCGGGCACATCGTCTTTGCCGCTCACATACAGTTGGAGTTTGGTGACGTTGCGCCGACCTTGCTCGTCGTGCAACGTCGCTTCAATCTGCCACGAACCACCCCCTTTGGGCGAAAAAGAACAATTGCCCGGTTTTTCTGTAGATGTCCACGCGCAAGTAGCGATGTCCACTTCCATTTTCTCCCACTGACCGGCAACTTGTTCACTGCGCTCGCGGTACATGCGCACTTGCACCGGCAGCCCCGCTTTGGCCTTGCCAGCCAGATCGGTAGCGATGACGCCGACTTCGATCGTCTCACCGGCTTGCAGGAAAGCCTTGTCGAGCTTAAGTCCCGCATACACCGCCGCTGGATGCACCACCAAGTGCGCCTGCGACGACCACGCCTGGCGATTGACGTCAAAAACCGTGGCATGCGCGGTCAGCGCGTAGGGTTGGATGTCGGCGGCGCCGTCAAAATCGATGCGCGCTACATGCTGACCGGCACTGGTCAAGCGCGCAGTGAGACTTTGGCTGGTGGTGGCATTGTTCGCGCGCCACCAGCGCATCCACCAGGGTGTTGGCTTGCCAAAACCCCAGCCGTCCCATCCAGTTGGCGAAAACGATCCTGGGCTGGCGTTAACCTGCCATTGCACTTCGGCATTGGGCAGCGCGCCACCGGCGTAATAGCGAGCCAGAGTCGAAACCAAGGCGTGGTCGCCGATGACATACGGCCCCGGATCGGTCTGAGTGGTCGACTCGAACTCCGGTCGACGAAACTCGTCGACGCGCAGGGGGTGATTGCGATCCCAGCCGTTTTCGGCGTAGGAAAACACCAACTGGGCGTGACCCAAGTGCAAGTTGCCGGGCAACTCCACCGCCAAGTCAAAACTGCCAGTGGGCGCAACGGGCAGCTTGCCCTTGAGCACGTCATTGCCGCGGGCATCCCGCAGCCGCCAATACAGGTGGTTGGCGCCGCCGTAAGCCTGCACATCGCCCTTGGGCCCGCGGACCAGCGTGCGCAACCAGCCCTTGATGCGGGCGGTCTCGCCGGGCTTATACAAACCACGGTCGTCGACGGTGTGCCACACCGTGTGGCTGCCGGGATCAGAGCGGTGCCAATTGCTGCCGTCACCCCAAGAGCTGTCTCGTTCTGGCAACATCACCGAGTCAGCGCCGCGCTTGGCCACCACCATTCGCGACACGTTGGAACTATCCGGCAGCGCGAACACGGCGTTGCCGTCGGCGTCGATCGGTAGCGCCACGTCGCCCTTGGTGTCGTCGATCAGGTGCAACTGCGCGCCCGCAGCCGGTTTTCCGCTGGTCAAGTCGGTCGCCCAGCCCACCAACTTGGCGTGGTCGACGATCGCTGTCACCCCCAACTGCGTCACCTGCACCCATGCCCAGAAATGGGCTTGCCGCCACGATTCTTTCGGCTGCGGCACCGGTTGAACGTGGACCAGCACATGCCCGTGTTTGCCATGCAGCGCCGGGGCAAGTTCCAAAGCCGTTTCAGTGACTTCGTCGGCAACTCCGCCCACATTCACCAGCCTATCGATCGCGAGCACCCCCGGCGGCCGCGGCTGCTTGTCGCCATCGGACTGGTCACGCTGGGCCTTGCGCCACTGCCACCAGTCTTTGGGTTCCACCCGCCACACCTGCATCTTGAGCAAACGGTAATTGACAGTCCACGCAGCCAGTTGCGGAGTCTTTTGCGCCGGATCGAGCACCATCAGCGGCCCGCCTTGCATCGAAAACGCCGGTTGCGCACGGGTGGTTTTGAAGGTGGCCGTCGCCACTTTTCCCAATATTTGCGAATAGATATCGCGCAGTTCAGTAGCAATGTGTACGGTATACTTGGTGTTGCCACGCGTCAACCCCGAAGCCGTAATCCCCGACCCGCCGACCACGACCTGCCAATTGGGCACCGGCGGATCGACGGTGACCCATTTGGGATCAAAAGTATTGGTATCCAGCGTGTTGGAGAAGTGCAGGTAAAACGGATTCAGCGGCGGACACTCGTTGCGCCAGCCACACTCACCGCCCGTAAACGCCAGCGGGCCGTAGGTGCGAAAACTGTGGTGAACCACTTGCGCAGAGGTCCGCGGCCCTTCGGCCGAGGGCAAATGCGGCCCCCAATTGACCCGCACCGTCACGTTCTTGGGCAGCTCGGAGCTGGCTTGCAGCGCGACCCAGCGGTTGCCGTGACCGTCTTTGTCCAGCGCCTCCAAACGCCACTTGTAGGCGGGGTTGGCGATCAGGTCCGCCTTGGTCAACACCTTGAATGACACGGTCTTGCCGTCAGCCAGCAGCTTGATTTTGGCACCAATCTGCTCTGGATCGACGGCTTGGTCGAATTGGCCAAAAATCACCGGCGACACGGGGTGGCCGTAGCCTTGGGGCTCGTAGTGGAGCAAGCGCGGCGCAGGGGTCCGAAACGCAAAGCGAAACTCGGCAGGCAGCGCGCCGCCTGTTTGCGAGCGGGTGCCCATCGGCACCACTACCGCGTACTCGGTCGCCATCGGCAGCCGCTCTTTGGGTTGAAAAATCAGGGTTTGGGTCCCCAGCCAGCGCCATTCACCCGCTACGGTCGGGGTCACTTGCGCCGGAATCGGCAGCTTGCCCAGCGAAGCGTGGTCCGTCATCGGCACCATGGGCTGCGAAAACGTCAGTGAAATCCGCGGGGCCAGCTCGACATCGCCGTCAGGACCGTGGCGCAGCACTTGCAACGGCCCGGCATCGACGGCCGGCGGCGGCACCGCGGTCGGCAGCGGCGGAAAGGCCTGCGGCACGGTCTCTCTCGGTCGCGGCGCTGGCAGCGACTTGTCGCGCAGGGCAAACGGTTGGGCATCGCCGGTCAATGCTACCAGTTTAGGCAAGCGCGCCAATAACTTAGCGGTCTCGGCGGCGGTCAAAGGCGTGGTCACAGCTTTGGGCGGCGCCACAACCGAGTCCGCCGCTGGATCGGCATTGCGCAAGCGAAAACGCAAACCGCCTTCGCCTTCTGCCATCGCGTGATGGGCAGGTCGACGGTGTCCCGATCCAGCGTCGTCATCGTCTTGCTCAAGCTGCGGTTGCACGGGGGCCTCCATCGGACTGCGACCGCGCTCGGCGGGATTGGGCTGGCATGCCGTAGCGAATACCGTGAGAATCAGGGTGATTTTGAGCGACCAACGACTGTAGCACATGAAAACCTCCGAGTTGCGACCTCGGTAGACGCGCCAACGTGCTCAGGTGGTCTGCCACTCTCCCGGCGCCAAACGGCGCAAGGCTAGGCCATTTTCACATTGCAGTCGACCGGAGGTCAGATCCAAGCCAGAGCGGCACTTGCCCCTTTTGCGCCACCGGTCTATTTTGGCGCGGCGCACGGGTCGCGCGGTCAGGTTCACCATGGACGAAAAGGAGTTCCGCAAACGCTCCGGCGCCATCTACAAGGCGGTATGCGACCGCCTTGACTTGGAGGATCCCGACGAAGTCGAGGCCGAGCTCACTTCGGACGTGGTGCGCATCCGCTGCAAAGGCGGCAAAGTGTTTATTCTCAATCACCAAACGCCACTGAGTGAACTTTGGTACGCCGCCGGCGATCGCGCTTGGCATTTTCAGTTCGACCCCTCGGCCGGAAAGTGGATCGATCCCCGCAATTTTGAGGAGTTAGGTGCCACTTTGGCCGCCACCATCACCCGCGCCGTCGGCAAACCCATCGCGTTTGCCGTGCGGTAGCTGGCTTCGGACCCAGGCAAAATCAAGTCGATTTTGCTGTCCGGCCCATTGCCTGCTTGGTGGGTCGCTAACTCGCGGCTTTGCAAGCCGACTCGACGCTCCGTTTTTATCGCGGATCGATCGAGTAATTCTTGCTTGGGCCCTTAGTGGGTCGCTAAGCGCGCGTCTATTCAGCCGACTCGCCGCGCCGATCCGTTCGTGGGTCGTCGATTTAGATTTTGATGGAGCCTTACCCTGAAGCTGCGGATTAGCGAGACGAAGAGGCGAATTTGGCTGGCAATGGCGGTCGCCGTGACGCTTTTAGGGCCGACGACGGCGTGGCCCTTTAGCACCGAAGTCCATCGCTGGCTGACCGAAAAAGCGCTGACTTCGGTGGTCGCGCCGGGTCAGGTCCTGACGCCGTCCGAAGCGCAGTTCGTGGCGTTCTATCGCTGGCTGGGTGGCGTGTTTGCCCACAAGACCGAGGAGGTCAACCGCGATGGGCCCGATCCCGATCGGTTCTTAAAGCGCTTTGCAAGTCCGGCGGCCTTTGACGCTTTTGCGATTCGCGGCTTTTTGGGTCTGTCGCAAGAGCAGACGCCGGCGGTGTGGGGGCTGGAGGAGTTTGAACGCGACACCGGCGTCGATCGCTTTAATCTGGTGGTCGGCGGATCAGCGATGCCCGATGTCGACAAGCGCAATCAAAATCGCTTCGCCTATGACGAAAAACGCAACCGAATCAATACAAAGGACGGTAGCCCTCTGCCCGCCGATCCGATGATTCTCAACATGGGTGGCAAGGCGGAAGGTCTGTCGAGTCAGGCCCACGCCCACTACCAGCTTTCGGCGGATAAACCTAGCGATAATCCAGAATTGCTCAAGTCCGAGCCGTGGAACTTTGTCGTCGCCACCGCTTTTGCCGGACCAGTAGAAACCTATGCCGCCCAAATGGCCCAGATCCACCTGGATATGGCGATTTTGGCCAAAGCGTGGGGTGATTACGAGCAAAATCAGGCCGGCGAGTATTTGTCGCTGATGTGGTGGAGCGCCGGTCTGCATTACGTGCAGGACGCCGCTGGCCCGCTGCACAACGTCCAAGTAGGCGGGTATCCTGTGTTTTTTGAGGCCAAGCTGCAGTGGTATCTGGCGGGCCTGCTGACAGCCGGCGGCTTTGTGGGGCCCTTGCCGACGTTTGTGGCCCAGGCGCGGCACCTGATACGCAACCTGCACTTGTTTGCCGAACAGTGGCTGGCGCGCGAGCTCGACCACTTGCGGATGGGCAAGCCGGCGGCGGCGGCGCTGGCGCAGGCGTGGACCCAGACCTCAGTCGATGAGCCGGAGCTGATGGCGGCGTTGGGCTCAAGCATGGCCCCGCACTTGGCGGGGGCCTTTCAGGGTCAGCCGTTTGAGCAAGGCGGAGCGGAAATTCTGGTGCTGGCGCTAGCCAAAACGGGGCGAACCGCCGGGGCGCCGTTGTACGAAGCTGCGTTGCAGACGATGCACCCCAAGTGGCGGCGGCTGGCCCACCGGCTGGGCGACGAGCAAACGATTACCGATGCCGAAGTCGCCGATAGCGATGAGGTCGAAGTGGCCGAAGCGCTGGGGCGCATGGCGCTCATTCACGCCAAGTCGGTGCGGCGAGCCAGCACGGCGGCGCGGATCTATTGGCAGGCTTTCCAAAAAGGCAGTCCGGACGCTGCCGCGCGCCGATTGCGGCGGATTGCGCTCAATGCCATGGATGCCCGCGAAAAACGGCTGGCTACCTACCTAAAATGGCAGTATTCTCCGCCCAAAGATACTGAAGTTGTGCCGGAATTCTTGTTCGCTGAAATGGGCGCTGGCGTATTGTTGGTCGGTGCGGTGTGGCTGGTGCGCCGTTGGCGTCGGCGCCCGCGCATGGCCAAGCCACAGGAATCCTAGCGATGGCAATTGCTGACACCGCGACCAGTTCCGACAACTGGCAGGCTTGGACCGCCCAGGCTCAGGCGGCGGCGGACCACCCTGCGCAGTGGCCGCAATTGCTGGGCCCGCTGCGGGATCGCCTGTGGCATCTGTGCAAAGCGCCGCAAAGCGGGTCGACTGCGCTGAGGCAATTGTGGGCAACAGCCGGCCATCAATTGCAGGCCGTGTGGCTGGCGCCGTTGCTAGAAGAGCAAGATTTACCTACGGATTTTCGTCGTGGGATGGCGATCTTGGCGGGCACACTGCCCGACCGCGCTAGCAACGCCGCGCTGCAAATTCTCGGCCATGGCGAGCATATCGATAGCGCAGGCTGGCAGGCGATTGGCCAGCGCGCGTTGGCACAACGCCCTGCTATTGCTCCAGAAAGTGACTGCGCGGTGTTTCTGGCTCGCCACGGACCGCCGCAAGCGTTTGCCAGCGTCGCGCTGACGGCCTTTCGGCACGGCCCGGACGATGCCGACGACCGCTTGGTCGCATTGGGGCAACTGGGGCGCTTTGCGGACTCTCGCAGCGTGGGGTGGTATCTGCGGGTGGCTGAAATCGGCGCCGCGCATATGGAAGTGATTCAAGCCGCAGCGCTGGCTCTGGCCGCAGGCGGCGACAAGCGGGCGTGGACGGACGTCCTAGTTCGCAGCGCTGGGTGTGCGCACGGATTGGATGCGTGGGCGCGCTGGACCGCGCTGGAAGGCTTGGTTTTTCACTTGGGTGCCGCGGCGTTGCCGTTTGCCCTTGCGGCTCTGCGCGCGGCCGGCGACGATTTGCCTGACGGTTACTTGCAAGGCGTGACGACCCACGTGCTGCAACTGGACAGCAACCAGAAGCTCGATAGTGCTTCGCTGACGGTGGCAGGCCAGCGCCTCAATGCTCCGCCGTGGCCGCCACTGCCCGGCTTGCGTCAACGCGTGGATTCTCGCGACGCCCGGGTCGCGCGCGAAGCGGCTTTTGTCTGGGAGCAAAATGGCAGTGATCCCAAGATGTTACAGCAACGAGCTGCCGTTGAGTGTGCCTTGATGCAAGCCAATGTGTTGATTGGTTCGCTGTTGGCGCCCACTGACCCTGCTCCGCTGGATTTGGCGGCGTGGGCAACAATCAGCAGCGCGGTGTCTGCCGTGGATCGCGATCGGTTGCAAGAGCAAGAGCGGCAATGGCTGACTGGGAGCTAGAGCGTCAGGCTGACTGCGGTTTCTCGCTGGTACGACGTTGACTAAGGCCCAGCATCGCGCTTTGCAATTGGAGCCCTTGGTGCTGCCACGTCTGTTCGTTGTTAAGGGCGATTCGTTCGGACAGCGAAATGTGACCCGCCAGCGTCGCCGCCGCAGCCAAAATCGTTTCCGCCGTGCTCAATTCGCCGACATCGACGTAGCGATGCTCGCCGTGGCCCTTGCGCACCCGGTCCAACAGCGAACGCCGCACCAACTGCACGGTTGGATCGGGCGATCGCCGAAACAAGCCCACAAGTTGATGCGGTTGCGCCGTTCCAAACGGCAATTGCGGATGAAAGGCCACCGCAAAGCAAGTGCCAACTGCGCCGTTGTCGGCCAAATCTGTCACAACTTGCGCTTCAACGCGGCGCAACATGGCCTCAAACTGGGCGTGATCCCCAACGAAAAGCGGGGCAATCAGCAGCGCGACTTCAAAATCGTCGTCGGTGGTTTGTTGCAGCGTCAGTAGCGTCGCGCGCAGCTCGGCGGCCATGTCCGGGCTGGTCAACACTATTCGCTGCAACTTGCCAGTCTGTCGGCACTGGCGGGCAAACGGACATAGGTTGAAGGTCTCAACGACGTTGCGCAGGTATTCGTCATTGCGCAGCAGCGTTTGTTCTTGCAGCAGCGTTTGTTCTTGCAGCAGCGTTTGTTCTTGCAGCAGCGTTTGTTCTTGCAGCAGCGTTTGTTCTTGCAGCAGCGTTTGTTCTTGCAGATCCACGCCTTAGGCCGTCAAAATCGAGACCAGTCTTTCCAGCCGCGGGCCGTAGGGAGGATTCATCAAGAATGCGCCGTTGATGCGGGACTGGTAGAACACACCCTTGAGGTGGCTGAGGGTGTCGAAACCGCGCTGACCGTGATAGGCGCCCATCCCGGCCGGCCCTACGCCGCCAAACGGCAAGTCTTCTTGGGCAATGTGCAAGATCGTGTCGTTGATGGTCACCCCGCCCGACGTCGTGCGCTGCATCACCGCATTGACCCGGCTGGAATCGCGGTCAAAGTAGTACAGCGCCAGCGGCCGCGGCCGCGCATTGATGTAGGCAATCGCGTCGTCGGTGCCGGTGTGCTCGAGCACGGGCAGAATCGGGCCAAAAATTTCTTCTTGCATCAGGATCATGTCGTCGCTGGTCGCAGTGACCAACGTCGGTGGCATTTTGTGGGCCGCCGCCAGAAATTCCTCATTAGCTGGATTAATTTCAATCACTTGCGCACCCTTGCTCTTGGCGTCGTCCAGCCATTGGCACAGGCGCAGATACTGCCGGTCATTGACGACCGCAGTGTAGTCGGGATTGTCGCGCAGCGTCGGTCGCGTTTTGGCGACCACTTGCTTACAAGCCTCGATAAACTCAGCCGTTTTTCCATGCGGCACCAGCACATAGTCGGGGGCAATACACGTTTGACCAGCGTTGAGCAGCTTGCCGGCCATAATGCGCTCGGCAGCCAGATCCATCGGAAATGAATCGTGAATTACCGCTGGCGATTTGCCGCCCAACTCCAGAGTCACGGGCGTTAGATTGTCCGCCGCGGCGCGCATCACCATCGCCCCGACCCGCGTTGAACCGGTGAACAGAATGTGGTCAAACGGCAGCCGCGAAAACGCCTCGGCCACTTCGACCCCGCCTTGGGCCACCGTGACCACGCTGGGATCGAAGGCTTCAGTCATCATTTTAGCCAGCAGTGCTGAGGTGTTGGGCGTCAATTCACTAGGCTTGATGATCGCCCGGTTACCCGCCGCCAAGGCCGCCACTAGCGGGGACAGAGACAGCTGGACCGGGTAGTTCCACGGCGCGATAATCCCAATCACTCCCAGTGGTTGCGGCACAACTCTGGCGCTGCCCGGCTGAAATGCCCAGTGCACCGGCGCCCGCCGCGGTTTGGCCCAACCGGCTAGGTGCTTGCGGGTGTGCTTGAGCGTCGCCATGGTCGGAAAAATGTCGGCCAGCAGCGTTTCGTGGCGCGAGCGGGCCCCAAAATCGGCGTTGCAGGCCTCGGTGATGGCGGTCTGGTTGGCGCGCAGTACCCGCTCCAACGCATCTAGGCGCGCGCGGCGTTCGGCAACGGTCGGCGGCGCTTCGCTGCGGCTCAGTTGGTGCATGCGCTGAAAACTGGTGCGCAACGTGGTGATGACCGGATCGTCGCGGTGGTGGGCGAGATCGACGACGGCGGCGGCAGCTTGGGTACTCATTGGCAGATCCTAGTGGCTCTGGGCCGAGGCGATTATGGCGCTTTTGGAGCCAGATGGCGAGGCCTAATCGCCAACCGGACTGGGGCAAGACGGCCCCACGCTGTCGCCATCAGGTCGGGTTGGCGATTGCAATTTGGGCTGCGGGCCGCCAATCTAGCCGCAGTTGGCCGCCAAGGAGCCAGTTGGCTCACTTGGGATGCGACCGCCGGGCCCAACCGATTGGAATCGCAAGCAATTGCCGCGCTGACAGCGCAGTCAAATCGTCGAGCCAGCCCCAACACTGCTCCAACTAACGAGGCCTTCATGTCCAGTTCCGCAGCTCAAGACAAGAAAAAGAAGAACGACCCCAAAAAGCCGCAGGCCAAAGACAAGAAAAAGGAACTGCAGGAAAAGAAGGGCGCTGGCATTGCCGGTGGTGCGGCCAAAATCGTCGACAAGGCGATGTCCAAGGGCTACGCCGACCAAAAGGCAGCGCTAAAGCCCAAGGACAAGCAGGCGGCGCAGGCCTTGGGGCCCAAAACCGACGACCAGAAGAAGGTCGGGGTGGCCGAGGCAGCGCAAAAGGCCGGCGAAGATCGCAAAGGGGGCGAGGCCAAGCAGGACCACCCGCTCAACGACGCCAAAAAGCAGCTGCAGAAGGCCGAAAAAGCGGCTGAAAAGAAAGCCACTGAGGCCGCGGATCCCAAAAAGAAATCGCGGGAAAAAACGCCGCCGGTCCCCAGCAAACTGGACAAGGACAAGGCCAAAAAAGACCGCTCGGAAGCTGGAGTTGCGGCGGTTAGTCTTGAGGACGAGCAAGACGAAAAGCAAGCTGAAGGCGAAGACCACGAGGCCGCCATGGTCGCCGCAGTGGCCAAGGACAAGGCCCACGGCAAGCAAGATCCCAAGCACGCTCAGCAGCTCAAGGGCAAACAGGGCAAGAAAGACGACAAGGAAGGCCACCAAGAGGGTCACGGCTCGCCTGAGGAAATGCTGGCGGCGGAAATGATCAAGGCGGCCAAAGAGAAAGAAGAGGCCAAGAAGGGCGAGCGCAAGAAAGCGAGTCCGGACATGGACGCCGATGTTAACCAGAAGAAGAAGTGGTGGAGCAACTCGGGCGGCGATCCGGAAGGCGGTGCAGCTGTCTAGCCAGACGGCGCTAGGAGCGAGTCGAAATACTCCGACACGCTCCTAGCTTGCCAAACCGACAGCGAATCATCATCGCCAAAATCTTGAGCCCATTGGCCACTCGCCGAAAATCCGTGGTGCCACCGACCCGCGCCCGCCGCGTCACCGGCACTTCGACCACCCGCCAGCCTGCGCGCAGCACTTGGGCGAGCACTTCGGTCTCAATCTCGTACTGGCTACTGCGCAACTGCATGCCGCGCGCGAGATCGCCGCGAATCAGGCGAAATCCAGCCTGTGTATCGCTAATCGGCTGCCCGTACAGCAGGTCGAAGGTCGCCGTCAGCGCCAAATTGCCGACCAGATTGACGGCAAGGATGGCCCCACGCTCCAGTTTGCCGCGAAAGCGCGAACCGATGACCAGCCCGACGTCGGCAGTCACCGCGGCGCGCAATAGTGGCAGTTCGGCGGGGTCGTCTTGGCCGTCGCCGTCAATGGTAGCAATCCAGTCGCCGTGGGCCGCCGCGAAACCCGCCCGCAGCGCCGCGCCTTTGCCGCCGTTTACGGCCAAGCGCAGCACCTGGGCGCCTGCCTGCAGTGCTTGGTTGGCCGTGTCATCGGTTGAACCATCGTCAACGACTAGGATTTGGGTGTTCAGTTCGCATGCTTGGCGGCACTTGTGCACGACGGCGGCGATGGCGGTCTGCTCGTTGTGGCAGGCGACGACGACCGTCAGTGGACATGGCGAGGTCGCAGGTTGAAGTGGAGTGGTGGGTTGCACAGATTCGGATTGCCGCCAGTCGGTAGGCGTTGGCGCACAATAGCGGGGCTGGGGCTGGTCGGCAATGGGCGGGCCGCGCCGCGATCCCCCGCTTTGGGCGCATCTGGGCGTCACTGCGTCACTTTTCTGTCAGGGACGTACGAGAGTACGCCCCTGACAGAAAAGCTCCTTGCTCCTTGTCGAGCGACAGCGAGCGACAGCGAGCGACAGGGCACTGGCATCCCAAATCGGGGGCCGCGGTGAATTTCGGCGGTGAATTTGGGCCTCCGCCGCCACTTTTAGCCACGCCCCACATCGCCTAGACTGCCCACCGTGACGCCCACCGCTCCCAGCCCAAACGCCGCCAAACACGCTATCATCTTGGGCCTGTGGGACGGTCACGACGCTGGGGCAGCGCTGGTAGTCGCCGGTCAAGTGGTCGCCGCCCTCTCCGAGGAGCGCCTGACCCGCCGCAAGCACCAAGCAGGCTTTCCGCAGCAATCCGTAGTGGAAGTCCTGCACCTTGCTGGAGTGCAAGCTGCCCAAGTCGACGCCATCGCGGTGGCGGGTCGCTATGGTCGGGCCCCGGCGCGGCTGTTCGACCGGCAGTACGCCGCGCAGGATCCGGCGCGCATCGATCCGCTGTCGCTGCCATCGCAGGCCTTCGCCCAGTTTCAGCATGCGGTGGCGGCGCTGCCCGCGGTGCGCGATGCGGAAGCGTGGCTGGGTCAGCGTGCGCTGCGCGCCCATCTGCAGCACCTGAACCTAGGCCACGCCAAACTGACCGCCATCGACCACCACTTGTGTCACGCCGTGGCGGCGGTGGCCCGCGCCCAACTGCCGGCGCTGGTGCTGACCTTGGACGGCTATGGCGATGGCATTAGTGTCGCCGTATGGCTGGCAACTGGAAGGACCGCGGGGCAAATCCAGCGTCTGCATGCGCAAGGCCCGCGCCATTCGCCCGCGCTGCTCTACGGCGGCATCACCCAGTTGCTGGGTTTTGGCGAGGGCCAGGAGGGCAAGGTCACCGGGCTGGCGGCACTGGGTAAAAACCAGAACACCTTACGCTTGCACGACCAGCTGCGACACCAAGATCTGGACCTGCGGGTTCAGGTCCGGCAGGGGCTGGCCAGCGTGCGTCAGGCGTTGCGCCAAGGGCTGGCGGCCGCCGATGTCGCTTGGGAGCTGCAACGCGCGCTGACCGCGGCGATTTTGCCATGGTCGGCGCGGTGGCGAGCGCACACGGGGGTCGACAATCTGGCTCTGGCCGGCGGCCTGTTCGCCAACGTCGCGCTCAACGGCGCGCTCAGTGCGCAAGGCTGGAACTCGCTGAGCGTGTGTCCGGCGATGGGCGACCAAGGGCTGTGCGTGGGCGCGGCGCTGGCCGCTAGTGAACACCTTGCTGCTGCTGAACAGGTCGATGCGATGCCATGGCCGTCGCTGCGACTGGGCACCCCCATTGCCTCAGTACAGCCACCGCCGCCAGCACAGGTTGCTGCTTCATTGGCCACCGGCGCAGTGTGGGGAGTGGCCCGCGGGGCGCTTGAGTTTGGGCCGCGCGCGCTCGGTGCCCGCTCCATCATCGCCGACCCGCGTCAGCGGCAAGTGGTGGTCGATCTCAACCAGCGCCTGCAGCGCGATGCGTTCATGCCGTTGGCGCCGGTCTTTGCCCAACCGCGGTGGGCGGAGATCATCAGCACCCCGTTGGCCCCAGTCTTGAGTAGTTGTGGCGACATGACCGTGGCCTTGGCGGTTACGCCAGCCTTTGCCGCGGTAGCCCCGGCAGTGGTGCACGTCGATGGTACCGCCCGGCCGCAGGCACTGGCCGAGCACGACGACCCGTGGCTGTACGCCGTGGTGCAGGCGTTTGCGGAGCTGACCGGCTGTCCGGCGCTGGTTAATACCAGCTTCAATCGCCACGGCGAACCGATTGTGCGCACCGCTCAAGAGGCGCTGGCGAGCGCGCAAGCCATCGGTTTGGACGTCGTCTTAGTGGGCGATGAAGTCGCGCACCTAAAGTAGGGGCCCGTGCAAGAATTACTCGATCGATCCGCGATTGGAACGGAGCGTGCAGGCGGCTTGCGAAGCCGCGAGTTAGCGACCCACCGAACAAGCAATGGGCCGGGGAGCAAAATCGACTTGATTTTGCACTGGCCCTAAACCGAGTACCCGGGCGGGCGGCGTGGTTTGATTGGTACGCACCCATCTAACAACATCCTAATTCAACATCACAATTGCGGGAAAACTGCGATTTCGAATGCCCATCAGCCCATCGCTGTAGCGCGGATCGACGGTAAGGCGAAGCAAGCCGTGATGGGTACGCAGCCGATGAACCCAAATTCACCACCGAAATTCCCCGCGACCCCCGATTTGGGATGCAGATCAAGGAGCAAGGGGCTTGACGACTGAGGCGTACTTGCGTACGCCGCAAGGAGGAAAGCGCCGCAGTGACGCCGAGCTGCGCCCAAAGCGGGGGTCGCGGTGAACATCCCCCTTTCGCGCGGTGCTGTATGCGACTACTGTGCGCGCTCTCGCCGCTCAAGTCGGCAACAGCCATCCATGCGCGCTATGCACTATGTGACCTACGGCGGCCCCCTTGCACTGGTCGACCTGCCGCAACCGGTGGCTGGACTGCGTCAAGTGGTGGTCCGCGTTCACACTGCCAGCGTCAATCCGGTCGACTGGAAAATGGCCAGCGGAAAGCTGCGCTTGTTGATGCCCCAACGCCTGCCGTGCGTGCCGTTGGCCGATGTGGCGGGCGAAATCGTGCAAATCGGTGCCGACGCTGGCGATTTCCAACCGTCGATGCGCGTGCACGCGCGGATTGCCGGCCACAATGGCGGCGCCTGTGCTGAATTCGCGGTGGTCGGTGTCGACGTTCTGGCGCCGATGCCTGCCGACATGAGCTTTGAACAAGCCGCCGGGCTGCCTTTGGCCGGGTTGACGGCGCTACAGGGTCTGCGCGACGAAGCTGGCTTGCCTCTTTCGGGGGCAACGGAGCGGGTGCTGGTCGTGGGCGCTTCGGGCGGAGTCGGTCATTTGGCCGTGCAGATTGCCGTCGCCGCAGGTGCGCGGGTGACCGGTGTGTGTTCGGCGGCGAACACCGCGATGGTGACTGGGCTCGGCGCCCACCACGTCATCGACTATCGGGCACCCAACGCCTTTGCCGGCCTAGAGCCCTTTGATATCATACTCGATTGCGTGGGCGGCTCGCCGTCGCCATGGCTGTCAATGCTGGTGGCGGGCGGGCGTTTTGCCAGCACCATGCCGGGTCCGGCGGTGATTGGTCGCTCCCTGCTGAACGCGCTAAGCAGCAAGAGAGTGCGCCCGGTGATGCTCAAATCCAATCGCGCCGATTTGCAGATTCTGGGGCAGCTGGCTGCGGCGGGTCGCCTCAAAGTGATCGTGGACAGTCGCTTTGCTTTGGATCAGTTGGCCGCAGCGTGGGAGCGGTCCAAAAGTGGTCGCGCTGCCGGTAAAATCCTGATCAACGTGAACTGAGTCCATGCCAACCTCGGTCATCGACCGCTACCTGTGGTGTCCGCTATGAAAATCGGCCGACGGCGAACTGCGCCAACGGACGCCGGACAGGCACCGTCGTTGCGCCCGCTTACCCAGCTGGTGGTGGTGCTGGTCCACAGCGAAGGCGAGCAAAATGTGGGCAGCGTGGCGCGTTTAGCCGGCAATTTTGGCGCAGAACTGCGGCTGGTGGCCTCGCGCTGCGATGTCCAGTGTCGCGACGCTCTCAAAATGGCCCATCCCTGCGAAAATACGCTGATGCAGGCGCAAATTTGGCCCACGTTGGCGGCGGCGCTGGCTGACATCGACTTTGCGCTGGCGACGTCGGGAAAGCTGCGGGGGGCGGTAGCGGCCGAACCCCTCTCGGTGCACCACGCTCGCTTGTTGCTGCCCGCGCCCCTTGCCCGGCTGGCTCTAGTATTTGGCAATGAGCGAACGGGGTTAGCGGTACAGGACGCCAACCGCTGCGATCGAGTAGTGCGCCTGCCGACGCCGGGGCCGGTGGCGAGCTTGAATGTGGCCGCCGCGGTCGCGGTCGCTTTGACGCTGTTTGCCGAAGCAGCCCGCGGTGAACCTGAGCCGCGTGCGCCGGCCGCCGTCCGTGCTGACCTTGTACAAGCCTTTGAATCTGCACTGGACATCCGTGGATTCTACGCCGACAAGGCCCGCGAAACGTTGCGGCCGCGTTTGCAAGAATTGGTCGGCAAAATGGACTTAAGCGCGCGCGACGTCGAGCTAATGCAGCAGTTGTTGAGCCGGTTGGCGCAGGGTCCGAGCGTCTGACAGCGGGGTCGACTTCACCGTCATCGCCGCGACGTCTTTTCGCTGCGTCCTCTGGCAGTCACAGTTCGGGTTTGCTGCCGGTGGCTTGCGCGGCGGCACGGAGGCAGAGCAAACTTGCAGCGCAGCCGCGAGCCTCGCCGGGCTGAGCGCCGTCTACCCGCGCAAACAATAAGGGGATTCATGCCCGACACTTTGCCGCTCACCGCCGCCAATGCTGCGGATTCGCCGCGCGTTCGCCAGTTTGTCTGGCTGATGCGGGCCTACACCGTGTGCTACGCGTGCTTTTTCATGTGCGTGCTGTTCGCGGAGCCACAGGTCTACGCGCTCCTTGAAAACCATCGCCAAATCCTCGGTATTGGCGCCCCAGCCGGTGATGCGCCGCCGATCGCCGTGTGGAAGTATGTGGCGGTGGGCTATATCGCAACGCTGGGACTTTACAGCTATTGGGCTCAGGCCGACCCTGTGCGCGGTAAGGTGTTTGTGCAACTGATGGTGTATGGCAAGTTTTTAGCGGGCACGCTCATGGTCGGCCACTTTTTGGTTGCGGGTAGCGTGACCGCCTTCTTGCTGTCGGGCCTGTCCGATGTGGCGATGGGCGTGGTGGCGCTGATCTTTTTGGAGCGGGCGTTCCCCGGGACGGCGCGCCGATTGCCCAGTTTGCGGCCGCTCGGCGCGTCTGATCTGTAGGCACCCATTGAACAACATCTTATAATTAGACGATTTTTTGTCGAAAATGTGCAGTTTTTTACTCGCAACGCCAGCGGCGGCTGACCGCCTATGCTGCAGGTTGAACAGCGATCCATGACCCCTCCCCTGCACATCGGCATCATCGGCGCGGGTACGGCGGGTGCCGCCGCCGCTCTATTTCTGGCTCAATCTGGCCACCAGGTCGAGCTGTTTGAAGCCGTGCCGCAACCGGGCCCCGTCGGCGCGGGCATCATGCTGCAACCGACCGGTCAGCACGTACTGGACCGTTTGGGCTTGCTGCCCACGATTGAAGCCCAAGGTGCGCGCGTGGACCGGCTATTTTGCCGCTCGACGACGGGCCGGGTGGTGCTGGACCTGCACTACGCCCATCTCGATCGCCGGCTGATTGGGATTGGCCTGCACCGCGGTGCACTTTTTGAGGCTCTGTTTGCGGCTGTGCAAGCGCAAGCGGGCATTCTGTTGCACCTAGGGGTGACGATTAGGCGTATTGAGCACTCTTCGGAGCAGAAAAGATCGACGGCACCCATTGTTCAACATGCTAGTTTAGTTGATGAATTTGGCACAAAATACCCAGATTTCGATTTGGTTGTCGTCGCCGATGGTGCCAGCAGCGACGTCGCCATCGATCGGCCGATTGCCCGTTCGGTGCGCGATTACCCGTGGGGAGCGCTGTGGTGGGTGGCGCCTGACCCGCAGCATCTGTTCCGCGAGCGGCTGTACCAAGTCGTACAGGGCGCCCATACCATGCTGGGCCTGCTGCCGACCGGCAAGTCGCCTACCAGTCGCACTACCAATCAAGTCACCTTGTTTTGGTCGATCCGCGCCGACCAAGTGCAGGACTTTCGCCGCGCCGACTTGGCCCAGTGGAAAGCGCGCCTGTTGCACCTAGAGCCACAAGTTGAGCCCATTTTGGCAACCATCGCCAGCGCTGACCAGTTGCTGTTTGCCAAGTACCGCGACGTGCACATGCCGCGTTGGCACAGTGGTTCGGTGGTCTGGCTGGGCGATGCCGCCCATGCGATGAGCCCGCAACTAGGTCAGGGCGCCAATCTAGCGCTGCTCGACGCCGAGGCCCTGAGCGATTGTCTGGCACACTGCGGGACGGTGGCCGACGGGCTAACGCTGTACTCGCGGCGGCGACGGTCGCATTTGCAGTTTTATCAGCAGGCGACGCGGATGTTGACGCCATTTTTTCAAAGTGATTCTAAAGTGTTGCCGTGGTTGCGCGACGCGTTCATGCCGCTGGCGTGTCGGTTACCGCTCGGTCGGCGCAAGATGGTCGCTAGCATGTGCGGCGCGGAGCAGTCGTGGTTGCCGCTTGCAGGTCCAATTCGCAGTCCGCCGCAGCGATTAAGGCACGAGAAGACGTAAGCTATGGTGATGCAAGCCAGTGTTCGCCCGCGATCCCCCGCTTTGGGCGCATCTCGGCGTCACTGCGTCACTTGCTCCTTGTCGAGCGACAGCGAGCGACAGCGAGCGACAGCGAGCGACAGCGAGCGACAGCGAGCGACAGCGAGCGACAGGGCACTGGCATCCCAAATCGGGGGCCGCGGAGAATTTCGGTGGTAAATTTGGGGTAGCCGGTTGGTGCCAAGTAGACGGTCAAGGCTCATTGAACCTGAGGCGCGCCGCGCAAGCTCTGCCGCGACCAGCTCGCGCAACCGCCGCAAGTCCAGCGCCGGCAACGGCTTTTCGATGACGTCCGGCAGGCGGTGGCCAATTGGCCCCGGTGCTGCATTGGGTCGGCATTGTTGGGCATCGGCTGGTCGGGTGTCGCCTAAGTCGTTGACATAAACGGCAGGATCAGTTTGCGGATGCGCCCAATGCCCGAAACCCCTTGTAGTTCTGACGTTCAACGCCTAGTCTTTGCTGTCGCCCGTGCTCGGGCCACCGTGGAAAACGGCCGATGGAAAATCTACTTTACGTTCACGCCACTTGGGACAGCGAAGCCTCAGTTTGGGTCGCCACAAGCAACGATGTCGCTGGCCTCGCGACGGAGGCGGCAACAACCGAGGAATTGGTCGCAAAGCTGAAAGTGATGATTCCCGAGTTGTTGGCGCTCAACGGCGTTGCTACGACGCGGCCATTGCCATTCGAGCTCACGACCCGGCAGTTTGTGTTGGCGGCCTGATGCCCAGCTTCACTCCGGATTTGAAGAAAGCGCTCGCTGCCGCGGGCTGTTACTTTGTGCGCCACGGCAAAGGCCACCACGAAATTTGGTACAGCCCTATCACACGGGTCAATTTTGTGGTCGACGCTACTATCAAGTCGCGCCACACTGCGAATGCGGTTTGTCGGCAAGCCGGTTTGCCGAAAGGGTTTTGATTCGTGCTGGTGTCCGATCTGGCGCCGTCGCCTTTGTCCTGAGACCTTCGCGAGAAACCAGAGATTCCAATTCTTCTAGGAGCCTGTCGGAAATCAATCGTTTATAAAATGTCTATCCGGTTATACACAATGAATCTATTACGATCCGACAGTCTCCTAGCTTCTCAGATATTCTCAACTGTCCAAGAACTGCCCAGAGTGAATCCGTGCAGTTTCGGACAGTTGCCGCCGTCTAGCCAGACGGCGCTAGGAGCGAGTCGGAATACTCCGACACGCTCCTAGGCCATTGGGGCAATTTGGGCGAACGTCGGCCACGGGTGCCAACGGGTTCACACCGGGGGCTGCCGGCACCTGCCGGCCCTCATCCCAGCACGCACGGAGCACTGGAAATTGCAGAGTATTCCCTGCGGGCACCCTTCTCCCACGTGCCGCGGGAGAAGGGATCTGGCGGGTTTGCCTTAGTTGGGGCGTCGACTTGACCTGAAGTGCGGCACTGGCTGCCTTAGTGGGCCCTCAACAAGACCCGAAGTGCCGTACTTGGTGCCTTAATGAAGCGTCAACTACACCCGAAGTGCTGCACTTGGTGCCTTGTAGACACCCCAACAGGCCTACCCGACCGGCACATCTGTCGCTGGCGCGACTTCAACGGGCGCAACCGCTGCAGACGGCTCGCCGTTTGACGCGAAAAAAGCCTCTGCAAACGCCTTGCCATAGCCGTTGACGCTGTCCAGTTTCAGCAATTCGGCGTACACACTGAGCCGAACGGCGTTGGCTTCTTGCTTCCAATCGGTGGCAGTGCGGCGGTGGCGCACGCGGTCGACGTCGCCATTGTCGCGGGCTTGCAAGGCGTTTGACCTCAGCGTACAAGCCGTCGAAGCCGCGCCGCATGTCACAGGGCTGGGTGCACAGATAGATGTGGCACGACGGCGGCAGCATCAACATGGCGCCACCGCGCGGGCAATCGCGGCAACGAGCACGCCCACGTAGCCGGGGTCGGTGCCGACAGCGACCCGCAGCTCAGCCGGGCCGACTAGTGCGACAACGGTCGGGCAAGCATCGGCAACGACATACTGGCGCGCCGGTGGCGGATTCGGGGCGAGTGCCACGCGCACAAGGCGTGCCGGCTCGGGGGTGCTGTGGTTTTGCGCCCCGGTCAGTTCGTCGGCCTCGCGCTGGAGCAAGCGCACCCACCAGTTCAGGGTTGCGGGGTGGCAGTCGTGGGCTTTGGCGAACTCGCGGTAGGTCAGGCCCGATTGGC